>JBILQZ010000063.1:0-9111 GCA_044372935.1 Sediminibacterium sp. | reverse complement strand
CCATCTTTGTCTGCGATATCTGAACTAGCCGCTTGACGGAAAGTTTTGCCTTGATCTAATACATCAAAAGACAAATTAATAAATCCACCTTTTTTACCTAAATCAAATCCGCGATTTGCTTGTAGTGCACTAGTTACACCATCTATAGGATTGCTATATAAATAATCTTTTTTGTCTTTATGTTGGTAGGTGTTGAATTTCTTATCATAATAACCAGCTAAGCCAGTAGTTACATTCCATTCGTTGGTATTCTTTCTTAAGACAACGTTCATGACACCTGCAATCGCATCAGAACCATATTGTGCAGAAGCACCATCTCTTAATATTTCAATTCTGTCTACTGAAGCCTGAGAAAAACCATTTAAGTCCACGCCAGAATTACCACGACCTCTTGTACCAAACAAACCTACAAGCGCTGTGCTATGTCTACGTTTGCCATTGATCAATACCAAGGTTTGGTCTGGACCTAATCCTCTTAGAGTACCAATATCCACGTGGTCTGCACCATCAGCACCAGATTGTTTGTTATAGTTGAAGGAAGGTGCTGCATAATTTAAAGAAGAAGTTAAATCCATTCTTGCAGTGTTCACCGCCACTTCTGAAATTTTAATGACATCCACTGGAACAGGGGATTCTAATTTAGCACGACCTGAACCACGACTACCTACCAAGATCACGTCTTGAAGATCGGTTGTGCTGGCACTAAGTACCACATTTATGGTACTTGTTGTTGCTTTCGCTTTCTTGGATTCAAAACCAACAATGCTAAATTCAAGTAAGTCGCCTACTTTGGCATTGATACTGAAAGCACCTGTTTTGTCGGAAGTAGTATAAGCACTGGTTGCTTGTACCTTCACCGTTACCCCTTCTAAAGGGCTGCCTTTACTGTCCACTACGGTTCCATTGATTTTTGAATTTTGAGCCATTGCGGTCAATGAACAAATTGTGAGAAGTAGGAGCGTCAAAACCTGCTTCAATAACTTGAATTTAATTTTCATGTGTGTTAATTTGTATCAATTTAATACTTTTTTCAGTTTTTGTGGAGGGTAGGATATAATTAATTACTTTTAGAGCTAAATAACCCCCCTTTTTGAACACATGGAAGCAATGCAGGAAGCTATAAAACAACTTTATGAATCCCTAACTGGTAAGGCCTGGGATGCGATTGAAAAAATTCCACAAAGTGGAGGGGATCGAGTTTATTTTAGGATCAAACAAGGTGCGGAGTCTTATATCGCCACATTTAACTTGAATATAAAGGAGAACGAAACCTTTATTTATTTCGCAGCACATTTTAATGCCAAAGGATTGCCGGTGCCCAAAGTGTTGGCAGTAAGTGCGGATCAACAGATCTATATCCAAGAAGATGTAGGTGCTGTTTCTTTATTGGAAGTGTTGGAAAAAGAGGGTAAGACAGAAAGGGTGTACCAGTTGTTTCAGAAAAGTTTAAAAGCATTGGTACAATTACAATTTAAAGGGGATGAAGGATTGGACTATTCCAAATGCCTTACTTCTAAAACTTTTGGGAAACATGCTGTCTTAACGGACTTGTTGTATTACAAATATTATTTCTTAGATACTTTACAATACCCTTACGATAAGCAAGCCTTGATTGATGAATTTGAATTGCTAAGTGATCAATTATCGGATAGCCATTTTAATTATTTTATGTTCCGAGATTTTCAGAGCAGGAATATTATGGTGAAAGGGGAGGAAGTGTTTTTTATAGATTTCCAAGGGGGTATGAAAGGCGGCATGCCTTATGACGTAGCTTCTTTGTTATGGCAAGCGAAAGCAGAATTGTCTAATGAATGGAAGGAGCGCTTATTAAATGATTATATCGAAGAAGCAACCAAAGTACTTGGTCAAAATATCGATGCAGGTTTGTTCAAAAAGCAATACTATGGTTTTGTTTTATTGAGGTTATTGCAAGTATTAGGTGCTTATGGATTTAGAGGTTTGTTTGAACGTAAGGCGCACTTTTTAACCAGTATACCATTGGGTTTGCGCAATTTAAGAAGCTTTTTAGAAGTGTATACTTTAGATAAAGACACGCCAGTATTTGCAAGTATTTTAAAATGGATGGTCGGTGATGAAGTCTTGAATCGTTTTACGCCAACACAGGCAACGGAGCAAACGCCATTAACAATCACCATTAATAGTTTTAGTTACAAAAAAGGGTTACCTACTGACGCTTCTGAAAATGGAGGTGGATTTATTTTTGATATGCGTGGTATTTTAAATCCAGGCAGATTCGATGACTATAAAAAATTATCTGGCTTAGATAAACCAGTGCAAGATTTCTTGGAACAAAAAACCAAGATGAATACTTTTTTAAATAGTGTTTGGGATTTAATTGACATCACTGTCGAAAATTATTTGTCAAGAGATTTTGAATCGCTACAAATTAATTTTGGTTGCACAGGTGGTCAACATAGAAGTGTATTTGCTGCAGAACAAACTGCAAGACATTTAAAAAATAAGTATAAAGTAAAAGTGGTTTTAGCGCATACCAATCAAACCAATTGGGTAAAATAATTTCTTATGAAGGCAATGATTTTGGCGGCAGGATTAGGGACAAGGTTAAAACCCTTTACAGATCATCATCCTAAGGCTTTGGCGATAGTGAATGGCAAGTCTTTATTGCAGCGTAATATTGAATACTTGCAAAGTTACGGGATCGATGAAGTGGTGGTGAATGTGCATCATTTTGCGGATCAAATTATAGATGCCATTGAAAAAAATAGAGGATGGGGATCCAGGGTACATATTTCGGATGAGTCGGATGAAGTGCTTGAAACCGGCGGCGGTTTATTGAGGGCGAAAAAGCATTTTGAAAACGAAGCCAAGTGGTTGGTGATGAATGCAGATATTTTAACGGATCTAGATTTAGGTCAAATGATGAAAGCAGACCAAGCTTTTGACGAAAAATCAGAAGGTGAAATGGTGGCGACTTTAGCGGTGACCAATCGAACAACTAGTAGAAATTTAATTTTTAATACAGCAGGTACTTTATGTGGCTGGAAGAACAATAGTACTTTAGAAGAGAAATGGGCTAATCCCTTGAAAGACCCATCTATGGCTGTTCCTAAGGCATTTAGCGGCATACAAATAGTACATGCTAATTTCTTTGAAGCTTTGAATTTGCAAGGTAAATTTTCTTTAATTGATGCGTATTTACAAATCGCACAACATTATGCCATTCATTTTTATGACCATAGCGACGGCATCTTACTAGATGTGGGCAAGCCAGAAAGTTTAGAAAAAGCGGCTGGGCTTTTTAAATAAATTCACTTTGAATTTATACTTTGATGTATATTTTTTTCTTGTCTAAAATATTTGCAAGCACTGCAAAGAATGCGATAAAGCAGATGGCATAAACAAATGAGCCTACACGTAAATCACTCGAAATATTTTTACATACATGTTGGTAAAACCAAGGCAATGCAGATGTGTAAACGGGTGCGCCATTTTCATCGGTATGGTCTACCCACCTCAATAATGCCAATACCCTTGGCAAGAAGCCACTCAGTACAAATATGAACAAAGGGTTTTTGCCAAATACATCAAAAATATGACTCCATCTACCTTTGCTGTCTTTAAACTCTAGTAAATAAATAAGTACACTTAAAGTAATAATAGCTAAACCAGATGTATACAATACATAACTGCTGGTCCAGATCTTTTTATTAATAGGAAAACTAAAGTCCCAGATATAGCCTGCTAATACCAATACCACGCCTGCTAATAATAGTTGTGCTAACATTTCGAAGCTCTTGCCTTTTGCTTGGATATATTCGCCTACTAAAAATCCAAAAATCACTTGAACAATAGCGGGAATCGTGCTCACTAATCCTTCTGGATCAAAAGGCACGCCTTCGCCTTTGTATATATGGTTGACACCTAAGATACTTTGATCAATCGCGTTGCCAAAGAAACCAGATAAGCTATAGGGATGTCCTGCGCTACCCAACAAAAATGTCATCATCCAATAAGCAATCAGGATCAGTCCCCCAATATAAAATGCCAGTTTAGATTTGCCATAGTATACAATCACTGAAGCGAAAAAATAAGCCAATGCTATTCTTTGTAAGACACCTAGTATGCGGATGTTTTCCCAGGTTTTAGCAACCAATGCATCTTCTGACCATTTTACAAAAGGGCTCCAATTTAAAAACAAGCCAATTAAAAAAATCAAGACCGTTCGTTTAATCACTTTCTGCCAAAATTGTGTCGGACTGCCTTGTTCAAATTTCGGCATTACAAAAGCCATCGCATTACCTACTGCAAATAAAAAGAAAGGAAAAACTAAATCAGTTGGTGTACAACCATGCCAACTAGCATGTGCTAATGGACTAAAAATATGGCCCCAAGAACCTGGATTATTCACTAAAATCATCAAGGCCACAGTAGCGCCTCTAAAAACATCCAATGCGTAGTATCTTTCTTTTTGAACCATAAGGTCGATTTAGGTTTTAAATGTAGTAAGAATCTTGTATGGATAGGTCATTTAGGGCCAAATTACTTTCTAATATATATGTTGATTTTAATATCTTTGGCCCTCAGAAATGACTATGAAAAAGAACATTTTAATTACCGGAGGAGCAGGTTTTATTGGATCGCATGTAGTGCGTTTAATGGTCAATAAATATCCTGATTATCAGATCTTTAATTTAGACGCATTAACCTATGCGGGTAATTTAGAGAACTTAAAGGATATCGAAAAGGCGGCGAACTATCATTTTATAAAAGCAGATATTTTAGATGCTGCTGCTTTGAAAGAAATTTTTGCAAAGCATGCTATTACAGATGTGATTCATTTGGCGGCAGAATCGCATGTAGATAGAAGCATCGTTTCGCCTTTAGATTTTGTGTACACGAACGTGATTGGTACCGTGAACTTACTGAACACGGCAAAAGAATATTGGAAGGATGATTTAAGTTATGAAAAAGCGCATGATGGTTCTTGGGACAATCAACGCGATCATTTGTTTTACCATGTCTCTACAGACGAGGTATACGGTAGCTTAGGCAAGGAAGGTTTGTTTACAGAGACCACACCGTATGATCCTAATTCGCCTTATTCTGCAAGTAAAGCAGCGAGCGACCATTTTGTGCGTGCTTATGGAGAGACCTATCATTTACCCATTGTCGTTTCTAACTGTTCAAATAACTATGGCCCTAATCACTTTCCAGAGAAATTGATTCCATTGTTTATCCATAATATCATGACTAAAAAACCATTGCCTGTGTATGGAGATGGTTTGTACACACGTGATTGGTTATTTGTAAAAGACCATGCACGTGCGATAGATTTAGTATTCCATCAAGGTAAGCGTGCAGACACCTACAATATTGGTGGGTTCAATGAATGGACGAATATTGATTTAGTGAAATTGTTATGTGCCCAGATGGATCAGAAATTAGGTAGAGCAAGTGGAGAGAGTGAGGCGTTGATCACTTATGTAAAAGATCGTCCAGGTCATGATAGACGTTACGCGATTGATGCGACTAAGTTGAATAAAGAATTAGGTTGGTCTCCTTCTGTAACTTTTGAACAAGGCTTAGCAGAAACCATTGACTGGTATTTAAGCAATGAGGAGTGGTTGACCAATGTTACCAGTGGCGCCTACCAACAATATTATAACGAAATGTATACCAACAGATAATGACAGTAGAACAGACCCCACTGAAAGATTGTTTTATTATTCATGAGAAAGTGAATGGTGATGCCCGTGGTTATTTTATTGAAACCTATAATAGCAGGGATTTTAATGCAGCTACCGGACTGAATATTGAATTTGTACAAGACAATCAATCAAGGTCTACAAAAGGAGTCTTAAGAGGATTGCATATGCAAAGAGGTGCTTCTGCTCAAGCAAAATTAGTACGTGTATTAGAAGGAGCTGTGTTGGATATTGCAGTAGATTTAAGAAAAGGTTCTCCAAGTTTTGGACAACATTATGCAATTGAATTAACTGCGGATAATCACAAACAATTTTTTGTACCTGCTGGTTTTGCACATGGCTTTGTGGTATTAAGTGAAACAGCAACTTTCTTTTATAAAGTAGATAAGTTTTACGAGCCAGGGAACGAAGTGGGCATTATGTACAATGACAAAGATTTAAACATCGATTGGAAATTAAGCGCTGCTGAAATTATCTTATCAGAAAAAGACAAAACCTTAGGCAGCTTTGCAGAATATGCAGCTAGTTTATAAAGATCAACACAAAAAAGAAACTTATGAAGGGAATCATATTAGCAGGTGGATCAGGTACTAGATTGTATCCAATTACCAAAGGAATTAGCAAGCAATTGATGCCTATCTATGATAAGCCAATGATTTATTATCCCTTGTCAGTGTTGATGTTAGCAGGCATTAAAGAAGTATTAATCATTACGACGCCAGAAGACAATGATCAATTTAAAAGATTGTTGGGGGATGGCGCTGAAATAGGTTGCAAATTTAGTTATGCAGTACAAGCAGTGCCCAATGGACTTGCACAAGCATTTGTGATTGGTGCCGATTTTATTGGCAAGGATAAAGTGTCTTTAGTATTAGGTGATAATATTTTTTATGGTGCTGGTTTTAGTAAACTAGTACAATCATTCAACGATGTAGAAGGTGCGGCAGTATTTGCTTATGAGGTGAATGATCCTGAGCGTTATGGTGTGGTAGAGTTTGACGCAAACAACAACGCCTTGTCTTTAGAAGAAAAACCCCAAGCGCCTAAGTCTAATTATGCGGTTCCTGGTTTATATTTTTACGACAATGATGTAGTAGAGATTGCAAAAAATATTCCTGCTTCTCCAAGAGGGGAATATGAAATTACTGACGTAAATAAAGTGTACCTAGAGCGTAAAAAACTACAAGTAGGTATCATGAATAGAGGTACCGCTTGGTTGGATACGGGTACTTTTGAATCTTTGGCAGATGCCTGTGAGTTTGTGCGTGTGATTGAAAAGCGCCAGAGTCAAAAAATCGGATGCATCGAAGAAGTAGCCTATAGAATGGGCTTTATAGATAAGGCTCAATTATTGGTTTTAGCCGATAAATACGCTAAAAGTGGGTATGGAGAGTACCTGCGTGGGTTAAAAAAGTAGTTTTGTTAATCTAATGATATCAAATCACAGTAAAGGTTAGACAATATTGGTAAAACGAAACTAATTCTCTTTGAGAATGAACTATTCTACCAAATTGTTGTTTTTGTAGTATGTCATCTTATACCATCAAGGATTTAGAGAAAATCTCAGGAATTAAAGCGCACACCATACGTATATGGGAGCAGCGTTATAATTTCTTGCAGCCTCAAAGAACTGAAACCAATATCCGTTCTTACTCTGCCGAAGAGTTAAAAGTGATCCTAAACGTATCCTTACTAAATAAGTATGGATTTAAGATATCTCATATAGATAAGATGTCTTCCGAGCAGATGGAAGAAAAGATTATGGCATTGAACCAATTGGATGCTCAAAAAGAGCGTGTGGTGAATGCCTTAATCAAAGAGATGGTTGGATTGAACATGGTCGCTTTCGAAAGACAATTGGATTTATATATTGGACAAAAAGGGATCGAGAAGACCATCAACGAAATCATTTTCCCTTATTTAGAGCGCGTAGGCATCCTTTGGGTGACCAATCATATTAATCCTGCACAAGAGCATTTAGCAACGAATATCGTTAGACAAAAGATCATCTTAGGTATAGAAAAATTACCTCCATTAGTGAACTATAGCAAGCGTATTGTATTGTTCATGCCAGAAGGGGAATACCATGAGCTTGGTCTTTTATATGTACACTTCCTATTGAAGCAAAGAGGGGTGTATGTAGATTACCTTGGTGCCAATGTACCAATGGTGGATTTAAAATATTTAACAGAAGTAAGAAAGATCGATTTTTTATATTGTCATATTACTTCTCCAGCAAGGAATTTTAAATTGGATAAGTTTTTCGCCAATTTAGCAACTATCAATCCTCAAACGCCTATCATTTTATCGGGTCAATTGATCCAGGAATTTAAAGGTAAGATTGCAAGCAATATTCAATTGAAGCGTAGTTTGGCCGAAACCATCGCCTTTTTACAAGAAATTTAGCCTAATTCAAATAGCAAATACCCTCTAAGGGGTGTTTCATTTAGTGATTGCTGACTCAACTGGTTTTATAACTAGCTTGTAGTCAGCAATTTAGCTTTGTATGGGGCTTGAATTATTTTGTTTAATTTATTTTTAAAATTATTAAACAAAAATTAGGTGATATCCTTTTATTATGTTTAACTTTACTTTTCAAATGTTAAACAAAATTGTATGTCAAACGCAGAATTTAGTCTACTACTTACCGAAAACGCTGAGTTTCTAAGACCTTTCGCAATCAACCTTACCAAAGACCATGAGTCCGCTAAAGACTTATACCAGGATACTTTGTTTAGAGCGATATCCAATAAAGACAAGTACAATGTAGGTACCAATATCAAAGCATGGTTATATACCATCATGCGCAATATTTTTATCAATGATTATCGTCGTAGAGCAAAGCAATCTACTGTGTTAGATAGCAGCCCTAATGATTTTTTAATTGATCAAACTTTCAATAAGGTGGTGAATGATGGAATAACTAACTTAAATTTGAAGGAAGTAAATCAATTCATACACGATTTGCCAGAGTTATTTAGAACGCCGTTTAATTTATATGTAGAAGGCTATAAATACAATGAGATTGCAGAAGCACTCAATGAACCTCTTGGTACAATTAAAAGTAGAATCCACTTTGCTAGAAAAATATTAAAACAAAAGATCCAACGTTATTAAATTCATGTCATCGCAATCAAAAAAAGTTATTGTTATAGGAGCTGGTTTTGCAGGAATGTCTGCCGCAAGTTTCTTAGCACAAAAAGGATGGAGTGTAACAGTAATTGAAAAGCATGACTTACCTGGAGGAAGAGCAAGAAAATTTACAGCAAAAGGTTTCACTTTTGATATGGGTCCTAGCTGGTATTGGATGCCAGATATTTTTGAAAGGTATTTTAATGCCTTTGGAAAAAAAGTAAGCGACTATTATGCTTTAAAAAGACTAGATCCTTCTTACCGTGTTTATTTTGAAAAAGAAGGTTGGGAT
>JBILQZ010000062.1:0-9118 GCA_044372935.1 Sediminibacterium sp. | reverse complement strand
CCATACACAATTGTTGCGCCAGTCTTTTTCGCCAAGTCAATATGTCCAGATACAAAATCAGCATGAAAATGTGTTTCTAAAACATACTTAATTTTAGCGCCATCTAATTTTGCTTTTTCAATATAAGGGGCTACTTCTCTTAATGGATCTACAATTGCTGCTTCACCATCGCTTTCAATATAGTAAGCGCCTTGTGCTAAACATCCTGTGTAAATTTGTTCTACTTTCATAGTTGTATTTTTTAATGTTCTAATAATTAAATTGATACCACAAAGTTGAATCGGCTCAAATGTTTATACAGTGATAATTATCACACTAGATGTTTTTTTATTTAAAAAAGACATGATTGTTGTCATTTTTATAATGTGATTTTAATCACATTATATTTTAGAATTAGACCCTATATTTAATCTTTAGAAATATCAATAAACAACATTTATGCAATCTAAACACCAAATAATAATTATTGGAGGGGGCAATGCAGGTATCTCTGTTGCAGCACAATTGAAAAATAAAGATGCCTCTCTAGATATTGCAATTATTGAGCCAAGCGAGTTGCATTATTATCAACCAGCCTGGACAATGGTGGGTGGTGGTTTTTACAATATCAATGATACAGTAAGGTCAGAAGCAGATCAAATACCAGCAGGGGTTGAGTGGATTAAAGATTTTGTGGTAAGTTTTAATCCTTCAGAAAATAGTATCACACTAAAAACGGGTCACAGTATCAACTATGACTATTTAGTCGTTGCTCCTGGCATACAATTAAATTGGAGTGAAATCAAAGGATTGGAAGAAAATATCGGCAAAAATGGAGTTTGCTCAAATTATAGTTTTAAAACGGCACCCTACACATTTGAATGTTTAAAAAATTCAAAATCAGGCAGGGCTATCTTTACAAGCCCACATACACCTGTAAAGTGCGGAGGTGCGCCACAAAAAATAATGTACATCGCTGCAGATTATTTTAAGAAAAACAATTTGTCAGATAAGATTCAAGTGGAGTTTTGGTCTGGCGGAACTAAATTATTTGGAGTGAAAAAATTTGAAGATGCGCTTAAAAAAGTCATTGCAAAATTTCATATCAAAGAAAATTATTACAATAAATTAGTAGAGATTGATGGGGCAAATAAAAGAGCGAAATTTGTTGGATTTGGAGAAGACAATAAAGAGGTAGAAACATGGATCAACTATGAAATGTTGCATGTCACACCACCACAATCTGCACCTGACTTTGTTAAAAACAGTCCGCTTGCTAACGCTGCAGGATGGGTGGATGTAGATAAACATAGCTTACAGCATGTTCAGTACAAAAATATTTTCTCCTTAGGGGATGCCTCTTCCTTACCAACAGGTAAAACGGGTGCAGCTATTAGAAAACAAGCGCCAATATTGGTTCAAAATTTATTATTGGCAATCAAAGGAAGTCCTTTAATTGGGCAGTATAATGGATATAGTAGTTGTCCACTCATTACAGGCAGAAGAAAACTAATATTAGCCGAATTTGACTACGATAACAATCCACAGGAAACTTTTCCCTTCAATCAGGCAAAAGAGAGATGGAGCATGTTCATATTAAAAAGATATATTCTTCCCTTTTTATATTGGACTCAAATATTGAAAGGAAAGATGTAAAAATTTGATCTACTAAAATAATTTATACTATTTAATTGGGTAGGTGACATTTATCACCTACCTTTTATTTTATAAATAACAACTTTGTGTCAAATAACAACACATGGAATTAACAGTCATTATTGGTTATATCGCTTCTATCTTAATTGGCATTTCTTTAGGCCTTATTGGTGGAGGTGGCAGTATTTTAACCGTTCCGGTTTTAGTCTACTTATTTGCAGTGGATGCAGTGACTGCTACCGCTTACTCTCTATTTATTGTAGGAGCTAGTAGTTTAGTTGGCGCTTGGCCAAAATACAAACAAGGTTTTGTCAATTTAAAAACAGCTATCATTTTTGGCATCCCCTCTATTGCTTCAGTATATGCAACAAGAAAATTTTTGGTGCCAGCCATTCCAAATGAACTAGGCAGTTTTGCAGGCATTGAAATAACAAAAGCTTTATTAATGATGATGTTGTTTGCAATATTGATGGTTGCAGCTTCTTTTTCAATGATACGCTCTAAGACGGCTCAGGGAGAAGATGCAGAAGAAGCTCAGTCATTTAATTATCCAATGATTTTATTAGAAGGCGCTTTAGTTGGCGTATTAACTGGACTAGTGGGTGCTGGTGGTGGCTTTTTAATTATCCCCGCATTGGTGATGTTAAGCAAACTCCCAATGAAACAAGCAGTAGGTACTTCATTGTTAATCATAGCTGCAAAGTCCTTAATTGGATTCACTGGCGACTTAGGAAACAGAACAATGGACTGGACATTATTATTATCCGTTACCGCACTCGCAATAACCGGTATTTTTATAGGTGATAAATTAAGTAAGAAAATCGATGGCAATAAATTAAAAAAAGGCTTTGGATGGTTTGTCTTAATCATGGGCCTTTACATTATTGCACAACAGTTATTCTTTCCAACGGGAGGACACTAATCCATAAATATTTTTCAATGTTGAAGCCATTCCTTTTTAGCATGGCCTGTAGTCTTTTGCTTATACAAAACGCCAGCGCACAGCATCAAGAATTAAATGAAGCGCCGAAACTTTGGGGCAAGTCTCAAAAAGTAATTGATTCAAGTAATTTATTGTATCGATTCCAAATGGGCACCATGCATGGACATTTGAGGACATTTTACAGTAGCACTAGTAATCAAAATAGTTCGAGAGAGTATGCACAGGCAATTGGTGGAGGTATTCAATTTACCTCAAAAGCTATATACAACCTGCATTTGGGCGTGAGTGGATTTTTTGTATACGATGCTTTTTCGTCAGACTTAACAAAACCGCATCCTTTATCTAACACCCTTAATAGGTATGAACTTGGCTTGTTTGACATCACAGATCCATCAAATAAAACAGACATCGATCGATTAGAAGAATTATATATTCAATATCAAAAAAACAAGCTGACGGTTACTGTTGGAAAACAACTTTTAAATACGCCATTTATAAATCTTCAAGATGGCAGGATGCGTCCTACAGAAGTACAAGGTATTTGGAGTCAATACGAACATAAAAACAATAAATTTTATGGTGGATGGATCAATCGATTCTCACCAAGATCTACTGTTGAATGGTATAAAACTGGCGAATCTATTGGTATTTATTCCGTCGGGGTCAATACAGATGGCACTAAATCAGGCTACAAAGATGCTCTTGAATCAAAAGGGGTTGCACTTGTTGGTGCCGAAATTGATTTAAAGCATCATTTTCAACTTCAGGTTTGGAATCAGTATGTAGAAAACATTTTTAATAGTAGTTTGATACAGCTTGACAAAATCCCAACAACCAACGCCCCTTATTATTATGGCTTGCAATTGATTCGTCAAAATGTAGTAAAGGAAGGTGGTAACGAAGCAGTAGAAAAAACCTATTTCAATCCAAGTCAATCTTCATTGGTTATTGGCGCAAGAGTGGGCAAAAACACTGGCAGTTGGGATCATTCATTGAATTTTACAAGAATTTCCAAACAGGGTCGTTATTTAATGCCAAGAGAATGGGGGCGTGATCCTTTTTATACTTTTTTATTGGGTGAAAGAAACGAAGGAAATGGAGATCTAAATGCATTTGTTTTAAAATCAAAATTTTCTGCTAGTGCTCTTCCATTAAAAATAAATTTTGGTCTTGGTTACTATGATTTAGCAGATATCAAAGATTTTGCTATGAATAAATATAGCTTTCCTTCATATATGCAATACAATATGGATGCCCGTTATGCATTTTCGGGGTTTTGGAAGGGATGGGAAGTGCAGGTGATTTATTTTTATAAAGATGCTATAGGAAATACCTATAATAATCCTAAATATTATATCAATAAAGCAGATATGGGGCATTTTAACTTCATCTTAAACTTTCATTTCTAAGTTTTCTAGTTGGATTAAAGGATTTGTGATAAAAGTCACCTAAATTATTACGAATTAAATGGACTTTTCACCTTCAAAGATGTACGCTATGAAAGAAAAACATGAAGCTCGAAGAAGTTTTATAAAAAATACTGCCCTATTCGGGTTTGGCGCGCCTGCTGCTTTAGCCGTGGGCAATAGTGCATTGGCGAATTCTACAGCATCCACTAAAAAATCAACAGCTCATAAGGCAACTACAATTCAAGCAGAAAATGAATTTAGCATTTTAATCACCACCGATTTACATGCACAGATTCATACACATGATGAATTTTTCTGGGAAAATGGTAAAGCTATTTATAAAAAAAGAGGCGGACTTGCCGTGCTAAAGACCATGGTTGAAGCATTAAGAACGAGTCATCCTCAAAATATTTTATACGACGGTGGAGATTATTTTCATGGACATGGTGTGGCTTCTTTATCAGAGGGGGAAGCTTTGATTCCTTTAATGAATGCCTTTAAATATGATTTGATTTTACCAGGCAACTGGGAAGTAGTTTATAAAAAGAAAAAAATGCTCTATGATATGGGGCATTCCACTGCTGCAAAAATATGTGCTAACATGTGGCATAAAACCAATGATGCAGACAACGGTACTTTAATATATCCACCTTATTGGATTAAATATATTGCTGGCGCTAAAGTAGGTTTTATTGGTTACACTGATCATTTAGTACCAAAGCGTCAATCACCTGCATATAGCGAGGGTATTGGCTTTACACATGCAACAGATAATGTAGCTAAGTATATTAAATACTTAAAAGAGGTAGAAGACTGTGGCATCATTTTCGTAGTAACTCATATGGGTTTAGCACAACAGGTTGGTTTAGCAAACGACCCAAATATAATTGGCGCAGATTTTATTTTAGGTGCGGACACACATGAACGTGTACGTGTTCCTATTCAAGGAAAATATACAAAAGTGGTTGAGTGTGGCGCATTTGGATCTTTCTTGGGCAAATTAGATATTAAAGTGAAAGACGGAAAAATAGAAAGCTATGTGTATGAATTATTAGATGTAGATCCTGAAAAATATCCTGCAGATAAAAAAACATTAGCACTGGTAGAAAAAATAGCAGCACCCTATGAAAACGAAATGAATCAAGTGATTGGGTATACCAAAACACCATTGGTTCGTTATTTTGTTTTAGAAACCCCAATGGACAATTTAATTACAGACGCGGTGATGTGGAAGTTCAAACCAGATATCGCTTTAAGCAATGGATTTAGATTTTGTCAACCCTTGGCAGTACCTGAAAACAAAAATCAAGTAGCTATTACCAACGAATTTTTATGGAATATGCTACCAGTGGATTCAACTGCTAAAATGGGCGAAGTGACTGGCCAACAAATTTTAGAATGGCTTGAAAAGGAACTTGAAAACGCCTTTGCTACTGATCCTAGTAAGCGATTTGGTGGTTGGTTTGTTCGCTTTGCTGGCATGGAAGTGAATTGTACCATTGGTAAACCAAAAGGACAAAGGGTCAATTGGGTAAAAATCAAAGGCAAAGCCTTAGATAAAACTAAAATATATAAAATTGTAGCATGTGAAAGAGAAGGAGACCCAAACGATACCTTATGTAGAATAGAAAAAGTTAGCAACCCTATTGCTACCAATACAAGTTTACACGAAGTGATTAAAGCATACTTAGCAACCAATTCTCCTGTTGCACCTAACCTAGAAGGTAGAACCATTGCAACAGATCAATCGCCAACTTTATTAACTCAGCTTCAAGGAACCAGCTATGATTTTAGGTAATTTTGAAACAACCATTTCAGAAATTAATTTAGTAATTGAATAATATGAATAAGAGATGAAAAAACAATATCTAGTATTGATTGGTGTCGTTTCATTAATAGGTTTATACTATTTAGTGGGCTTTATCGCTGGGGATTATTACAAAATTGATGGAACCATTGCTAAAACTGATAGTACATGGGTGGGACCAAGTATCTACCTAGACAATACTACAGTGGGTGAAGAACGTGAATTGGTTATTTATGGACAAGAATTAATTGCACACACTTCTAAATACCTTGGACCCAAAGGTAGTGTTGCTCAAATTACCAATGGCATGAATTGCCAAAACTGTCATTTACAAGCAGGTGCCAAGGCATGGGGTAATAATTATGCAGCAGTTTTTTCTACTTATCCAAAGTTTAGAGATCGAAGTGGTCAGGTAGAAAGTATTTATAAGCGTGTTGCAGACTGTATGGAAAGAAGTTTAAATGGAACAGCTGTAGATAGTAATAGTAGAGAATTTAAAGCCATCTATGCTTATATCAAATGGTTGGGACAAGACGTTGAAAAAGGAGCAAAACCTCACGGATCAGGTATTGAAAAATTAGCATACATGGATCGTGCAGCAGACCCGGCAAAAGGTCAAATTGTTTACGCAGCGCAGTGTCAAAGTTGTCATGGTGCAAATGGCGAAGGCCAGTTCACCTTAGATGAATTAGAATATGCTTATCCACCGCTTTGGGGTCCACATAGTTACAACGATGGTGCAGGCTTATTTAGAATCAGCAACTTTGCAGGTTATGTTAAAAATAACATGCCCTATTTATTAACGTCTCATGATGCACCAAAATTAACAGAGGAAGAATGTTGGGATGTGGCTGCATTTGTAAATAGTCAACCAAGACCTCATAAAGACCAATCCAATGACTGGCCTAAGTATGATAAAAAACCTTTAGACTTTGCTTTTGCACCCTATGCAGATTCTTTTTCTGAAACACAACATAAATATGGGCCATATAAACCCATAAAAAAATTCTATAGTAAATAAAAACCACACAATATGATCGAACAAATTCAACAACCCTGGCCTTGGTATGTAGCCGGTATCCTTATCGGACTCATCGTGCCAGCATTGCTCATTTTAGGAAATAAATCTTTTGGTATTTCTTCTAATTTAAGGCATGTATGCGCTGCATGTTTTCCAGCAGACATCAAATTTTTTAAATACGATTGGAAAAAAGAAATTTGGAATTTCTTTTTTGTAGGTGGTATTTTCTTAGGTGCATTTTTAGCAAATCAATTATTAATGACCAATGCCCCGATTGAAGTAAGCCCTGCTTTGCAAGCAGAATTAGCACAATATGGCATCAGTGACTTCAAATATATGTTGCCGGCAGAGCTTTTTAGTTTTGAATCCTTATTGAGTTTACGTGGATTCATCATTATGATTGTAGGCGGCTTCTTAGTTGGATTTGGTACTAGGTATGCGGGCGGATGTACCTCTGGTCATGCCATCATGGGATTGAGTAATTTACAATGGCCATCCCTTGTTGCAACCATTTGCTTTATGGCGGGAGGATTCTTTATGGCCAATATTATTTTACCTTGGATTTTATCCTTATAAATAAATTAAAATGAATAACGAAAGAGTACAAAATATAGATAGTAATACAGCCTGTGTAAATGCCTCAGAACAAACGCATCCGGGTTGGTATAATTTAAAGTATACCATAGTGGGTATAATATTCGGCATTGTATTTGTAAAAGCAGAAATTATTTCTTGGTTCAGAATTCAAGAGATGTTTCGTTTACAAAGCTTCCATATGTTTGGTGTGATTGGCACTGCAGTAGTAGTTGGTGCTATCTCGGTTTTTTTAATCAAAAAATTCAATGTTAAAACCATACATGGAGAAGAAATAAAAATTGCAGATAAAACTTTTAATAAGGGACAAATTTATGGTGGATTGCTTTTTGGATTTGGCTGGGCACTTACAGGCGCTTGCCCTGGTCCATTGTTCGCACATATTGGTGCAGGATTTTATGCGGTGTTAGTCGTAATCCTGAGTGCCATTGCGGGTACTTGGACTTATGGCTATTTTAAAGATAAATTACCCCACTAAAATAGCTCCTACAAAAAAGGCCTCGAAATTCGAGGCCTTTTTTTATTGTATAATTGATTGTCAATAGTTCTTTTAATTATTTTCTGACCCACTCAAAACTATTTCGATGTAAGACAATCCAGCCATTTTTTTCCATCTTCTTCATTAAACGACTTATCACTTCTCTGGAACTATTTAAATCAGATGCGATTTCTTGGTGGGTTAACTTAATGGTATTGCCAAACTTCTCCACTTGCTTTTTTAAATAAAACTCTAATCTTTCATCCATATTTTTAAAAGCAACTTCGTTAACTGTTTTTAGCAGCTCCTCATATCTTGTACGATAAGTCTTTATGACAAAATAATGCCAACTCTTAAATTCACTTAACCATTTGTCCATGAATTTAATAGGAATAGAGATCAAAGTCACGTCTGTCATTGCTTTTGCTAATACTTGGCTTTGTTCTGCTTGAAAGCTACAAACCATAGAAACTGCACAGGCTTGGCCTGGTGAGATATAATACATAAAGTACTCATCGCCTTCTTCGTCTTCTTGATACAATTTGACAGTACCCTCAATCACCATCATGGTTGAACGTATATTTTGTCCAACTTTTAATAGTGGTGTGCCAGCTGGCACTTCTTTGATTTCAGCATTTTCTAAAATCGCATCGTACAAACCCTCTTCTAGGTTAGGAAAAAGTAATTTTAATTCCGGCTTCGTTATCATACTGCAATTTACACCAATTTATTTTTGTTACGCATTTGAATTAAACTTCGTAATAATGCAGCAAATAAAACTCCAATGCCAGCAACCGTTAATTTAGCCAGGATTGGAGCAGCAGGACCTTGTGCATTGTATATGCCCCAAAGTGCCCATATAATAACTAAGCTAAATGGCAACGCTTTAAATTGATAAATCATATACCAAGCTAGTAGTATAGCAATTAAGATCATGATGGCACTCCAGTATACCGGATCAATGCCAAATCCACTCCATTGGTAAGCCACCAATAAAGCGGTAATATTTGCAATGGTGGCAACCGCAATCCAACCTAGGTAAACTATAAACGGGGTGTTCAATAAAAATTGTTGCGTATTCGTTAACAAGTTAAGAACTGGTCTGCTTTTTAAAAACAATTGAATAAGCGTCATTAAAAAAAATAACATAATGACAACCGATACTTCAATTTGTAAATAATGCCAAGCAATAATCCATGCCATGTTCAATACACAGGTCAATAAATAAAAT
>JBILQZ010000061.1:0-9212 GCA_044372935.1 Sediminibacterium sp. | reverse complement strand
CGACACCATGGATACTGAAGCTACGGTTGCGCAAGTTATTCGTTGTATAGAAGCCGGTGCTGAATTGGTTCGTGTGACTGCACCTAGTAAAAAAGAAGCAGAAAATTTAGCTAATATTAAGGCGATCTTAAATTCAAAAGGGTACAACACACCTTTGGTAGCCGACATTCATTTTACCCCTAATGCAGCAGAAATTGCAGCAAAGATTGTAGAAAAAGTGAGGGTGAATCCGGGTAATTATGTAGATAAGAAAAAATTTGAACAGATTGATTATACAGATGCTGAATATGTAGAAGAGATAGAACGCATCAGAGAAAGATTTACACCACTTGTGCTTATTTGCAAAGAACATGGCACGGCTATGCGTATTGGAACCAACCATGGCTCTTTGAGCGATCGCATTATGAGTCGCTATGGTGATACCGCAATTGGGATGGTAGAAAGTGCGATGGAGTTTTTAAGGATTGCTAGAAGCCTGGACTACCACCAAATTATTTTGAGTATGAAGTCAAGTAATCCACAAGTAATGGTACAAGCTTACCGATTACTCATTCAACAAATGCAACAGGAATTCAATGAAATCTATCCATTGCATTTAGGGGTGACAGAAGCAGGGGATGGAGAAGATGGAAGAATTAAAAGTGCCATCGGCATTGGCACTTTATTAGAGGATGGCATTGGAGATACGATCAGGGTGAGTTTAACCGAAGACCCAGAATTAGAAATACCAGTTTGTAAAGACCTAGTAAAAAGGTATCAGCTTAACAATAATCAAGACGCAGACATAGTGCCTGCTGTGACTCAATTGCCTTATAGCCCTTTTGAATATAAAAGAAATACAACGCTTGCTGTGAAGAATATCGGGGGCAAACAAGTTCCAGTTGTAGTTGCAGACCTTAGTCATTTAACAACCATTCAAGAAGCAGACCTTATAGCAATAGGGTATACCTATGATGCTGTAACGGACAAATGGGCAATCTCTGATGCAGCAGCAGATTATGTTTTTATTGGTAACACGCCTTTGACATTTAATTTACCTGGCACTTTAAGTATTATTGCAGCACCGGCTGTTTGTGCTAAAGCCAATCTTACAGATAAGTATCATCCTATCTTGGATGCAGCTGCTTATATTGCTTTGGAATCTAAGCATCCACTATTAAATTTTGTTCAAATAGATTGCTATAGCGATCAACATCCCATAGCGGATGAATTATTATTGCAAATTGCAAAAGACAATACGGTGGTATTTTGTTTGAGCAGTCAAAGAAAGAATGCCATGCAAGCCGTTAGGCGAATGGCTATACGTTTGATGCAATTGGCAATTCAACAGCCTATTATTTTGGTAACAGACAGCGATTGGAATACGACAGATGAACATTTGATTCATTTTGCAATTGAAACAGGAGCTTTGTTATTGGAAGGTATTGGGGATGGCATCTGTTTAGGTTTAACTAAAACTGCTTATGAGGCTAGTGTACATGGTTCAAATGTATCTGGTCGCAATTACTTTAATAATGCAAGTATTGAACAATTATTAAACACAACCGCCTTCGGTATTTTACAAGCAACCAGGACTAGAATTTCAAAAACAGAATACATTTCTTGTCCAAGCTGTGGTAGAACATTATTTGAGTTGCAAGAAACTACTGCAAAAATAAGGGCAGTCACCAATCATTTAAAAGGGTTAAAGATTGCGATTATGGGTTGTATTGTGAATGGTCCAGGTGAAATGGCAGATGCGGATTTTGGATATGTTGGAAGTGGTGTAGGAAAGATTACTTTATATAAAGGAAAGGAAGTGATGAAGCGCAATATTGATAGTGCAGTAGCGGTAGACGAATTAATTTTATTACTTAAAGAGCATAATGCTTGGATAGAACCAAGTTAACCACTAGCTTATGTATGCCATATTTTACGCCTTATTTTATTTGATCTCTTTGATACCATGGCCTGTTATTTACTTGTTGAGTGATGGTGTGGCTTTTTTATTAAGGAAGGTTTTCAAGTATAGAATAGACGTAGTTCATCACAATTTGGAAATTGCTTTTCCAAACAAATCTTTAAAAGAACGCAATCAGATTGCAAAAGAGTTTTATCAAAAATTTACGGATTCATTTTTTGAAACCATCAAGTTGATTTCGATGTCAGATAAAACATTCAATAAAAGATTTACTTCAAATGTAGAAGTATTGAATGACTTGTATGCTTCTGGTCAAAGTGTACAATTGATGGCTGGGCATTTTTTCAATTGGGAATATGCGAATTGGGGTGCAGCGAAATATGGCAAGTATCCATTTATTGCAGTGTATATGCCCTTGAGTAACGCCTTTTTTGATCGATTGATTTTAGACATGCGAAAAAGATACAGCAGTATCATGATCCCTGCTACGAATTTCAAAAATCAGTTTCATCAATATGCCAACAGTGGACAATATGCAATGGCCTTGGCGGCAGATCAAAATCCAGGTAATCCAAAATCTGCTTATTGGGTTTCCTTTTTTGGACAGCTTACTCCTTTTGTAAAAGGACCAGAAAAAGGAGCCAAATTGAATAATACAGCGCAAGTTTTCATCCACTTTTACAGCACTAAAAGGGGCTATTACCATGCACATTATGAAGTGATGACGACTTCACCCAATTATTTTAAAGATGGTCAGTTAACCGCTTTATACGTTAAAGTGCTTGAAGAAAAAATAAAGCAACAGCCGGCAAATTATTTATGGAGTCATCGAAGATGGCGATACAGGTATGATGCGGCACAATTTGGACATTTGATCGTAGAATAGTGGCACTTCATTTTAGTGCTTACAAGGTAGATTAAAATTCTTCTGTAGTGCTTGGCTTCTTAGGCGATGCAACAATATTGAATTTATTTTTCAAAAACTCAACGGCTTCCCAACCATCCTGTACAATTCTAATATTATGGATGCCTTGCTTTTTAAGCACAGAAGCAGCTAATAATAAAGTTTGACCCGTATCATCAATGAGGTAAATATTAAAATGCTCATCTAATTCTGACATAGCACCAGGATCGCTAAATTCAATTAAAGGAATATTTACCGCATCCTTGATATGGCCTTTGTCAAATACTTCTTCTGTGCGAATATCCAATACCATTAAGTATTCGTCAAAAGGGATGTCCATGGCCAGCTCATCTACTTCTACCTCAATGATTAAGTCTATTTTTTGATCCGCTTCAACCCAAGTGGTGAAGCCTCCTTGTAAATAGCCTTTTACTTGTGTATAGCCAAGAAGTTCAAATTTTTTGATCGCGATGGTTGCTGTAGCTTCTGTGCACACCAATACAATAGGACAATCAGGTTCTATTATTTTAAGTGCATTCAAAGTTTTAATGGCATCCAGTTCAACATGAATGGCGCCTGGTATATAACCTTGTAAAAATTCAGCACCTATTCTTGTATCAATAATTTGTACTGATTCGTCTTTTGTTAAATCGATGAACTGAGCTAAGCTTAACTCCATATTATCCCACTAATTGTTCTACAAATTGGTTGACTTGCTCTAGGCGGTTGTAATCTACCATATAAAATATGAATTTACCTTCACGGACTGTTACCACAATACCAGCTCTTCTTAAAATTGCTAAGTGTTGTGAAGCAACAGACTGCTCTAATCTAAGTTTTACATAGATCTCGGTGACTGTCATTTTTTGGTGCTCGTCAATTAATTTTAGAATTTGTTGACGTAGCTTATGGTTTAAAGCCCTTAAGATCATAGCAGCTTTCTTGCTATGAATTAAATCCACTTTTAATGGTGTGGTTCCATTGGCTAATTGTAGCAAGGGTAATGATTGATTCATGACAAATTACATATTGGGGGTTATGAATTGTGATTCATTGCAAAGTTAATGAATAAATAATACATAATATTTTATTATATGTATTATTTGCTTGGAATAATGTAGACTTCCTTAAGGTAATTAGGACCCACATAGGCTAGGTCTTCAAATTGACCTTGATTCATTTTTTTTGAGGCTAATTCTAGTAAATCTACACTTGTATAAGTATGCTCTTGATAGACAACAGGATGCGCTGCTGAAAAACTTTTCGTCTTTTCTATTCCATTACCTACACATAGGGTTGGCATGGATATTAATTTTTCCCATGTTACTGCATCCAAGACGATGGCTTGTTCTGCTGCTGTAGGATTGCAAAAGGAGTCATAAAGACCGCCAAAGACTTCCATTCTTCTTGCATCTATCATCGAAAAGACCTGAAATGCGGTGCCAAAATCAGTTGGTACTGTTTTTAAGGCTGCATGTGCTAAAGCGGTTAAGTTGGATAATCCAATGAGTGGCTTGTTCAAAGCATAGGCCATTCCTTTCGCACTTGCGAGTCCAACCCTTAAGCCTGTATAACTTCCTGGCCCTAATGTAACTGTAATGGCATCTAATTCTTGAAGGGTACAATTTTGAGTTTCTAATAGTTCGGCAATAGCGACTTGTAAAAAATTGGCATGGCTAAACGCTTCACTATGTGTTCGTTCGCCCACGATAACGCCTTTATCACTGAGTGCAACAATGGCTTTTTCTAAAGCCGTATCTATGATTAATAATTTAGCCAAGTTCTAAAATTGTACCACAAAAATAGGTTGGTTTTGGTCAAAAAATTAGAAATTGCAATTCTAAAATAAAATATATGTCTAAACAGATCATTCAAACCAATAAAGTGCCTGCACCAATTGGTCCTTATAGTCAAGCAGTGATTGCGAACGGTTTTTTATTTGCTAGTGGTCAAATTGCATTTGATCCAGCAACAGGTGAATTAGTTTTATCTTCTATCGAGGAAGAAACAAAGCAAGTGATGGAAAATATCAAAGCGATATTAGATGAGGCCAAAATTAATTTCAATCATATTGTTAAGACTTCTATCTTTTTGAGCGATATGGGTCTTTTTGCTGCAGTGAATCAAGTGTATGGTAGTTACTTTACAGCAGATTTTCCTGCACGTGAGACGGTTGCAGTAAAAACATTACCGAGGTCTGTGAATGTTGAAATTAGTATTACAGCGGTGATGCAGTCTTAAATTGATAAGTTGTTTCAAAATAAATAGTATGATGGGGTTCCAATACATGGAGCCCCATTTTATTATTAAAACAATCGGGTGCACCACTTAAATTTTCTATTGCTATACTATTTCGATCCGCCGGAGTATATAATTGTAAATAGGGATAATTATGTTGAGCATGCACTTGTATCGATTTTTCTTGATATCGAATGGTTACAATGGGATCTGTTGGATCTAATAAAAAACAATCATCAAAATGGGTCACTCCAATTTTTTTCCCTTTTTCAAAATCTTTCATTTCGAATAGTTGCCCTGTTGGAATCATTTCTTGATCCATTTCAATATTCCCCATCGATTTAAATTGAAGTTCGTATGCATTCACTGAACCTCCTAAAGTAAAATAGGGATGCCATCCGTCCATCATAGGTATCGTTTGAGTTGATCTATTTTGAATCGTCGTTTTTACATGGATACGATGTTGTTTAAAAAGGGACCATTGCACTTGAATAGAATAGGGGAAGGGGAATCCAGGATCAGTTCCTTCATATTTAAATTCAAGACAGACCATGGCATGATTGGTATCAGCCTCAGTACTTAGTATTTCAAAATCTGCGTCATAAATCAAACCATGCATGGCATGTTTGCCTAAATAGAATTTATTGAAACGAAATGTGGTCGCGTCCCAATTATATTGGCCTTGGCGAATTCTGCATGAAAAAGGACTCATTTTACCGCTTCTAAATCCATTCATTTCAAAACTTTCATCTTTTGATTGTGTGTTTTGTAGTGGATTACCATAGATAAGTTCTGAGCTTGGGTCGCTTTTATTTATTTTCCAACTATTCATCAAGGCGCCTTTACTATGAATAGTTACGATTGTATTGGTATTGCTATCAATCAGTTGTATGGATTTACCGAAGGGTTGTTCCTGTATTTGAATGTCAAATGACATGTGCGTGGTTTAGGTGGAAAATTAAAACTATTCTATTAACTTTGAAAGAACAATTGTAAAGTATGCGTCTATTTTTATCTTTTCTTTTTTTCGCTTTATCCGGACAAGTGGTTGGGCAAGTGTGGGCTAAATACGATAGTACGATGAAAATTGGAAAATCAGGTTACCGAATTTCTTGTCTTAATAGATCGCCAGAAAAGAATATGTTGAATATTCGACCTGTAGGATTTAAATCAGAATCAAGGGAAGCTGCTGTTGAAATTAAAGCAAGGGTATCAGGCGCTGAAATTGATGATTTAAACAATGATGGCTTTCCAGATCTTATCATTTACATAGAAGATGCTGCTGGCAAGAAAAGTATTTTCCCGATCTGTTCGGAAGACAATGAAAGAATCGGACCGATTATTTTTCCTGATATCTACAATGATATGGAATTAAGTAAGGGCTATCGAGGAAAAGATGAATATAAATTAGTAGAAGGGGTATTGTTTAGAAAGTTTCCCATTTTTCCTGCCGATACGACCATTAAAGAACCTACTAACAAAATGAGACAGCTAATGTATCGTGTGGTGCAAGGCGAAAGAAATTCCTGGAAATTTAAAATGTTTAAGCAGTTTGAATTGGATGCTAACTAACGTCCTGCAGTGATCAGAATTTTACCCACTGCTTTTTCATTTCCTAAATCATCTCGAACAAAGACCAAATAAATTCCTGAAGCGACTTTTCGCTGGTTACTATCTCTGCCGTTCCAAATTGTTTGACCTCCAAGTGCCCTTGAGCTAGCGACTAACTGACCATTGATATCTGTAATTTTCACCAAGGCATTGTCGACTAAATTTTTAATGACAATGGGTCCATTGTGGCTGGGTGCAACCGGGTTGGGATAAATTAAAATTTTACCCTGTGTTGTCGCGCCTTCTGTTGCCGTTCCTTTATAACTAATTAATTCATTTGCAGTAAAGAAATAAACATATCCCTCTATTGGATCAACGACAATGGAGTATACCTTATCATTAGGTAAGGGGCTATTGTTTGTTGTAAAATGCTCAAGCACTTCTGTCCCATCTTTACTCACCAACCATGCACCATTATTGGTTCCAATCCATTTTCTATTAGCTCCATCTATAGCGATACAATGAATAGTTTCTTTTTGAAATAAATAACCATTGAATCCGTTGCTTTCAACGATGGGCAAATAGGCGTCACATGGTTCGTTGAGGTTGCCACATTGAAACAGTCCAATACCATTGTCCGTACCAACCCAAACGGTACCATCTTTATCTTCTGTCATTGTGGTGACTTGCATGCTGGGTAAATTGCCAGCATACCTACTCGTGTTCAGTTGTCGCCAACTTGCTTGGTTGTTTTGTTTTTGAAACAATAATACGCCTTGTTGTGTTGGACCAATCACCCAGTGTAGTCCATTATTAGCTACATGAACCTGTTTTAAATTATTAGCTGAAAAATTAGTAGGGACTGCATATTTTGTCCAAGCTGCGCCTTCTTTAATGATTAAACCTACGCCTTCTTTTAAAAGGGTCATGCTGCCATCTGCTTTTTGTTGAATCGATTTAAGCTTACCTTCATTTGAGCTTGGTGTTGAAGTGGTGATTGTTTTATCTGTGGGTATATAATGAATCAATTGGCTTCCCATGCCCATCCACCAACTTTGATCTACAGGATCAATAGACAAGGCATTGATATGGCTTAGTTTCAAATTTTGCAACTGAGTATAGTTTGTCCATCCCGTTGCATTAAAATTGGAGACCCCGACATGAGTAGTATCATAACTCATGAGTAATTGATCATTGGACAAAGTAACATGAGGGCGCGTGTAATTGAAAGGTCCTCCTAATTTTATCCAAGATGGAGAACTGTTTTTTAGGTATAAGCCATTTTTATTGTCCGCTATCCAAACGGCATTGCCCTCGGATAATACGCTTACAGGATCAATTAGCACATTGGTGTCAACTAGAACTATATTATTTTTATCGGCATTCAATTGAAGCAACATGCCCTTACCTTGATCTATGACACCTGCGTAGATTTGAGTTCCTGTTGCATGAATGGTTTGGATATTGCCCTTGTTAATTTGGTAAACTGCAGTACTTCCTTGGTAAGGGTAAACAGTTTGCGCGTTATTGAAATATAATTGACTATTAAAAACAAACATATTTTTAAGACCAACCAGTCCTGTAATATTTTCTTGTATCCAAAGCTTGTTTTGACCTAATACACTTGACCAGATGCCGTTTTCGGTTAATGCAAATAATTTATTTTGGTAAACAATGGTTTGAACTACCTTAACTGCTTGACGATTGTTATTTGGGAAAATAGTTTCTTTAATTTCTTTCTTTAATAAGTCAATCACCACAATTCCGAAATTACAAGCAAGGTAAGCGAGATTGTTTTCAATACTTAAATTATTGATGCCTTTGTCTGCAAATAAATTGGACAGTTCAATATCATCAATAAGGGTGACTTGATCACCTTGAACAATATCAACTCGACTATTTTGATAGGCAATCACAAGTTGTTTTTCAATCGGATGCCATGCAATTTTACGCACTCCAATAGCGTGTAATCCATTGGTGGTATTGATGTAATTGATGTTTTGTTTGGCATCTATTTGGATCACCTGATTTGCAGCTGCTACATAGAGCTGATCTCCTTTGATGACCTGTTGTATGGATTCATTAGAAAAATGTGCACGCCAGCTTCCCACTGCACCCAAATTGGATTGAGCATTCAATTCGTTTGTAAAACAAAGCAACCATCCTAGTATGTAAAGCCATTTTTGCATGCTATTTTTTTATTGCTTGATAGATTTGCTCTTGAATTTTTGGCCTAAGGTTCAGCGTACTAAATACTTTGTTGTCCCTAGTTGGGTAGACTCTATTGGATAAAAATATATACAATAAGTTATTGTCTGGATCTGCCCAAACACAGGTACCAGTAAATCCAGTATGACCAAATACGCTAGTTGGTGCACTTAAGCTTGGGTAAGGGTCCTTAGAAGTAGCGTTGTCTTTGGCTGTTTTGTCAAAGCCTAATCCTCTTCGGCTAATAGTAGATTGATAACTTGTAAATTTTTGAATCGTAGCTGCTTGTAAATACTGAACACCCTCCCATGTCCCGCCATTCAATAACATCAAATATAATTTTGCTAAATCACTAGCACTACTATATAAACCTGCATGACCTGCAATGCCGCCCATGGTGGATGCACCTTC
>JBILQZ010000060.1:0-9341 GCA_044372935.1 Sediminibacterium sp. | reverse complement strand
AGCACCTAATAAATATGCCGAGAGAGCTTCTATTGTAGCTGCTAGGCTAAACTACTTTAATTTAAAGGATTTTAAAGCTGCAGAGCAATACTTTAAAATAGCTTTGGAATATGCAACACAACAAGAACAAAAAAACGAAGCAATTAAGGGTTTATTAAGGTGTCAATATAAAACTGAAAATTGGGCAGAAGCATCTAAAACCGCAGCATTAATCCTAGCAGATAAAAACAGTGCAAGTGATGATGTATTGATGTCAAATATGGCTATGTACCAACAAGCTATAGTTCAATTAGATACTTTAAAAGCTATTTCTATATTAAATACAGTGTTAAAATCAAATAGTTCAGTGTATACTGCCGAAGCCCACTATAATTTAGCCTTGATCTATTTTCAGCAACAAAAATTCAATTTAGCAGAAAAAACGGCATTTGATGTAGTCAAAAAACAGGCTTCATATGAATACTGGGTTACTAAAACATACATTTTACTTGGAGATATTTATGTAGCTCAAAATGACCAATTTAATGCCATTGCAACCTATAAAAGTGTAGCCGAGAACGCAACTATTCAAAGTTTACAACAAATTGCGCTAGATAAGCTAAAGGTGCTTAATGAATCAAATAAAGTTCAATAAAACGAATATGAAATTACTTATAAGATCTACTTTGATATGCTTTGTGCTATTTTCTTTTAGCAGCATTGGCTTTACTCAGAAACAAAGTAAAACAAAAGCTGCTAGTTCAGCACAAGTAAAAAAGAAAAAAGCGAATAAAAAGCCAATTAATAAAAAGAAGGTTTCAAAAAAGAAGACTAAAAAATCAACTAATAAGAAGATCGTTTCTAAGAAGTATAGTACTAAAAGAAACAATAGTAAAAAATTGAATACAAATGATTTTGCCATAGCCCAATCAAATAGTGCGCCTGTACTAGTGAATCAATTAACTACATTACAATCTAACACAGTTCAGCTTCAATCAAAAGATACAACACCTGAGAAAGTGGTTACAATTATATCCTCATTTAAACCACAGTTGAAGCATGTGGCTAAAATTGGATTTATGAATGCAACTGCATTAGTAGACACGAATACGGTTCAATTAAGCTATCAAGTACCTAGTCAAAATTTAAGTTTCCAATACCAACCAATTGCATTAGTTCCTAGAGCAATCAAAAGAGATAGTAGTATACTAGATAAACAGTCTACTCAAATTAAGATTGGAATGGGTAATTATTTTAATCAATTGATACAAGCTCAATCCACTTTAATTGATCATAAAAACTTATTGCATTCTTTTAATGTTAAAAACGAATCCATTCAAGGGGATCATCCAATACAGCAATGGAAAAATTTAAAGCTTGGTTATATGGGTGGGATTGCAATCAATAAACAACAAAGTATAGAAACACAATTATACTATAACAATTCAAATAGATTTCGTTACGGTTTAGTGCCAGATACCACAAAACTTCCATTGAGTAATTTTGAACAAAAATTCACTGAAATTGGTGCAAATTTTACTTTCATAAATAATAGTATTGAGGCACATAAAATTTATTTTCAACCGTTGATGAAAATAAATTATAGTAAGCTGCATGATCAAGCTAATAATTTAGCGCTAGATTTTAATAGTCCTATACATTTTAAATTTAAAAATAGTATAGATTTTCATTCAGATATTAATCTGAGTTATAATCAATACAGCCTAAAGAATAAGTCTAAAGAGGATAACTATTTTATTCAATTAGATCCTGCTATATTTTTAAAAATTAAGCATTTCAATTTGAATATGGGTATAAGGCCAACATACGCTAACAATGATTTTAATTTGTATCCAAAGTTTGAAGTGTCAAAAACATTAAAAGACACAAATATTAACTTAAATGCAGGTTGGAAAACTAGTTTAACGAATAATCAATTAGTGCAAGTATTTGGACAAAATCATTGGATAATCGCACCAGATGCGTTACCAATAACAACAACTGAAATAAAATATTTTAAAGTGGCCATTGCCGCAAGTAAAAGGTTAAACTATGGGTTTAATATGGCTTTAAATGATTACCGTGAATTACCCTTTTTCAACATGACGCGTTCTCTAAATAATCCCCTCTCAGAAGGATTAAAATTTGATGTTATATTTGAAAAAAGGGCTATTGCTATTGAATTACAAGGTGATTTTAAGTATCAATTTAGCGATCAATTATTTTGGAAAAGTAATTTCAAATACATTCAATTTAGTTTAATTCGTGAAAATGATCAAGCATGGGGTGTAATTCCTTTTGAACTGAACACTCAATTTAATTGGAGCTTAAAACCACGATTAAGTTTCGATGCTAATGGACAATTTTGGACTGGGGCTAAAACTAGCTCAAATCTTACCAATGCTTATCAATTAAATAATACCTTTGTACTAAATGCAGGGATGCAATATTTATTATCTAATCAATGGACATTCTGGGCTAAAGGGGATAACCTATTGAATCAACAATATCAACGTTGGGCCAATTATCCATCACTTGGAGTCCAATTTTTAGCTGGTATTCAATATAAATTTAGTAAAAAATGATGCTATCAATTTTAGAGAAATATTTTTTAGAACAAGGTCAATTGGTGATTCCAAATATTGGCCAATTGAGACTAGATCAAAAAGAAGCATCTAGTTTAGAACATCAGTTTTTTGCTCCAAGTGTAAAAATTGTATTTGAACCATCAGCAGACCTACAAATGAAACCGAGTAAATTATTTTACATCTATTTATCGGATCATTTAGATTGTACCATCGAACAAGCAATGATTGATTATGCCACATTTTTTTCTACTCAACTCGAATCTGCTCAATTAGTACATCTTGGTAATTTAGGTCAATTGACATTTTCACAGGATAAATATGTTTTTGAGTCCAACTTTAACAGTGATCAATATTATTCAAATATTACCATGGAAAAAGTGTTACAAGATGACCAAGAAGAAAATAATTTCACACAAAATCAAAATAATTGGTGGATTTATCCTTTGATCATTGCAGTTGTTGCATTGTTAGCCATCTTATTTAAATCATAATGCATGCATTGTCCAATTTGTAATCATACAGATACGCATCAAGTTTTAGAAAGTCAGGATTATTCTTTAACACAGGAATCCTTTTCAATCTATCAATGTAGTACTTGTAATTTTAGATTCACCGCTTCAATACCAACACAAGAAGTGATTTCTAAATATTATAAATTTGTTGAATATATATCTCATACAGATGTTAAAAACGGTTGGATGAATCGTTTATACCATTTGGTTAGAACAAAGACATTAGCACAAAAAACAAACTGGATTCAATCTTTATTTACCGGGCATAAAGGACATCTATTAGATATTGGTGCTGGAACTGGTGCTTTTGTACATTCGATGTTTCAAAAAAAATGGACTGTTACAGGATTAGAACCTGATGCATCTACCAGAGCAAAAGCATTTGAAAACTATAATATTGAATTAAAATCTACGGATGTTATTTTTGATTTACCACCTAATGAATATGAAGTCATTACAATGTGGCATGTATTAGAACATGTACATGATTTAAAACCTTATATACAGCAATGTTTTAAAAGCCTAAAACATAATGGTAGATTAATCATTGCAGTTCCTAATTACACCAGTTTTGATGCTAGTTTTTATAATAAATATTGGGCTGCTTATGATTTGCCAAGACATCTCTATCATTTTTCACCGAATTCCATGAAAGTTTTATTAAACCAATATGGTTTAGAGATAGTATCTATTCAACCTATGTGGTATGATAGTTTCTATGTTAGTTTATTGAGCGAAAAATATAAACAATCTGGAAAAATGGGTTTAATTCGTGCAGTCATCATTGGTTGTATTTCTAATATTTTAGCAATGTTCAATCCAAGCAAAGCGAGTAGCCTTATATATGAAGTAAAAAAGAAAACCGAATCTGATTTAATATAGATTTAGTTCAATTTAATTTCCATCAACACAGGCCAACATTTGCCTGTTAAAAATAGGGTATTGGTAGTCGCTCTATATGCAATGCCATTCAGCACATAGCCAGCATCAATATTCTGTGGATTATAACTAATATTTGCTTGTGCTATTAAATTACTACAGTCCATTTTTTGAAGAATGCTTCCAGTAGTTGGATCAATGACTACAATTTCATTTTGTCCATAGATATTAGCAAAAATTTTACCTTTGATGTACTCCAATTCATTGAGCATACTTTGATAACCATATTGGTGGTATACGCCAACAGTTCTTTCAATTTCAAAATTACTCGGACGCACAAAATATAAATTACTACTTCCTGTGGATATGATCAATGAACTGTCGTTATGTGTGATACCCCAACCTTCATAGGGCCAATTGAATTCTTGCTCTTTTTTAAGCGTAATAGCATTGTACACAAATACCTTATGTTCCTGCCAAGTCAATTGATAAATTTTATTTTTGAAAACAGTTATACCTTCTCCAAAATAAGCGGGATCTAATTTAACCTGTTGGCCAATGGGCTGTAGTTGATTGTTCATTCGATACAATCTGCTTTTCCCATTTAATCCAGTACTTTCTAAAAGTTCATCTTGATGCCATTCAAGCCCTTGAGTATAGGCGGATGTATCATGTGGATATACTTTTATAAGTGTATAGTTGAGTGGAGTAGGTGCAACTAATCCCGAATTATTATTTGCATTTGACGCATCGACATTAGCATCCTGGCTTGTATTGTTACATGCAATAGTTGCTAGAAAAGCTACAAATAATATGACTTTTTTAAAGTTCATTTATACATTGAATCTAAAGTGCATTACATCGCCATCTTTAACAATGTATTCTTTACCCTCGATTCTTAATTTACCGTTATCTCTACAAGCTGCTTCACTTTTGAATTTAATAAAATCATCAAAAGCAATTACTTCTGCTTTGATGAAGCCTTTTTCAAAATCGGTATGGATCACACTTGCAGCTTGTGGCGCTTTCCAACCAGAACCAATTGTCCATGCACGAACTTCTTGAACACCTGCTGTAAAGTAGGTTTCCAGTTTCAATAGTTTATATGCAGTTTGAATTAATCTATTTAAAGCTGGTTCTTTCATTTGATATTCTTCCATAAATAAAGCTTTATCATCAGGATCTTCTAGTTCTGATATTTGAGCTTCGATATTATTACACATCACAATTACTTCTGCGCCTTCTTGTTTAGCCATTTCTACCAATTGAGCAGAATAAGCATTTCCTTTATGCATGGATGCTTCATCCACATTAGCCACATACATGACTGGCTTAGCAGTCAATAAAAATATATCTGCAATGGCAGTATGATCTTCCTTTGATAAATCTAAAGAACGTATACTTTTACCTTGTTCAAGGTGTGCTTGACACTTTTGTAATACTTCTAATTCAACCTTGGCTTTTGGATCTGTTTTGGCCATTTTTTCTGTACGCTGCATTTTTTTCTCTACACTATCCAAATCCTTTAATTGCAACTCTGTCTCAATAATGTCTTTATCACCAATTGGGTTGATCTTACCTTCCTCTCTTAATACATTTTCATCTTCAAAACAACGAATCACATGAATGATTGCACTCACTTCTCTAATATTGGCAAGAAATTTATTACCTAAACCTTCACCTTTACTAGCCCCTTTCACCAATCCTGCAATATCCACAATTTCTAATTGAGTTGGAACGACTCTTGTTGGGTTGATCAATTCAGCCAATTGACTGATACGAATATCTGGTACATCTACTAAACCCACATTAGGTTCAATGGTACAAAAACGATAATTACTTGCTTGTGCTTTTGCACTATTACTAACTGCGTTAAATAAAGTTGATTTTCCTACGTTGGGTAAACCCACAATGCCTGCCTGTAAAGCCATGTTATTTAAGATTGTTTTATGGCTGCAAAAATACAAATCTAATCGCAAAATGGGCTATATTAGTACCATAAACAATAAGATATGGCATTGAATATCATCTGGATTGCTTTTTTTGTGATCGCATTTGTTGTAGCACTATTTAAACTGATCTTTTTAGGGGATACAGAGATCTTTAAACTACTCGCAGATGGCTTATTTGACTCCGCTAAATCATCTGTGATTGATGTTGCTTTTCCATTAGCTGGCACCATGGTCTTTTTTTTAGGTTTAATGAATATTGCTGAAAAAGCCGGTGCAATACAAAAGTTAGCTAAATGGATGAATCCATTTTTGAGTCGATTATTTCCAGAAGTACCCCATAATCATCCAGCAATGGGGCAAATGGTCATGAATTTTAGTGCCAATATGTTAGGATTGGATAATGCAGCCACACCTTTTGGTTTAAAAGCAATGGAAAGTTTGCAAACACTAAATCCAGAAAAAGAAAAAGCGACCAATGCACAGATCATGTTTTTGGTGCTACACACAAGCGGTTTAACGGTGATACCTTTAACCATTATTTCCTATCGTCTAGCAGCTGGATCTCAAGATGCAGCTAGTATCTTTATTCCTTGTGTCCTTGCTACTATTGGTACCACTTTAGCATCCATCGTCATGGTAGGTTTATATCAAAGATTAAAATGGGATAGGGTACTAATTGGTTGGTTAGCTGGGTTAGTGCTTCTTATGGCTTCTGTTTTGTTTGCTGTTAATAGCCTTAGTCCAATTCAAAAAGAACTGTTCTCTAAAATAGCAGGCTCGAGTATTTTAATCGCTATTGTGGTTGCTATTATTTTAGGGGGTGCCTATAAAAAAGTCTCCGTATTTGATGCCTTTATTGAAGGTGCCAAAAATGGATTTGATGTAATCATAAAAATTATACCCTATTTAGTGGCGATGCTAGTAGCAATTAGAGTATTTAGAGATAGTGGGGCAATGGTCTATGTATTAAATGGGATTAGTTTTTTAATTCAGTTAACTGGTATCAACACAGATTTTGTTGGAGCTTTGCCAGTTGCTATTATGAAACCTTTAAGTGGCAGTGGCGCAAGAGGGATGATGTTAGATATTTTCCAAACTCATGGGCCGGATTCTTTTGTAGGGAAATTGGCCTCTATTTTCCAAGGCTCTGCAGATACTACTTTTTACATCATTGCCTTGTATTTTGGCAGTGTAGGTATTAAGAAAGTAAGGTATGCGGTTTGGGCAGGATTATTTGCCGATTTAATAGGTGTTGTGATTGCTATATTTATTGGCTATTCCTTTTTCCATTAACCTTATTTACCTTCACTCATTTTCATTACTTCAGCCCATTCTTTATCAGTAACAGGTTGAACAGATAACCTGCCTAATCTTACGAGTGCCATTTCCGATAAGTTTGTATTGGCTTTTACATCCGCAAGTTTTACAGGATGCTTCAATTTTTTATGTGGTGCGAAATCTACCGCAAGCCATGCAGTTTCTTCGGTAGTGGGATCTTGATAGGCTTCTTTTACCACTTTAGCGATACCAACAATTTCCATGCCCTCATTGCTATGGTACCAAAAAGCTAAATCACCTTTTTTCATAGCTCTTAAGTTATTCCTTGCTCCATAATTTCTTACACCATCCCAAAAAGTACGTTTGTCTTTGGTGAACTGATCCCAAGAATATTTAAAAGGTTCTGATTTAATTAACCAATAAGCCATAGCAATAAGTTTATAATTCTAATAACAGTTAATGTATAAAAATGTTGAGTAAAGTAGAATGCTAATGAAAGTAATATTATTATATGCCACTAGCAAGTACATCCGCCAAATGAATCACTTTAATAGCTTGTCCATTATGGTTGATACGGCCATCTAAATGCATCAAACAACTCATGTCTGTACTAATAATATATTCGGCATTGGTTGCAATAGCATTCTCGATTTTCTGATCGGCCATAGCAACGCTTATCGTATCATATTTAACAGCGAAGCTTCCACCAAATCCACAACAAGTTTCATTGTCATTCATTTCGACTAGTTCTAACCCTTGCACTTTATTTAATAGGGCACGAGGTTCTGCTTTAATATTACATTCTCTTAAGCCGGCACAACTATCATGGTAGGTAGCAATCCCATTAAAAGAGGCACCAAGATCCGTTATATTTAAAACCTTGACAAGAAATTCAGATAATTCAACTATTTGTGAGGCAACTTTTTTAGCTGGACTTTGAAATGCATTGTTTTCAAAAAGTTTCCCGTAATTATTTCTTACAAATCCAGCGCAACTAGCACTAGGGCTTACGATATAGTCAGCACCATCAAAATCTTGTACAAATTTTGTACAAACATCTTTTGATTCGCCCCAGAATCCAGCATTAAATGCTGGCTGCCCACAACAGGTTTGTTGGGTGTTATAATGAACAGTACATCCTGCTTTTTCAAGTATTTTAACTGTATTAAAAGCCACTTGAGGATACAATTGATCAATAAAGCAGGGTATAAAAAGTTGAACTGTCATAATCAAATTTAAGCAATTGTCTCTGAAATATAAAAAGGCATTCTTTGTGTAAAGAATGCCTTTTTAGGTTCATCAATTCAAATTTATGGTTGAACCTGTAATCTGTTGATGTATTTATCAATGCTAAATCCTTTTTCAGACTTAGGATAGTTTTGTTTGATTTGCTTGTAGATTTCTATAGCAGCATCGTTTTGACCATTTAACTCTAAGAAAGAAGCTGCACGGAATAAATATTCAGATGAGATTGCTTCGTCTTCAGGAAAATGCGTGCCAGCTTTTTTATAGTATTCAATGGCTTCTTCATTCTTCTTTAATTCAGAATAGGCGTCACCGATTGAACCATAAGCTACTGCTTGAACCTGCTTTGCATTTGTTGAAAAATCTTTTAAATATTCAATTGCTTTATTGTAATCTTTTAATCTGTAGTAGCTCATACCTGCATAATATTTAGCAAGATTTGCTGCTTTAGTGCCACTATATTCTTTTATGATGTAAAGCACACCTTTGTTCAAACCATCTCCTTGTAAAACTAATGTTGAAGAATCGTTCGCAAAATATTTTTCAGCAACATACATTGCGTCAGCTGCTTTTGCTTCTAAAGGTTTTTGATAGAATTCTGTGTATCCAAATATTGCTCCTACAGCAATTAATCCTCCTACTAATAAATAAATAATTAGTTGGTTTTTCTTGGTGATAGATACTGGTGCTTGTTCTTGTTGTACTTCGCTCATATGGGTTGGTTAATAATTAGTCTACAATAAATGGATAATTCTGGTCGATATAAACATCCTTCAAAACTTCACTATCATCTGGCCAAGGACTTTCCTCAGCAAATTTTACAGAGGCTTCCACAATACCATTGATTTTTTCATCAATTTCTTGTAAAGCAGCTTCTGTTGCATAGTTATTTTCTAAAATTGTTTTTC
>JBILQZ010000059.1:0-9348 GCA_044372935.1 Sediminibacterium sp. | reverse complement strand
TACAATCTCATTTAAAGATAGATTCACTTCTTTCCCTTCTTTGATCATGGTCACCCCAAGAGGAAAAAAAGAAGTATAATCTCTGTCAAATGCAAATGAATCATATGATTTATCCTGAAACCACCTGCCGATTAACATAAAAAATACAATACCCGACATGCTATCTAAATAACCTGCCCCTGTTTGGGTCAAAATTTCAAATACACTTCTTCCAAAAGTAACGAGGATCGCTAAAGCAATGGGCGCATCGATATTCAACCACTTCTGTCTTAGACCAGTGTAGGCTGAAATAAAGAAATCACTCGCGCTATAAAATAAAACGGGTAGGGATAAAATTAAATTCAGGTAAATAAAAAATGGCCTTAAGCTACCTAAGTCTGCCACTTGATCTGATAAATATTCTGGAAAACTCAACATCATAATATTGCTGAAACAAAATCCAGCAATACCTATTTTATACAATTGCTTTCGATTGACTTTCTTCTTTTTTTGCCAATCATTTCCTCCTAAATTTATCATTGGTTCATACCCCACAAAGGCTAATAATTGCACCACCTGTCTTAAGGCGATCAAAGAAGGCTGGTACACTATCTTTACTTCTTTCTTTTCAAAATTCGTCTGAGATTGAATGATACCAGGGTTAATTTTATGCAAGTGCTCAAGTAACCACACACAACTCACACAATGTATTTGAGGCAAGTAAAATACCACATGTGCTTGATCCCCTTGTTTAAATTGAATCAGCTGGTCTTGAATCGCTTGATTGTCTAAATAATTGTATTTAGCTGAGGTGAAAATACCTTTAGCAGTGAGTCCGGGCATATTGGTCAAATCATAATATTGACACATGCCATTTTCGGCTAGTAATTGATAGACCATCTTACAGCCATCACAACAGAAGTACTTGTCTTCTATTGATATTGTACTGTCACATTCCGTCCCACAGTGGTAACATTTTTCTTGCATAGATAGAATGCAAAGGTCAGCAGAACCAAGGATGGCATCCATGACCCCACTCATGTCATTTTATGACAAAAATCATACAGTCATGGTTAGTTTAAAGCAGCCATAAAATGACGGTCCATTAAATTCACCGCCTCATAATACCCTTGTTTATACCATTTGCAACGGACCAACAATGCAACCAATTGCTGTTGTAATAAAGCGTTGTTCAACATTGAAGGGGGTAACCCTTTTTGCTGATTGGCACGTAAATATTGATCCAATGGTTTTGTTAAATCCTTATTGGCATAGTCCTTTACAAATGCAGCAACAGCCGTATAGGGTTGCATTGCTTGTTGATTTTTGAGGTAGTACTGTAAAACAAATTCATTTAAACCTCCCTCCAAATAAAGCTGGGCATAATTAGAATCTGCATATAATGCATTGGCTGGCATCCATTGATTTGGGATGATACCACCCCCACCATACACTGTATTCCCTTTTGGGGTTTTATATGCTTTGCCAATAGAAGCGGTGTCTTGATCACCCTGACTAGAAGCTTCAATTCTTTGGATAAAATCATGTTCATACCTCATTTTACCTTGCGCATAAGGCCTTTGAATATTACGCCCTAATGGTGTGTAATATTTGGCAGTAGTCAACCTTAGTGCACCTCCATTCGATAACCTAAATTGTTGTTGCACCAATCCTTTACCAAAAGACCTGCGACCAACCACTGTGGCACGATCCCAATCTTGTAGAGCACCAGCCAACACTTCACTTGCAGAGGCAGAAGTTTCATCCATTAAGATGGTCACTGCGCCTTGTTCAAATAAACCCTCTCTCTTACTGTAATAATCTACCCTTGGTGCATGTAATCCCTCAGTATATACGATTAATTTATTTCCAGGCAAAAGCTCATCTGCAATCGCAACTGCTTCTGATAACAAACCACCTCCATTGCCTCTTAAATCAATCACCAAAGACTTCATCCCTTTTTGAATCAATGGCTCTAAAGCTTGCATAAATGCTTCATAAGTTCGGTCTGCAAATTTGTCTATTTTAATATAGCCTACCGTATCCTTTAACATATAGGCTGCATCAATTGGCGAAACAGCTACAGACGCCCTTGTTAAATTAAAGGTTAATTTTTGTTGGTTACGAAGTACCGCTAATTTTAAGGATTGTGCATCTGGTCCTTTTATTTTTCTTTTTACTGCTTCGCCATCCAACTTGTTGCCAGATAGTTTTACAGTATCATCTACTGTTAACAAGATATCGCCGGTCTTTAAGCCCACTTTAGCTGCAGGACCATCTGGCAAAACATAAGCCACCACAACACTATCTCTAAATTGCATGAATTCAATACCAATGCCTTTATAATTGGGTTGCAATTGTTCATTTGCCTCCACCAGGTCTGCAGGTGGGATATATACTGAATGTGGATCCAATTGTTCTAAATAAAAATCAGCCAATTTTGTTTGCGTACTATCTAAGTCAACCTGCTCTACATATTTTGATTTCACTAACTCAATGATTTCATCCATTGCAGATGTTTTATCCATTGAAGGGAAACCTATCGAGAAACTTCCTTTGATAAAAATACCGATGCCAATACCTACTAAAAGTACGATGGCATATAAAATTGGAGTGACCCAACTGGTCTGGGTTGAACGTGGCTGATTTTGTTGCATGTTGTATGAATTCTGTGCAAATTTACATCAATTCAAAATGAAATAGCTAATTTCATGGTTCAGTTCAACTCCTATGAAAAAGACGTATTTAATTGCAGATAGTGGCGCTACAAAATGTCATTGGACCCTCGTTCAAAATGGCAAAAAACAAACCATCAAAACAACCGGTATTAGCCCTTATTTTTTAGGGCAAGAGGCCATAGTTCAATTACTAGAAAAAACCTTTCAAAAAAAGACCGATTTGTCCAAAGTAGATGCTATCTATTTCTACGGCACCGGGCTGAGCAACCCTGACAATGTAAGCATCTTGAAAAAAGCGTTAAAAACTGTTTTCAAAAATGCCAAATTAGATATACAAACTGACTTGATGGCTATTGCTAGAGCCGCTTGTCAAGATCAAAAAGGAGTTGTTTGTATACTAGGCACTGGCTCCAATGCTGGATTTTATAACGGAAAAACAATCACTAAAAATAGTCCTGGTCTAGGTTATGTGCTTGGCGACGAAGGAAGCGGTGCTTACTTAGGCAAAAAAGTGTTACAGTATTTTTTATATAAAACATTTGATGACGAGTTGATGAACATGTTTGAAAAAAAATACCATTTAGATAGAGCGGCGATTTTAAATAAAGTCTACAAAGAACCCACGCCAAATAGTTATATCGCAAGCTTCACCGATTTCTTAGTAGAAAATAGAGGACATTATATGGTGGAGAATATTATTGAAGATGGATTGAATGATTTTTTCTTTACCCATTTGAATAAATTAAATGAGTCTTGGCTATACCCAATTCATTTTGTGGGTAGCGTTGCCTATGGATTTAGGGATGTGTTAAAACAATTAGCAATTGGTTACGAGATTGAATTAGGAAAGATTGTTAAATCGCCGATGGATGGTTTAATTGAATACCATCGCCAACACTAGGTTACCATGCATGACATAGAACCTTATTACCATTGGCGCCATTTATATACGGCAGAAGCAGATTCTAAGTCTATTTTTTTTGGTAGAACCTATAGTGAATTCGAATTTTCACAAACGGTGTATAATTATTACATCCATCCGCAATGGGATGAATTTGGAAGTAAAACATTGTACTTAAAAATATTGTATGTAGATTATGATGCCGCCTTTGCAATCCTTGAATTCATTGGAGAATGGAATGACACCATAGAGAATGATATCATGGAATTGAAAAGAGAAGTCTTAGATAAAATGATGGCAGAGGGCATCTATAAATTTATACTCATTGCAGAAAATGTTTTCAATTTTCACAGTGGAGACAAAGATTATTATGAAGAGTTGTATGAAGAATTATCGGAGGAAGAAGGATGGGCTGTATTAATTAACTTCCATCCTGCTGCACAACATGATTTTTTATTACGCAAACTGAATCGATACATCGAACTGATGGAAGTTGCTCCTTGGCGAACTTATAAACCAGAACATTTTTTTCAGTTGATTGACCAAAAAATAAGTCAACGTTTAGATTTATAATTTAACCTAGAGCCCATTTAAACAGCAGCGTTTAGTATTAGGACTGCATAAGTATCAAATTAATAAACAAGGTCCTCGTAGGCAGCTAACAATTCCCTGTATGCATGATCGTCCTTCGCCAATTTTGTTGCCGCTAAGCCTTTTTCATACCATTCAATGGCCGCTTCCCTTTCGGATAATGCTTCCAAACATTTTGCTAAATGATAATATGAGCCCACATAATCTGGGAACTCAGAAAGGATTTCAATGAATAAGGATTTTGCCTTCAACAATTCCCCAATTTTAATGTATTCCAAAGCTAAGGCATGTCTTAAAAAGTTATCCTTAGGTTGTTGATTTAAAAATTCAATAATTCTTTCAATTCGTTGCATCTTGTCTTATATTTGCATTAGTTGCATAAACAACCAAAAAGAATTAGACTATGAAGCTATTAGTTTGCATCAGCAAAACACCAGACACCACATCTAAAATTGCCTTTGTCGAAGGTAATACAAAGTTCGATGAAAACGGCGTACAATGGATCATCAATCCCTACGACGAATGGTATGCATTAGTAAGAGCCATTGAGTTAAAAGAGCAAGATCCTGCTACCACAATTCATCTAGTAACTGTTGGTGAAGCGGATGCTGAACCAATCATTAGAAAAGCATTGGCATTAGGTGGAGATGAAGCAATTCGTATCAATATTCAAAGTAATGATTCTTTTGTAGTAGCAAGTCAAATTGCACAGATCGCAAAAGAAGGTGGCTATGACTTAATCCTTACAGGAAAAGAAACCATTGATTACAATAGTGCTTGTATTGGTTCTATGTTGTCTGGCTTATTAGACCTACCCTTTGTTTCATTGGCGAATAAATTAGATGTTAACGGAAATACTGCTAGCATTCAGAGAGAAATAGAAGGTGGAGAAGAAACCTGTGAACTAAGTTTGCCTGCAATTGTAAGTTGCCAAAAAGGTATGGCAGAACAAAGAATTCCAAATATGCGTGGCATTATGGCTGCAAGAACAAAGCCTTTGAAGGTGGTTGAGCCTGTTGCTGTTCAATCCACTACAAGCATTCAAAACTTTGATTTACCACCAGCTAAAACAGGTGTTAAATTAGTAGCTGCAGATAACGTAGATGAATTAGTAAGATTATTAAAAGAAGAAGCAAAAGCATTCTAAACAATTCAAATCAAACCCATGGTACTTATATATATAGATCAAGCAGACCAACAAATTAAAAAATCTTCTTTAGAAGCTATTTCATATGGCGCAGCACTTGCAAAACAATTAGGCGTTCCTGCCCATGGAATTTTGCTTGGTACTGTGACAGACGACTTGGCTGGATTAGGAAAATATGGTTTACAAAAAGTACATCAAGTAGCAGACGCTAACCTGAATCATTTTGACGCAAAAGTATTTACACAAGTTGTTACAGAAGCTGCAAAAGCCACTGGCGCAACGGTAGTCGTATTTGCACATAATTTAAATGGTAAAGCAATTGCTCCAGCAGTGGCTGTTAAATTAAATGCTGGAATTGTAACTGGAGCTAATAGTCTTCCAAATACAAGCAATGGATTTACAGTAACCAAAACGGTATTCTCAGGTAAAGCATTCGCACAAATTAATATCGACACGCCTGTAAAAGTGATCTCTATCAACCAAAACTGTTTTGGTGTTCAACACCATGATGGCGCCGCAACGGTAGAGGCTTTATCAATAACGATTCCTGCGCCGTCTATCAAAATTACTGCAACACATAAAGTGGAAGGCGACATTCCTTTAACAGAAGCTAACCTAGTTGTTAGTGGCGGACGTGGATTAAAAGGACCAGAAAACTGGGGCATCATCGAAGACCTTGCAAAAGCACTTGGCGCAGCGACTGCTTGTAGTCGTCCAGTATCTGATTCAGATTGGAGACCACACCATGAGCATGTGGGACAAACAGGCGTTCAAGTAGCACCTAATTTGTATATCGCTGTGGGTATTTCTGGCGCCATCCAACATTTGGCTGGTGTGAATAGAAGTAAGACCATTGTGGTGATCAATAAAGACCCAGAAGCGCCGTTTTTCAAGGCGGCAGACTATGGTATAGTAGGTGATGCTTTTGAAGTAGTCCCTGCGTTGACTGCTGCTATACAAAAATCAAAGGCCTAATTTAAAACAATGCTTTTTTGCTTTAACTTTGTAAGGCAAATTATTTTATGCAAAAAATAGAACTTGAAATTGTTGCGCTATCCCATAGCATCACTCAATCTAACTCCTATGCGGTTATTTTAGGAGAAGTCAATGGATTGAGACGATTACCAATTGTAATTGGTGGCTTCGAAGCTCAAGCTATTGCTGTTGCATTGGAAAATATGCATCCTTCAAGGCCATTGACACATGATCTAATGAAAAATTTCATGACTGCTTTTGATGTTCAATTGCAGGAAGTGTATATCTGCGATTTACAAGAAGGCATTTTTTATTCCAAATTAGTTTGTTTCAACGCCAATGATACTTTAGAGATTGATAGCAGAACAAGTGATGCATTGGCATTGGCCGTTCGATTTGGCTGTCCTATATATGTGTATGAACATATTTTAGATCAAGCCGGTTTAGCGAATGATAAAACAGATAAAGTAGATGCACCAACTACGATCACCAAAACCACCGAAAGAAGTGATCTTGCCAAACTTTCTTTGTCAGAACTCAACGAGCTCTTGAACGAAGTGTTAGAACAAGAAGATTATATACGTGCTATTGATATCAGAGACGAAATCAATAAAAGAAATCAGCCTTAGGATGATTCATTTTCCTAACTGCAAAATCAACCTAGGCTTATCTATTCTCGCTAAAAGAACAGATGGCTACCACGAACTCGAAACTGTATTTTATCCCATAGCTTTAAAGGACGCGCTCGAAATTATTCCTTCCGAAACTTTACAATTCACCAGTAGTGGCATTCCAGTGCCTGGCGATACCACCCAAAATCTTTGTTTAAAAGCCTATCATTTATTAAAAAAAGATTTCCCGCAGCTTCCCCCTGTGCAAATGCATTTGCATAAACATATTCCAATGGGCGCGGGCTTAGGAGGTGGATCTAGTGATGGCAGTGCAGCACTTGTCGTATTCAATACATTATTTTCTTTAGGTTTATCAACAGCTCAATTGATAGACTATGCAAGTCAACTTGGAAGTGATTGTCCATTTTTTATTTTAAATAAAGCATGCCATGCTACAGGAAGAGGAGAGCTGTTATCACCCATTCCATTAGACCTATCTGCTTATCAATTTGTGTTGGTACATCCTGGTAAACATATCTCTACTGCTTGGGCCTTTCAACAATTGACACCCCATACTAAACCAGAAAGTATTCAAAGTATTATTTCAAAGCCAATTGGTGAATGGAAAAATCTATTGATCAATGATTTTGAAATACCCGTTTTCAAAGCGGAGCCTACCCTAGCTCAAATCAAAGCCGAACTCTATCAGTTAGGCGCTATTTATGCAAGCATGAGCGGATCGGGCAGTTCCCTATTTGGCATTTTCCCTAAAGCACATTTTACAACTGCGCCAGCAATTGCGCATGCTAATCGCATCGACCTAATATAAATTTTCGAACCAAAGATGCATGGCGAACGTTCGTTATTAGAATATTTCTAACGTAAACGTTTGTAATTTGAACTATTTCAAATGGTTAGTAATTATATTGAATATCCTCTCGAAAAAGAGTCATTTTTTTGTAATTTTCAAAAGATCGATTCTTTTAGACAGTACCATTTAATAGTTTTTTATGTCACAGCACCAACCATTTGGATTATACCATCCCGATTTCGAACACGACGCCTGCGGAATTGGATTTGTCGCTCATATGAAAGGGATCAAGTCCCATCAAAACATAGGGGACGCTTTGACCATTTTAGAAAACATGGAACACAGAGGCGCTAGTGGAAGTGAGGTCAATACTGGTGATGGTGCAGGAATCATGATTCAAATCCCGCACGAATTTTTCTTCAATGAATTATTACAACAAGGCATTCATCTACCCAATGCATTCGAATATGGAGTGGGTTTTTTATTCTTCCCAACGGAAAAAGGCATTGCAACAGAATGCAAAGAAATTTTTGAACGTGCGATTGAAAAAGTTGGATTAGAATTGATAGGTTATCGTAAAGTCCCAGTGAATAAAACAAATATTGGAGCAACTGCTTTATCTGTGGAGCCAATCATGGAACAAGTTTTTATAAAAAGACCTGAGCATATAAAGGATGCAATGGATTTTGAAAGAAAATTATTTATCTTAAAAAACTACGCATCACATACCATCAACAATACAATTAAAAAAGAGGCCATTGGATTTTATATTGCTTCGCTCTCTCAAAATGTAATTGTTTACAAAGGCCAATTAACGAGTCATCAAGTGCGCGAGTACTTCATTGATTTAAGCCAAAAAACGGCTGTGTCTGCATTTGGTCTTGTGCACTCCCGTTTTGCGACAAATACTTTTCCTTCTTGGAAATTAGCACAGCCTTTTAGGTATATCGCACACAATGGAGAGATCAATACTTTACAAGGTAATTTGAATTGGCTAAGATCTGGTGAAGCAAGTTTTTTATCCCCATATTTTACAAAAGAAGAATTAGAAATGGTCTTGCCGATTGTCCCATCTGGACAATCTGATTCCGCATGTTTAGACAATGTTATAGAGTTACTCACCCTGTCTGGCAGGTCTTTACCGCATGTAATGATGATGTTGATTCCAGAAGCATGGGATGGCAACGAATTGATGGATCCATCGAAAAAAGCTTTTTATGAATTTCATGCAGCCATCATGGAACCATGGGATGGACCTGCATCTATCTCTTTCACCAATGGACAAATGATTGGTGCTACATTAGATCGTAATGGACTAAGACCCTCTAGGTATTGTGTCACCAACGACGATCGTGTAATCATGGCATCTGAAACAGGAGCATTACCTGTAGATCCTGCTATCGTCATAGAGAAAGGCAGACTTCAACCTGGCAAAATGTTTGTCGTTGACATGGAAGCTGGACGAATCATCAGTGATACTGAATTAAAACAAACTATTTGTAGCGCACAACCTTATGCAGATTGGTTAAATCAATATAAAATTAGACTAGAAGAATTACCAGAACCAAGAATTCAATTTACACACTTAGAGCAGGATCAAATTTTCAAATACCAAAAAGCTTTTGGGTACAGTAAAGAAGACCTGGACTGGATCA
>JBILQZ010000058.1:0-9416 GCA_044372935.1 Sediminibacterium sp. | reverse complement strand
GTCTTACTGGATTACCTGTTATTTGAATTTTATGTGCAGGGAAAAATTGTTCCATCCCTTTTGTACCTGTAAATACCTTAGTAGCATTTTTCCCTAACCATTGATTGGCCTTGCCTGCAAATGCATTCGACTCATGAATGAATGTAGGAACACCTTTTGCTTGCGCATATTTTAAAACAGGGAAACTTGAATAACCTCCCACACCAAAAACGGCGTTGGGTTTAAACTGATTAAAAATGGTTTTTACTTGTATAAAACTTTTAATCAACTTAAAAGGTAATGTCAAATTCTTAAGAATATTTTGACGATTGAAACCAGCAATTGTTAAGCCCACAATTTCATACCCCGCTTGTGGCACTTTTTCCATTTCCATTTTACCTAAAGCCCCGACAAACAAAATAGCCGCTTCTGGCTGAATTTTTTGAATAGCCTGTGCCACAGCGATAGCAGGAAAGATATGTCCTCCTGTTCCGCCGCCGGCGATGATCAAACGTAATGGTGTATTTGCTTGACTAGGCATTAACTGGTTCTATATTTTCGTTTGGAATTTCTATTTCTGTTTCTACCGGTGCCTTGCCTTCCATTTGCTCTACGTTTCTAGCCACACTCAATATCAATCCGATAGAACAACAAGTAAATATGAAGGAACTTCCTCCCATACTTAATAAAGGAAGGGTCACACCTGTTACCGGCACAATAGCCACGTTTACCGCCATATTGGCAACCGCCTGTATGATCAATGTGAAACTTAATCCTAATGCCAAGAATGCACCAAATGCATAAGGACATTTTCTAAATATTCGAATACATCTGAATAAAAAAACTAAATAAATAAATATGATAAAAGCCCCACCTAATAAACCATACTCTTCTATAATAACTGCATAAATAAAATCATTATAAGCTTGAGGAAGAAAATTTCTTTGTTGACTATTGCCTGGTCCCAGTCCAACAAAAATGCCCCCATTCGCAATAGCAATTTTTGCTTGTTGCACTTGATAAGGCTCTTCGCTATCTTTAGCATACATGAAATCTTGAACACGATTAACCCAGGTACCAAATCTACCCCAACTTTTTAAAGACTCCGCTACTACTGGTTTACCAACATCACTAGCACCTTCATTAGATTTATGCGTAGCTATCGCCACACTTATAATGATGACGATCGGGATCATGGCGATACCAATCGTTAATAAAATATGTTTAAAGCTCACCCTTCCAATAAATAATAATAACAAAGAAGTAGCTCCAGTCAACAATGCATTCGATAAATTGGCAGGCATAATTAAACCACAAATAATAAAAACAGGTATAATCACGGGTAAAAATCCTTTTCTAAAATCTTTAATGACTTCTTGTTTTTTACTCAATACCTTAGAGATATACATAAACAAAGCCAATTTTGCAACATCACTACTCTGAATAGTTAAATTAATAATGGGTAATTTAATCCACCTACTTCCTTCATTAATTTTGGCACCAAAAAATAAAGTATAGATCAACAAAGGAATAGACAACATGAATAAAATTGTAGCTACCCTCGAAAAAACAGTATAGTTCACCCTATGCAGCCCAAAAACTACTAACAAGCCAATTAAGGTGAATATAATTTGTTTGAATAAATAAAAACTTGTGTTACCACGATACATCTTATAAGCCAAGGAACCAGTTGCACTATATACTACCAATATAGAGATCAGGGATAATAAAATGACTAAACCCCAGATATATTTATCCCCTCGGGTACGTTGGTCTAAATGCTCTCGCATGCCTCCTATAGAAGGCATTTGTGAAAACAATTTATCTGTGGTTTCTTTAAACATTTTTTATAATTCTTTTACGCTTTCCTTGAATTGATGCCCTCTATCTTCGTAATTTTTAAATAAATCGAAACTTGCGCAAGCTGGACTCAACAAAACCACATCCCCTTTTTCCGCTAATTTAAAAGAGGCATTTACTGCTTTTTTAGCAGAATCTACTTCAATGATTTGTGCTACTTTATCTTTAAAAAATTCAATCAACTTTGCATTGTCTGTTCCCATACAAATGATTGCTTTCACTTTTTCTTTCACTAAATCTGCCACCAATTCATAGTCATTTCCTTTATCAACGCCACCCAAAATTAAAACAGTCGGCTTTTGCATGCTTTCTAAAGCATACCAAGTGCTATTTACATTGGTTGCTTTACTATCATTGATAAAGTCAACTCCTTTCACTGTTGCCACAAATTCCATTCTGTGCTCTAGGCTATGGAAATTGCTCACCGCTTCACGAATTTTTTCTTTTCTGATGCCCAATGTAGTCGCAGCAATGCTAGCAGCCATTGTATTATACGCATTATGCTTACCTTTTAAGGCAAAGTCATAGATACTCATAGTGACTCTTTCTTCTTGGATTTTTAACATCATTTGATCATTTTTGATGTAGCCGCCTTTTTTTAATTCTTGTTTCATAGAAAATGGTAGTAGGTTAGTATGTGTAGTTAGTAGTTCTAGTTGCTTAGTGATCACTTCGTCGTCTATGCAATAAATAAAGCAGTCTTTTTCTGTTTGATTTTCAATAATTCTAAACTTGCTTTTTACATATTTTTCGAACTGATAATTATATCTGTCTAAATGATCTTCTGTTATATTTAATAGAATAGCGATATCTGGTCTAAATGTATCAATGTCGTCTAACTGAAAAGAGCTCACTTCAATCACATAAAGCGCTTTAGGATCCATAGCAATTTGTCTTGCAAATGAAAAACCAATATTGCCCACCACTGCTACATCTTCTTCTGCTACCTTGCAAATATGAAATAGCAAAGAAGTAGCAGTCGTCTTTCCATTACTTCCAGTAATCGCAACAATCTTGCTATCCCCTTTATACCTGAACCCAAATTCAATCTCACTAATCACCGGTATACCTTTTGCACGAATCTGTTGCACTAATTCATTTTTTCCAGGAATGCCAGGACTCTTCATCACTTCATCTGCTGCTAAAATTCTTGCCACATCATGGGTGCCTGATTCATAGGGAATATTGTTTGCATCTAACTCAGCTTTAAATACTGGTTGAATTGCACTCGCATCCGAAACGAATACATCGTAACCTTTTTGCTTAGCTAACAAAGCAGTCCCTACACCGCTTTCTCCAGCCCCTAATATGACAATCTTTCTAGCCAATTTTATCTTGTTTTTAAGGTTAGGATTGAGGTAATAACTAAAAGAATGGTGATGATCCAAAATCTTACAGCAATTTTACTTTCATGAAAACCTTTCTTTTGATAATGATGATGTAAAGGACTCATTAAAAACACACGACGTCCTTCTCCATATTTTTTCTTGGTGTACTTAAAGTAGCCTACTTGAATAATGACACTTAAATTTTCGATCAAAAACACCCCGCAGAAAATTGGAATTAATAATTCTTTACGTACAATAATTGCTAAAGATGCAATGATGCCTCCTAATGCTAAACTTCCCGTATCACCCATGAAAACTTGTGCTGGGTAAGCATTGTACCATAAAAATCCGATACAAGCACCCACAAAAGCACCCACAAAAATGGATAACTCTCCAAGGTTAGGGATGTACATTACGTTTAAATAATCGGCAAAAACATAGTTACCACTTACATACACAAATACCCCTAAGGCAGCACCAATGATGGCACTTACGCCAGCCGCTAAGCCGTCTAACCCATCTGTTATATTTGCGCCATTAGAAACCGCAGTGATAATAAAAGTGACCACCAATATATAGACAATCCATGTATACTTCTCTGCACCTGGACCCATCCAGCTAATCAACTTGCTGTAATTGAACTCATGATTTTTAACAAATGGAATTGTTGTAATTGGTGTTTTTACTTTTACAAATCGACGCTCCTCTCCATTAATCGTTCTTACCACCACATCTGCACCTTTAGCTACTTTTTCTCCTTTCGCTAAACTAGCAGCCACTGTTGGAGCAACAATTTCACGCTCCACTGTAACAGCATTACTAAAATACAATGTCACACCAATAATAATACCCAATCCAACTTGACCAATTACTTTTGAAATGCCCGCCAAGCCGTCACTATTTTTCTTTTTATATGCTTCTCCCTTTTCTAGTGCTTCTTTTCTTGCACGAATTTTAAAATAATCATCTAAGAATCCGATGATACCTAACCAAACGGTACAAAGCACCATCAAACGGATATATACTTTGTCTAAATTGGCAAATAATAAGGTTGGGATTAAGATGCTCATTAAAATAATGATACCGCCCATCGTTGGTGTACCCTTCTTTTGTTGCTCTCCCGCTAAACCTAGCTCTCTAACACTTTCTCCAATTTGTTTTTTCTGTAAAAACAAAATCATCTTCTTACCATATACTGTCGCAATAAACAAAGACAATAAAATGGCCATTGCAATTCTAAAGGTCAAGAATTGGAACATCCCTGTTCCAGGAATATTAAATGACTTGTCTAACCATGAAAACAATTGATACAGCATATAAATTATTTAGCGAATGAGTTAAAAATATTTTGCAAAATCTGCTTGTCGTCAAAATCATGCTTCACCCCTTTTACATCTTGGTATTTTTCATGCCCTTTTCCAGCAATCAAAATAATATCTCCCGGTTTTGAGAAGCTCACTGCTGCTTTAATCGCTTCATATCGATCTACGATATTGATATATTTTCTTTTTGCAGCACTGCTCAACCCTTGCTCCATATCTTTAATAATCTCATTTGGATCTTCTGAACGAGGATTATCACTTGTAAAAAATACTTTATCACTTAAATCACAAGCCACTTGGCCCATAACAGGTCTTTTAGTTTTATCTCTGTCTCCGCCACACCCTACCACAGTAATAACGGTCTCTCCGCCTTTTTTTAACTTCGCAATCGTTTCTAAAACATTTTGTAATGCGTCAGGTGTATGTGCATAGTCAACAATACCAATAGTTTGAGCATCGCTAATGATATAATCAAATCTTCCCTCTGCACCAGTCAATGCACTTAATAAGGTTAATACATTTTCTACTGTTTCTCCTAATTGAACTGCAATACCAAAAACAGCTAAAAAATTATAGGCATTGAATGTGCCGATCAAACGACAGTGTACTTCTACTTCGTTTACATTTAAAACCAATCCCGTCAATTGATTTTCTAAAATCTTTCCTTTGTAAGTAGCAGGTGCATGTAATGCATAAGAAAATTGCTTTGCATTTGTATTAGACAACATCACTGCCCCATTAGGATCATCTAAATTTGTAATAGCAAATGCAGTTGAAGGCAAATGATCAAAGAAGGCTTTTTTCACTCTTACATACTCTTCGAATGTTTCGTGGTAGTCCAAATGATCATGTGTAATATTGGTAAACGCAGCCCCTGTAAATTGCAAACCTGTAATTCGGTGTTGATGAATAGCATGACTACTGCATTCCATAAATACATGGGTACAACCTGCCTCTACCATATCCGCTAATAATGCATTCAGTCTAATAGCATCTGGTGTGGTATGTGTTGCTGGTACAATGGTAGCACCAATCTGATTTTGCACCGTACTCACTAAGCCACACTTGTAGCCCATCTCCGTAAACAACTTAAATAATAAAGTAGCTACAGTCGTTTTACCATTCGTTCCTGTCACCCCTACTAATTTTACTTTTGTAGAAGGCGCTTCATATAATTGATGTGCCATTAAAGCTACCGCCTCTTGTGTATTAGCAACCACTATATATGTAACTCCTTCTTGTAGGCTAGCAGGTAATTGCTCACAAACAATTACGGATGCTCCTTTTTCAATTGCAGTCGTAATAAAATTATGACCATCCACTTGCACCCCTCTAATCGCCACAAATGCAGTACCTTTTTGAACTAACCTTGAGTCAATTTGTAAGTCTACAATCTCTTGATTTGTATTGCCAATTACTTCTCTTAAAGCAACTCCAAATAAGATATGTTGTAATGATTTTATCATATAACTTAATTCAATTCAATTAAAATTTGTTGACCTCTTTGAATATACTGACCTTGTAAAATACTTTGGCGTACCACTTTACCCTTTCCACTGCACTTTACAATCAATCCTTTTTTCTCACACAACCACAAAGCATCTTTTAAATTCATCCCACTAATATTAGGCATGGTGCTATCTGACACGAATTGCATTTCTTGCCCCGCTTTAACCGTTCTACCCACACCTTGTACTTTTGCCCACTGCGCATTATTTGGAGTTGAATCCTGATAAGGCAATGACAATTGCTTCGCAATGGCTTTCAAGGATGTTTTTGCAACCGTGTAATTAAACAACTGAGAATCTTTTAAATTAAAACTCGGCGCTTGATCCATTTTATTTTGGATATAGGTAACATATAATCTGTCCGCAATTTCTTTAAACACTGGACCTGCTACAGAAGCACCATAAAACGGATAAGCATGTGGTTTATTCTTAATGATCACTACAATGGTATACTGTGGATTTTCAGCAGGAAAATAGCCTGCAAAAGAAGATTGATAAATTTTATCTGCATATCCTTTATTACCATTGGCAACTAAAGCGGTACCGGTTTTACCAGCTACTTTGTAAGGGCTATTCTTAAATAAAGATTTCCCTGTACCATTGATACAAACACCTTCTAATGCAATCTTTGCTGCTTTAATTGTTGCAGGACTATAGACTTGTGCATTGTAGACTTTTGGATCGATGCTTTTAATGACCCTACCTTCTTCTTGAATACGATTCACTAAATAAGGGCGCATCATCACACCGTTATTAGCCACCATATTGTATACAGCTAAAGTTTGAATAGGTGCAATTGCAATATTATAACCAAAGGCCATCCAAGGTAAAGTAGTTGGACCCCATAATTGATCTCCTGGTCTTGTAATCTGAGGTCTACGCTCTCCTACTAAATCAATGCCAGACAAAGAATCCAATCTTAATCTTGAAAGATGTTTAAAATAAGCAGCTGGATTATTGGTATAATTATTAACTGCAATTTTAGCCATACCCACATTGGAGCTTTCTTCAAAGGCTTCCAATACAGTAGCTTGATGCTTACCATGTTTTTCTGAATCATAAACTGTTCTTCCAGCAACCTGCCAAACACCTCCTTCTAAATTGATAGAACTATTCAAAGTAACTTTTCCATCTTCCAATGCTTGCATCAGTGTTACCAACTTAAATGTAGAACCTGGCTCAGAAGGTGTAATGGCATAATTCAAATCTTCTGCATACAATCCATCCCTTATCTTTCCTAAGTTTGCAATCGCTTTTATTTTACCTGTCTTTACTTCCATCACCATGGCAACACCATGTTGTGCCTCGTTCCCAATCATCATTTTCATCAATGCATTGGTGGTCACTTCTTGTATATAGACATCTAGTGTACTTACAATGTCTTTTCCTGTTTCAGGTTCAATTTCAAATTCACCTTCTTGTACAGGTACTGTTACACCACCTGCAATGGCACGAACCAATTGCTTTCCATTACGTCCATTTAAAACAGTATCATAAGATAACTCTAAACCCACTTTGTTCTGATCCCTTGCCAAACCAATGGTTCTATAGGCCATGTTTTGATAAGGGTTTAAACGAATATTTTTTTCTTGTGCAATAAATCCACTCTTATACCTGCCCAATCGGAACAAAGGGAATTTTGCCATTTGCAAGTATTGCTTGTAATTCACTTTCTTCTTTAACTCGTAATTGGGTTCTTTTGTTTCAAAGGCCTTTGTAAGCCCCTCTTTATAATCACTCGCTGATTGATCTTTAAATAAATCTGCTAATGCAATACTTAAAGAATCAATATTTTCTCTGAAGGATTTGCCGCCTTTTTCATGTAAAGGCTCAACTCTAAAATCAATATAGATATCAAACTGAGGCACATTGGTGCTCAACATTTGACCATCTTCACTATAAATAGTTCCTCTATCTGCAGGGATTTCAACAATGCGTTGGTGTAAGCTATCACTAAGGCCTCTCCAATAAGTACCTTGTACTTGCTGAATGTAAAAAGCCTTGCCTAAAATAAAAAGACATACTACTACCACTAAGATATAGCTCAAATAAACTCTCCAAAGTATGTCGCGTTTTACATCCATTATTTGGCTTTATTTTTTAGGTCAATAGAATCGTAACGTTTTTCCAATGGAATGCGAATAGACATTTCCTTGGATACTTGTAATCCATAAGGTGCCATTGCTTTCTCAATATTAATAGACTCACTCTTAAGCATTAAATCTGCCTTAAGCGTTTTATACTCAAATTGCAATTGCTTGATCTCCTTCTTTGTGGTGTTGATTTTACGGATCGTTTTATCCGTCAAGTGTCCATTAGCGATATAGAGTATCGCTAGTACTGCCAAGAACAAAAAGAAACTAATGTTCATGACAACCCATTCGTAGTTAAGCATGCTAATGATAGCAGACTTAGAGTTGTTTTTTACGGGTACGGACATACGGTTTATACTCTTTCGGCAGCGCGCAATTTTGCACTTCTGCTTCGATTGTTTTCTTTCATCTCTTTTTCAGAAGCCACAACAGGTTTTTTTGTTATGATCTTCCAAAGCACTTCTTTCTTAATGGAAAGAAATGGGTTGGTCACATCGTCTTCATCAGGTCCTACTTTGAATGCATTTTTTACCATGCGGTCTTCGATCGAGTGGAAGGTGATAATAACCGCTCTGCCATTTGGTTTGATCACCTCTGGCAATTGCGCTAAAAATTCATTCAACACCACCATTTCCTCGTTCACTTCCATTCGGATAGCCTGGAAAACTTGTGCCCAATATTTATTTGGATTTCCTTTTACTACAGGCGCAATTAAAGTTTTAAAATCTTGTACGGTAGATAACTTCAATAGACGTCTTTGTGTGGCAATATGTTTCGCTAGGGTTTTAGCGTTGGTGACTTCACCATATTGCTCAAACATTTTATGTAGTGCTGCTTCAGTATAGCTTTCTATTATTTGCGCTGCTGTTCTTGTTTGACGTTGATCCATTCTCATATCAAAGGGACCGTCAAATCGAATAGAGAAACCTCTTGAACCTTCATCAAACTGGTGGCTACTTACACCTAAATCGGCTAAGACACCATCCACTTTGTCAATTTTATTCAAGCGAAGAAATCGTTGGATATACCTGAAATTTTCTGGTATAAAAACAATTCGATCATCATCTGGCAAGTTCTTCTTAGCATCTGCATCTTGATCAAAAGCAATGAGCTTTCCTTTTGGGCCCAACTTTGATAAAATACCTCTACTATGTCCTCCTCCACCAAACGTCGCATCTACATAAATACCATCAGGTATAATATTTAGATGCTCAATGGTTTCTTGAAATAAAACAGGTATATGGTAATCTGTGTTTAAGTTGGATGTAGGGTAAGTCATCTTCCTTAATCTTGATTTTTAATACCTGCCATTACTTCCTGCGCTAG
>JBILQZ010000057.1:0-9454 GCA_044372935.1 Sediminibacterium sp. | reverse complement strand
CTGCATAAGGTGATGAGTAAAAAAAGGGCTGTAGTGATTTTTTTCATACCTGTAATTTAACATTTCTTAATTGATTTCGAATTTTTTTTAGTCCATTTTTGAGCTATATTTAAGGATGAAATACATTTTTACGCTATCCTTTATACTATTGACAATTGTTGCTCAGGCACAAAAGGATACAACGAAATCCGAAATTTATTTAACTCGAGTTACCCTAGATGTGAGTAACATTCAGGATCCATTACTTTTTGCTTCTTCGGTAGACATAAGTCTTAAACCAAATAGAAGCAACGAAAAATACGCTACCCATAGTTTATTGGGCAGTCTTGAAGTGGGCGAAGTAAGAACTGTTCAAATGGATTTATTGAACAAAAAAATAGCTAAATCCGCCATCACTAGCACTTTAATTAATTTTAGTTTTAAATCCAGGTCAGTGGACGATTTTAATGGGGTCTTTAATTTTATTTTTGAATTTTCAGATGGCTCTAATTACCCTTACCGATTAGGGGCTATTTCTGTTGGCAATGATTTGAAATTGATTTCAGTTTCTCGAACCATTTATATTCGCTAATTTTGAGGCAACAAGAAATGTAGTTGTATGACAATTAAATTAATAAAAAACAGATCTGATATTGGCGCAGGTACTAGAGGTTCGGATATGGGGATTGATGCCATTGAAATTGCCGCCATCAATCAAAATAATGATTTCTTCCATCGACATTTATTTGTAGATGTGGTGACCCACAACGAAACTATCTACAATAAGAACAATAATAATTTTGCAAAGAGAATTGAGCACGTAGTGGAACAATGCCAACGTGTAGCTGATGCAGTCCAATCCACTTTGAAAGAAGGTTTTTTGCCGATTGTGTTATCGGGCGATCATTCTTCTGCTTTAGGCACGATGAGTGGTATTAAAGCTGCAGCTCCAGAAAAAAGACTGGGTGTCATATGGATAGATGCCCATGCCGATTTGCATTCTCCTTTTACATCCCCATCGGGCAATATTCATGGCATGCCATTGGCAGCAGCACTTTGGGAAGATAACCTTGAATGTAAGATCAATGAGCCTGGGCCGACGACCGAAAAGCATTGGGAAAACATGAAGCGAATTGGTGCGCCAATTAAAAAAATTGAAGCGGCTGATCTAATTTATTTTGGGTTGAGAGATTTTGAAGAAGCCGAAGCAGCGGTGATTGAAAGAAATAAAATAAAAACTTTTAAAGTAGAAGAAGTTAGAATTAGAGGTATTGATAATTGTGCTAAAAAAGCCTTGATGAGGTTACAAGACTGTGACCAAATTTATATTTCATTTGACGTTGATTCAATGGATTGTGACCATGTTTCTACCGGAACAGGCACTCCAGTACCTATTGGCTTTTTTGCCGAAGAAATTATCCGTTTATTTGATGGCTTATTACTGACAGATAAAATCTGTTGTATTGAGTTTACCGAGGTAAACCCATTATTGGACAATAAAGGCAACCTCATGGCCGAAACTGCTTTCCAGGTTTTAGACCATATAGCTAAGAAGTTTTAAGTTTTAAGGTCATTTTCTTAAACAAAATGACCTTTCTTATGTTATATACTTGAATTAAAAAATTGAAGTATATGCGTTTGTCTAGATGGGTATTGACTGGTTTGAGTTTGATCTTGAGTCTTAATTTTGTGCAAGCACAAGTAAAGGTTCAAAATACAGGTAAGTTGAGCGGGGTGCTTGTAAACCGTAAAACACAACAAAATGCCCCAGGTCTTCTTATATCAGTTACCCCAGGTAATGAAAAATTAATCTCTGATAGCAATGGTGCATTTAGATTTACCAGCTTATTGCCAGGCGCTTATGCAATTAAAGTAACAGGTCTTGGGATTCAAGAAAAATTATTGACCAATGTGATTGTCACTTCTGGTAACGAGAATAATTTAACCATTGAATTAGAGCCTGCTATTAATTTATTAAATACAGTAACGGTAACAGGTAGAAGGAATACAGCTAAAGCCACTACCTTAGAAAGTCCTTTAAGTATTCAACGATTGACTGCCGAGGATATTAAAGCAAATCCAGGCGGTAATTTTGATATTAGTAAAGTGATTCAATCTTTACCAGGTGTAGGTGGTGGTGCAGCTGGTGGTACTTTCAGAAACGATATCATTATTAGAGGCGGTGCTCCAAGTGAAAATGTCTTTTACTTAGATGGTATAGAAGTGCCTATTATCAACCACTTTAGTACACAAGGAAGTGGCGGTGGTCCACAAGGTATTTTGAATGTTAGCTTTATTCAAGATGTAAAACTTAGCACTTCAGCCTTTGATGCAAGATATGATAATGCGTTAAGTAGTGTTTTTCAATTCCGTCAAAAAAACGGCAATCCAAATAAATTACAAGGCAACTTTAGAATGAGTGGAACAGAAGTGGCAGCCACCTTGGATGGTCCAATCTCAAAAAGAACGACCTTTTTAGCTTCTGTAAGAAGAAGTTATTTAGAACTACTTTTTAAGGCACTAGATTTACCTATTCGACCAAATTATTGGGATTATCAATTTAAGACGACAACAAAAATTAATGACAAAACAACTCTAACAACATTAGGTTTGGCTGCTATTGATGATTTTAAATTGGCTGCACCTAAGGAAGTTACCCCAGAAAAATTATTTGCCATCAATAGTAATCCATTGATTAACCAATGGAATTATACTTTAGGACTTTCCTTAAAAAAATTAATTCAAGACGGCTATTGGAATCTATCATTAAGCAGAAACACTTTAGACAATCAGGCCGATAGGTATGAGGATAATGAAAATCCATCTGATGCATCTAGAACTTTCCAAATCAGAAGTAATGAAACAGAAAATAAATTACGTTTTGATGTCACCAAGAATATTCAAAATATTAGTTTGAGTTATGGTGTTGTGTCGCAATATGTGCAATTTGATAATGCCTTTTATCAATTATTTAGACCAGCATTAAAGGATAGTTTAGGTATCGTTATACAAGATGCAATTTCATTTAATACCAATACTGGTGTTAACTTTTTAAGATATGGTGGATTTTTGCAATTAGGCACGAGGTTATTCGAAGATCGATTAGCAATTAGTACTGGATTAAGAGCTGATGCCAATAATTATAGTACGAGTAGTCAAAATCCATTAGATCAATTAAGCCCAAGGGTAAGTTTAAGTTATGCCTTGAGTAATGCATGGAATTTTAGCGCTAGTTATGGCACTTATTATCGTTTACCTAGTTATACGCAATTGGCTTATTCCAATAATGGCCTTACTAATCCGGGGAAGTATATTCAATCTAACCATTATGTTGCTGGCTTTGAATTCCTTCCTTCTAGTACTACAAGATTTACTTTTGAAGGATTTTACAAAGGGTATAATAATTACCCAGTAAGTATTTTAGATAAGATTAGTCTTGCAAATAAAGGTATTGAATTTGGCGCTATCGGAAATGAACCTATTGCTCAAGACGGGAAAGGGAAGGCCTATGGCTTTGAATTTTTCGCTCAGCAAAAGTTAACCGAAAAATTCTTTGGGGTGTTTAGTTATACACTTTATTGGAGTGAGTTTACCGGCATGGATAAAAAATATCAACCTGCAAGTTGGGACAATCGTCATTTAATTAGTGCAACTGCGGGCTATAAGCTTCCTAAAAACTGGGAATTAGGTATCAAGTTTAGGTACCAAGGTGCAGCACCTTATACACCTTATGATTTAGAACAAAGTAGGTTAAACTATCTTACACTTGGTTCGGGTGTGTTTGATTATGATAAAGTAAATACATTAAGGTTAAAAGCGTTTCATTCTGGCGATATCCGTTTAGATAAAAAATGGAATTACAAGAAAACCACTTTTGATTTTTACATTGATATTCAAAACTTTTATGCTTCTAAGAGTACTGGGGCGCCTCAATATACCTTTAAAAGAAAAGAAGATAATTCTGATTTCTTAAGCAATAATGGGAAACCAGTACAACTCAATGGTAGTAATGCCATACCGTATTTCTTAGAAAATGCAGAAGGAACTTTTATTCCAACGATTGGTTTTATCATTGAATTCTAAAGCATTTGCCTTATTTTGTTGCCTATGAAAAAGCTACAAGCCCAGTTGAAGGCATTAGAACAATATTTGCCTGATTTTGAAAAAACGAATTCAGTTATTTCAGACGTTTCTATTGGTTGGCATATTGAACATAGTTTACTAGTTATAAAACAAATTACAGCCACTGTTGGGCAGTCTGAGCCCCATTTATTTGTCAAAAAATTTAGTACTGCCCGTTTTTTTGTTTTTCTATTTGGTTACTTTCCTAGAGGAAAAGCGAAGGCACCCAAAGTAGTGATACCTGTAAATAAAATTGATGTAGAAAGTTTAAAAGAGAGTGTTGCACATACCTATCAAGCTTTGAATTACTTGAAAGATTGTCAACCGAATCAATATTTTATGCATCCCATTTTTGGTCAATTGAATAAAGCACAAACTATTCGATTCCTTGGCATCCATACCAAGCATCATTTGAAGATTATAAAAGATATGGTAGCTGGATAATTTCTTAAAGAATACTACCTTTTGCCCACTTCAATGCAATGTAAGTTTTGAAAAATTTTGTCTTTAGTTCGTAGCTTTTTAAAAGCACTTCTATATATTTTATCTCTCTAGTGTTGACTAAGAATAAGCTACTTTCTCCAATCTCAAAACGCTCCATCTCTACATCTAATAGACGCTTGGCATTCTCCACACTTTTAGTATTGATCTTATATTGGTTTTTAAATGCATTCAAAGCAGCATAGTAGGTTTTAATCTTATTCTCAATTTCTAGTCTTGTCTGGTTTGTTTCAAGGTCTTGTTGCTCCACCTTAATTTTTGCTTGTTTTAAATCACCTCTAGCCTGTCTTAGGAATAAAGGGAGTCCAAATTGCAAACCTGCTTTGTAATTATTATTATAAAGAGCGCCGTTAAATGGCGTATTGAATTCGTACCCTTTGTTTAGAAAATTGTAATTCACTCTTAATGTCGGCAATAAGTTTTGTGCTTTGTATTTTTTTTCAATTTCAAGCATGTCTGTTTTATAGCCTAGTAATTTTAACTTGGGATGTGTTGCATTTGCTTCCTCAATAATACTAATAAGTGAAGCGATACTAATTTCGTCTATGTCTGCGTCTATCCAGTTCGTATCGGGTTGCACACTCTCTAATAACTCATAAGGTTGCTCCTTTTCGTTCCATAAAAAATTACTTAGCTTACTTTGTTCTTCAATGAGTTCTGCCCCTGCCTGCGTTTGTAGGTTTAAAATATTTTGATATTGTAAAACGCCTTCTACTGTGTCAATCGCTGCTCTATCTCCAGCCGCATAGGATTTATTAATAAAACTTAAACGATCCTTTGTTTTACTTAATACATCGGTAAATAATTTTTGCTTTTGATATGCGTAAGCCCAAGACCAATAGGAACTTGCTCCGTCTAGATAAAGATCATTGACAACGAGTTGTCTTTCCTCCTGATTTAAGTTAACCAGTATTTTACTTTGTGCTAAATCCGATCTTCTTTTATCAATTAGTACATCTTTTAACAATGGGATAGACACCCCCATATAACTACTTTTACCAAAAGTATTTTCTCCACTTAATTTATCTCCGTAATTATTTTCAACGCCCCCTTTGATTTCTATGCCATACCAAGTAGGGATCTTCAATTCCGAGTTGGAGTAAAAAAAATAGTTTTTACCGTCAAAAGTTTTTTGATCATTAGTGGTATAAAAGGCTGGATCAAAGGCGCCTCTAGCACTTAATAAACTTGCTTTTGATAAATCTATTTTTAATCCAGCCTGTTTTGAAATAGGATGAAATCGATTGATTAATTCAAAAGTATTCCCAATGCTCAAGGTATTTTGACCAATCAATGGGTGAGTTTTAAAGAACAACACCATTGCCAATAGGAACAGAAAATGCTGGGGATTATTTCTTTTCATTTGTTTTGGTATCTTTTCCTTTTAATTCAACGGTATAAAAATCTGGAGGGAAGCCATTTAACTGACGCCATAACTCATACCAAATTGGCACATCGTTTAATAAAGCAAAGCCTTGAACCCCTGTACCTATTTTTAAATTAGAAGGCCAGTTTTTTTCTTTATCGTCCGGTATAATTAAGACCCTGAATTTACCATTGTCATTTCTGTTGGTTTCTATCGCACTGATTTTTCCTGCAAAAGTACCATAACTTGAATTTGGCCAACCTGAAAACACAATAGCTGGATACCCATCAAATTGCAAACGAACATCTTGTCCTTTGTTTAATAGGGCAAGATCCATTGGCTTCACAAATAACTCTACTGCATATAAAAAGCTATTAGGCACAATTTCTACAATCATCTCTCCCTCTTTCACAATCTCATTTAAGCCAGCTTTTTTAGCTTTGATGATTTGACCTGTTTGAGGCGCAATCAGCCATTTTTGACTTCCACGAATACGATAATTACTTAGTTCATTTTCATTCTTTGCTACTTCGGCAATCACTGAACTTTTATCTGTATTGGCGTTTGCAATATCTCCTTTAAGTTTAAATAGTTTGTCGTTTACTTCTTGTTGTGTTGTATTCAATTCTATTCTTGCTATCAATACATCCTGCTTGGTATTCAAAAACTTTTGTTGCTTCTCTTGAAAACCAGCTTTAGCCTTATTAAAGTTTTGAGTTCTTCTTTCATAATCTGTAAGTGAGATAATGCCATCGTTCAACATTTTTCTTGCACGATCATATTGGTTCGTACCCACTTCAAGGTCAATCTTTGCAGCAGCTAAGTCTGCACTATCAATTAAAATCTTCCTTTCTAATTGTTGAATTTTATTTTTAATAGAAGTCACTTTCAACTTGAAACCCTCCTCAATAGCAATAATTTGCCCCTTGATGTTAACTATTTTTGCATCGTAAAATTCTACTTTTTGTTTTTTAGCAGTCAATTGATCATTTGTCCTTTCAATTAACCTTGGATCCAAGTAGTCATCCTTTGTATCTGCTAGTTCAACGATTGTGTCGCCCTTTTGAACATAATCACCTTCCTTTACCCACCACTTAATAATTTTACCAGGGATAATACTATTGATTTGTTGAGGTCTTTGTTCTTGGAATTGAGTGGTTACGATTCCGGCAGTGTTAATGTTCTGAGTCCAAGGAACAAATAGAATGATAATAAACACCCCAAAGAGGGCGATAAATATATTCTTTATTCTTCCTTCAATATTCACTGAATAAATTTTATCGAAAGCCGAAAATTGACCGCCGGTCTCTTTTTCTATATTTTCTAACATTTTTTTCATTGTTAAGTTTTTATGACCTTGGATAAGTGATTGATTTAATTTGCCCATGAACCAATGCAATGACGATATCACATTTTTTAGCAATAGATTCGTCATTCGTCGTAAATAACATGGTAACCTCTTCTAATCCAAAAAGGTAATCTTGTAATACTTGTTTTTGATCTTCTGCAAATAATTTCAATGGCTCGTCCAATAGTAACATCGTTGGACTATTTAACAATGCTCTCGCGATTAATAATTTCTGAACTGTAGAAGAACTTAATCTTTTACCAGTTGGCTCTAGATCTGTGTCAAAACCTTTTGGCAATGAACTAAAAAAGTCATTTAGGTCTAATAAGCCAAATAATTTGATAGCATCTTGTTCTTTAATGGCGGGGTTGCCTAAGGTTAGGTTTTCCCATAAAGTAGCATCAAAAATATCTTGCTTTTGTAAGTATATACCAATCTTACTTCTTAAGCTATTCAGGTTGTAATTGCTTATAGGTATTTGATTGAAGGTAAGGCTGCCTTCGAAATCCTGGAAAGCACCCGTAAGCATTCTTAATAAAACCGTCTTGCCAGAATCTCCGTCACCCATTATCGCTACTTTTTGACCAGCTTTAATTTCAAAACTCAAATTGTCTAGTAATTTTTTTTGATCAAAACCAAAACTTAAATTTTTAACCTCAATAGCCATGCCTTTGTTTGATTCAAAATGATAGCTTCCTTCTTCTTCCAATGGCTTTTCAATGATTTTATTAATTTTTTCGACACTGGTTAATACGTCATATACGGTTTCTAAGCTCACAATCAATTTTTCAACTGCATTTAAAATAGTCAGGATAATAATTTCTGCAGCTATAAATTGACCAATATTAATTTGTTGTTGGATTAATAAAACACCTCCAACAATCAACATAGAAGCGGTGATTAATATTTTGAAAAGTATTAACGACCAATATTGAATTTTAAGAATTTCAAAGTGTTTTGTTCTAGAGGATAAATAACCTTCTAATAAATCGTTTGTTTTATTTAAATGAAGATTATGTTTATTAGAAAATTTAAAGGTCTTAATGCCTCTGGCAATCTCTTGAATCCAACCTGCAATATCATATTTATAATTACTCTCTAATAAGGATGCTTCAAATCCTTTAGGAGAGGAAATGTATAAGATTAAATATAAAATTACCAATAGTAATAATCCAAATATGATAAACACGGAATTGTAAAATGCTAACAAGATTAAACCAAAGAACAATTGAATAATTGCAGTAGGAATATCTAATAATAATTTGGCAATACTTTTTTGCAATGTAGGTATATCAAAAAAACGATTCACTAATTCTGGTAAATGGTATTTATCAATAGACTTGATATTTAATTTTGGAATACGGTAAGAAAATTCAAAGGCGTAACGAGAAAATAATTTTTGTTGTATTTTCTCTACAATTTTCATTTGATTAATTTTCAACATCCCTGTAAAGAGCACACCAGCTACCACCAATACTATAAGTACCCACATAGAAGCGGGCAAATACCTTTTACCAGTAGCTACAATAGCAAAGTTGATGATAGCCTGAATCCCCAAAGGCAGGGACAGTTGAATTAATCCAGACAAGATGGACAATAGATACAAGGCTGTAATCTCCTTTTTTTCGAGTCGGATTAAACCAAACAGTTTAACGAGTGATTTTGATATATTTATTTTTTCCATTTGCGTCGATTAAACCCTCAAATCAAGGTCATTTTTTGCAATAGTATTTACGATTAAAGTAAATTTTGAATTTACAAATTGACAACGAGTAAAATTTGTGTTTTATTGCTCATTTCAGGGTAAATTGAGGCCTATTATGTCCTAAATTTTTCAATATGATTGGTTTATTAATTTGCGTTTTTGTGGTGGGCTATGCGCTGATTGCTATGGAACATAGCATACGTGTCAATAAAGCAGCAATTTCAATTTTAACTGCTGTAATTTGTTGGACAATTTTAGTGCTTAATCCAGCCTCAAAATTAGAAGCCTTAGGTTCAATAGGCCATCATTTAACCAATGTGGCAGAAATTGTATTTTTTTTATTAGGCGCCATGACTATTGTAGAATTAATCGATGCGCATGATGGATTTCAATATATCATTGAGAAAATAAAAACAACTAATAAATCTAAATT
>JBILQZ010000004.1:0-32956 GCA_044372935.1 Sediminibacterium sp. | reverse complement strand
AACCGTGAAAAGGCGATGGGTATGTTGCGTACAAAATTATTCGAAGAACAAGTGCGCAAGCAAGAAGATGAAATTTCAAGACATCGTAAAACCTTGGTAAGTACGGGCGATAGAAGTGCTAAGATCAGGACCTACAACTGGCCACAGGGTAGAGTTACAGACCACCGTGTGAATGTAACTTCTTATAATTTAGATGCAGTGGTGAATGGAGATATTGACGAATTCATTGAAGCATTGCAAATGGCAGAAAATGCAGAAAAAATGTTAGTGCAAAATTAAACTTTGCTCCCATTGCCATGCAGTGCGCATCATGTCTTCTAAATTATATTTGCATTGCCAGCCTAATTTTTTTACCGCATGGTCATTGTTGGCATATATAGATACAATATCGCCTGCTCTTCTTGGTCCAATCTCATAATTCAATTTTACCCCGCTTACTTTTTCAAAAGCATGAATGGCTTCTAGCACAGTGATGCCATTGCCTGTACCTAGGTTAAAAATTTCACAACTATTTGGTTGGTTATGTTGGATAGAATATTGAATTGCTAGGGTATGCGCATGTGCAATATCACATACATGGATATAGTCTCTAATGCAAGAGCCGTCTCTTGTATCGTAATCTGCGCCATGGACTTGCATCTTCGGTAATTTTCCGATAGCAGTTTGCGTAATCGCAGGTACTAAATTCTGTGGACGTCCAATGGGTAATTCACCAATAGCGGTAGAAGGATGTGCCCCAACCGGATTAAAGTACCTTAATAAAATAGTAGAAAGTGGATGCGCAAAAGCGGCATCTTTAACAATGGTTTCACCCATTTGCTTGGTCGCGCCGTAAGGAGAGGCAGCCATTTGCAATGGGGTAGACTCTGTTACAGGAATGAGCTCAGGATTACCATATACCGTACAAGAAGAGGAGAAAATAAAATGCGGTGCATTGTATTTTACGGCCATCTGTAATAAGTGTACCAGTGAGCTTATATTGTTTTCGTAATAGTCTAAAGGTTTTTCAACTGATTCGCCTACTGCTTTGTAAGCTGCAAAATGAATGACACCCACAATGTCAGGATTTGCCACAAACACTGCTTCAGTGGCAGCTTTGTTTGTTAAGTCAACTTTATAATTGGTGATTTTTTTACCCGTAATTTTTTCAATGCCTTTTAAGGAATCATCAGACGCTCTTGATAAATTATCAATTGAAATGACATTGAATCCATTTTCAATTAAATCGACAATCGTATGTGCGCCAATAAATCCACAACCACCGGTAACTAGAATCGTTTGCATTAAAAAAATTTAGAATACAAAGAAACGAAATAATTAGGGAAAAAATTCAAGAAGCTATTACTGCGGTAAAGTAAAACCTACGGTAGTGCCCACGTTCAATTGGCTTCTGACATGGATATTTTCACCATGCGCTTCTAAGATATGTTTACAGATGGCTAAACCTAATCCACTGCCACCAACTTCTCTACTTCTTGCATCATCTGTTCTGTAAAAACGTTCAAATAACCTTGGGATATGGGCTTCGTCAATTCCAATGCCATTATCGCTAATTTCCACCAATACTTTTTTATCTTCTAAATAGTAGACGCTCGCTATAACCTGTCCATCGATTTTTCCATACTTCACTGCATTGGAAAATATATTGACAAGGACTTGGTAAATCTTGTTCTTGTCTGCGAATACTTCTACAGGCAACTCGCTTCCTTTTTTAAATTGAAATTGTATATTTTTTTTCAGCCATTTTACACTTAAGTTCTGAACAACTTCTGTTATGACATCTTGAATAATAAAATGCTCTTTTAAAATAGGTTCTTTATTGATCTCTAAATTCGTAATTACATCCACATCGTTCAAAAGTCCAACAAGGCGTCTGACATTGGCTTCTGCCTGTCCGATAAATTTTTTGCTTACAGTAGGGTCTTCCATGGCACCATCCGCCAATAATTCTAAGTAGCCTTGTATTGCGAAAATGGGTGTTTTGATTTCGTGGGATAAATTTTGAAGAAATTCTTTTCTAAACTGTTCGTTGGATTGCAACTGTTGAATTTCATCTGCTTTTTGAGCTGCCCAATTTTCTACATCCACACGCACGTCGTCAATCCCTTTTTGCGGTAAAATATATTTCTGATAAGCTTCCTCTCTTTTACTTGCCTTGGTGTAAGAGATTAATTTGTAAATGAGTTTTATTTTTCGGTAGATAAAAAATTCAAGTATCTGATAAACCAATAAATAAATAACAATAAAACAAGCAACAAAATAGGCCAAAAGTAATTTCCAGTTGGCAATCAACACAAATACGCTTAAAGCAATCAAGCTTGAAACCAATAAGGCCGTTAATAAAGCCAATTGTTTTGGTGAAAGATTCTTTTCTTTAAACATGCTGATAATGGAAGGATAGTCCGTAACGAAGGTATTCAATTCTATTTAAATGCGCCTTACTTAAGAGGAATACTAATAGTCAAACTTATAGCCTACTCCTTTTACGGTGGTAATACAATCAATGCCCAATTTGACCCTTATTTTTCGGATATGTACATCAATCGTTCTGTCGCCTACAATCACATCGTTGCCCCAAACCTGAGATAAGATTTCGTTTCTTAAGAAGACACGACCTGGTTGCGCTGCTAATAAATACAAAAGTTCAAATTCTTTTTTTGCGAGTACATGAACAACCCCATTTAAAATCGTCTTGTATTGGTCAGCATCAATTTGCAAATCTTTAATGGTTAAGGTCTTTGTTTCTACTGTGGCTGGTTGAATTCTTCTGAACAAAGCGCTGATTCTGCTCACTAACACTTTAGGGCTGATAGGTTTGTTGATGAAATCATCTCCACCTAATTCTAGTCCTTTGATATGAGATGCTTCGTCATTGAGCGCAGTCAACAAAACAATCAATGTCTTATCAAATTGTTTATTGCTTCTTAAGTATTCACAGACTTCAAAGCCATTTCTTTTGGGCATCATCACATCAAGAATGATACAGTCCGGATTAAAATGTTTTGCTTTTTCAATTGCTTCAGCGCCATCTTTTGCAGTAGCTACCTCGTAACCCGCTTTATTCAAGTGGAAACTGATGATTTCGATGATATCTGGTTCATCGTCAGCAATAAGTATTTTAATCGGAGTTGATTCCATAATTTCTAGGGTAAAAATACCGCTTAAAAAGCAGAACCAAGTCACCCGCTTGTATTATCAAATTGTTAACTATAAAAGCGCTTTATTGTCCTTTTAACAAGTGTAAAATATAAGGATTTGCTTTTTTCTCTCTGCCCCATGTGGTTGCAGGACCATGTCCGGAATAAATGGTCATCGTTTCTGGCAATGGAAAAATTTGCGTTTGAATGCTTTTAATTAAATCCAAGGGGTTGCTTCCAGGTAAATCGGTTCTACCCACGCCATCTTTAAAGATCAAATCCCCGCCTATTAAGAAATCCTGTTCTTCCTGATAAAAACAAACACTACCTGGAGAATGACCTGGGGTTTCAAGTACTTTAAAATGGACCTTGCCAAAAGGGATCAGTTCGTCTTGTTGAATATATTGGACTTTACCTCTATAGGCTTCTGTTGGCACACCCCATCTTGCACCACCTTCTGGTAAGCGATCAATGACTGCTTGTTCTTTTGCATGAAATAGGGCAGTCAAACCATATTTTTCACTCACAAAATTATTACCAAAAACATGGTCTAAATGACAATGGGTATTGAGTAATAAAGTAGGTGTTAAATTATTTTCGGTAATAAAATTACTCAATTCCGCTTCCTCGTTTTGTAAATAACAGCCTGGGTCTACGATGATCGCTTCTTTTGCTTCATTGTAAATAATAAAAGTGTTTTCTTGGAAAGCATTAAAGCAAAAAGAATGAATAGTTAACATGTACTATAATTTGTAAAATGGGTAGGGGAAAATTTAAGGAGTCAATCCTTTCAAAATATTTTTAACAATGCCGGGTCCTTCATAAATAAAGCCTGTCCATACTTGAACCAAACTTGCACCAGCAGCAAATTTTGCTTTTGCATCCTCAGGTTTAAATATCCCACCACTTGCAATAATTGGAAGTTGATCGCCGATTCCTTTATACAAATACTCAAGCACTTGGTTAGATTTTGTCCACAATGGTTGTCCACTCAATCCGCCTGGTCCAATGATTTTAGCGCGCTCTGTATTGAGCGTATTTAAAAGACTTCGATCGAGTGTGGTGTTGCTTGAAACTAAACCATCTATTTTAACTTCGGCAGTGAGTGCAATAATATCATCTAAGGCACTTGTTTCTAAATCGGGTGCAATTTTTAATAGGATGGGCTTATTATTTTTGTTGCTATTCTGTAATTCAGAAAATATTTTTCTTAAAGCTTCTTTTTCTTGTAATTCACGAAGGCCGGGTGTATTAGGTGAACTCACATTCACAACAAAATAATCAACCACTTCTTCTAACCCTGCAAAATTGGTGCAATAATCTCTCCATGCATCTTGGTTATCCGTCACTTTATTTTTTCCAATATTTCCACCAACAATTAAATGAGCAGCATGGTGTGCATTTGATTTTCTTGCTTTTAATCTATTTGCAATGACTTCTACACCATCATTGTTAAAACCCATTCGGTTGATCAACGCTTTTTGATCTGGTATTCTAAATAACCTTGGCTTGACATTGCCTGCTTGTGGCTTAGGGGTAACGGTGCCTATTTCAACAAAGCCAAATCCCAACATAGCAAGGGCATCTAAATGTGCGGCGTTTTTATCGAATCCTGCGCCAAGTCCAACGGGGTTGGGAAAATGAAGGCCAAATACCGTTTTGGATAAACTAGGTGCTTCTACTTTAAATTGATTACCTACCCAATCATGAAGGAAAGGCAAGGCTGCGATCATGTCTAAACCTTTCATAGAAACACTATGAGCTGTTTCTGGAGGGAGTAAAAACAGGCTGTTTCGGATTAATGGGTACATCATGGCTCAAATTTACAATGAAATATTTAGTTGCATAAACAACTGTTTATAAAAATGCCTACATTTATGGGGTCAAATAAAGACCATTTTATGCAAGAAGCGTATATCGTAGCGGGATTTAGAACTGCAGTGACTAAAAGTAAAAAAGGTGGATTTCGTTTTATGCGTTCAGACGAATTAGCGATCGAGCTTATTCAAGGTTTGATGAAATCCTTGCCAGCATTGGACGCTAAATTAGTGGATGATGTGATTGTGGGGAATGCAGTGCCAGAAGCAGAACAAGGTTTGCAATTTGGAAGAATCATTGCAGCTAAAGCTTTAGGTATAGAAGTGCCAGGTATAACCATCAATAGATATTGTGCAAGTGGCTTAGAAAGTATCGCTATGGCGACTGCTAAAATCAGAACAGGTATGGCAGATTGTATTATAGCTGGTGGTACAGAGTCGATGTCGATGGTGCCAACTGCTGGATGGAAAACGGTTCCAGCCTATTCGATCGCAAAAGATGAACCAGATTATTATTTATCCATGGGTTTAACGGCAGAAGCTGTTGCCAATGAATACCATGTAAGCAGAGAAGATCAGGATGCATTTGCTTTGGCTTCTCATCAAAAAGCAAAACAAGCGATTGACAATGGCTACTTTAAAAAAGGAATCCTCCCGATAGAAATTACAGAGACTTATATCAATGAAAATAATAAAAAGGCAACCCGTAATTATACAGTAGATACAGATGAGGGTGTTCGTGCAGATACGACCATTGAAGCCTTGGCTAAATTGAAACCAGCCTTTGCACTAAAGGGTTCTGTGACGGCAGGTAATTCTTCTCAAACCAGTGATGGTGCAAGTTTTGTGGTGGTGATGAGTGAGCGATTGATGCAATCATTAGGATTACAACCTATCGGAAGATTGGTCAACTGTGCTGTTGCAGGGGTACACCCAAGAATCATGGGGATCGGCCCAATTGAAGCCGTGCCTAAAGTGTTGAAGCAAGCAGGTATGTCTTTGGATCAAATTGACCTTTTTGAATTGAATGAAGCATTTGCTTCTCAATCTTTGGCGGTGATAAGAACATTGGGATTAAACCAGGATAAAGTGAATATCAACGGTGGAGCTATCGCATTAGGGCATCCATTGGGTTGCACTGGATCAAAGCTAACTGTACAGATTATCAATGACTTAGAGCGTTTAAATAAGCATTATGGCATTGTTACTGCCTGTGTGGGTGGCGGTCAAGGGGTAGCTGGAATCATCGAAAGATTGTAAAATACGTTCATCCCTTTTTTATTGATTTTTGGGTAAAATGCAATAGCTTAGAACTTCATTATTTTAATAAGAAAATAAGCTCATATGCGTTTTATTACACTAGGTTCTATGTTTTTGGCCTCTGTTTTGACATTCAGTCAAGCATCTGCTCAAAAAGTAAAGAAAGCTGCTACTGCTCCAGTAGCCACTACTGAAAAAGTAGACATCAATAAAGTATTTAAAAATTGGAAGCCAAGAAACATTGGACCAGCAAGCATGAGTGGACGTGTTACGACCATTGATGCTGAAGTGGCAAATCCGAATCATATTTGGATTGGTGCTGCATCTGGTGGTGTTTGGAAAACATATAACGGAGGCGTTAGTTGGACACCTGTTTTTGACGATCAACCTATTTTAAATATTGGTGCTTTAGCAATTCAACAATCTAATCCAAGTGTGGTATGGGTTGGAACAGGAGAAGGTAATCCAAGAAACTCCATTAGTATTGGAGAGGGTATGTATAAAACAATGGATGCTGGAAGAACCTGGAAGCGTATGGGTTTAGAGCAAACCAGAAATATTCATAGAGTGATCATAGATCCTTCTAATCCAAATACGGTGTATGCAGGAGCGATAGGTAATCCTTATGGACAAAGTAAAAATAGAGGTGTATACAAAACAACCGATGGTGGTGAAACTTGGAATCAAATTTTATTTACCAATGATACATCAGGTCCTGGTGATATGATCATGGATCCATCTAATCCGAACAAATTATTTGTGGCTATGTGGCATCATTACCGTAATCCATATCATTTAGAGAGTGGTGGTAAGGGTAGTGGTATTTACATGACCATTGATGGCGGAAAAAATTTCGTAAAATTAGGGAAAGAGCATGGTTTACCTGATGGCGATTTAGGTCGTGTGGGTATTACTATCAGTAGGTCTAATCCAAATGTAGTGTATGCATTAGTAGAGTCTAAGAAAAGTGGGTTATATAAGAGTGATGATGGTGGCTATTCTTGGAAGTTAGTGAATGGTCAAAAATCTATTGTTGACAATCGTCCATTCTATTTCCAAGACATCATTGGTGATCCTTTGAATGAAAATACATTATGGTATATCAGTCAGACAGTTCAAAAAAGTATTGATGGTGGAAAGAGTTTTGAAACGATTATTCCATACAGTGGTATCCATCCTGACCACCATGCATTTTGGATTCATCCAACCGATAATAAATATATCATTGACGGTAATGATGGTGGTATAGGTATCACACGTGATGGTGGTAAGACATGGATGTTTGATGAAAAAATTCCAGTAGGGCAGTTCTATCATATTAATGTAGACAATGAAATTCCTTACCATGTAATGGGTGGTATGCAAGACAATGGTTCTTGGAGAGGCCCAGCGTATACAACGGTTCAAGGAGGTATCAGAAATTTTGATTGGGATAATTTATGGGGTGGCGATGGTTTTGATGTGATGCCAGATCCAGAAGATGCAAATTGGGTGTATGCAATGAGCCAAGGGGGTAATGTGGGAAGATACAATACCGTAACAGGTCAGTCATCTTTTATTAAGCCTCCAGCTCCTGATGCAAAAACATTATTGCGTTTTAACTGGAATGCTTCTATTGCGCAAGATCCATTTGACAAGAAAACAATTTATTTTGGCTCACAGTTTTTACATAAGAGTACCAATAAAGGTGCTGCATGGGAAATTATTTCACCTGATTTAACGACCAATGATAGCGCAAAGATTGATCAAAGAGATAATGGTGGTTTGAGTATTGATATTACTGGTGCAGAGAACCATTGTACTATTATTTGTATTGCACCAAGTGCAGTTCAAAAAGGATTAATCTATATTGGTACAGATGATGGTAAAGTTCAAATGACAACCAATGGTGGTGCAACTTGGACGGACGTGACGGCTAATATCACAGGTTTGCCTAAAGGTGCTTGGATTCCACAGATTAGAACTTCTGCAACGAATCCAAATGAAGTTTTTGTTGTAGTGAATAATTATAGACAAGGCGATTTCGCTCCTTATATCTTTAGATCTAATGATGCGGGTAAAACTTGGACAAATATGGTGGATGCTAAGAAGGTAACTGGATATGCATTGACTGTTTTACAAGATCCTACTGAACCGAATTTAATTTTTGTAGGAACTGAACAAGGTATGTATGTAAGTATCGACAATGGTATCAATTTCCAACAATGGAAAAATGGTTACCCATCTGTATCTACTTATGATTTTGCCATTCAAGAAAGAGAGGCGGATTTAGCGATTGCTACATTTGGTAGAAGCTTATGGGTATTAGATGATATCAGACCTTTAAGAAAATTAGCAAAAGCGCAAACTTCAAAATTCTTTGTGAGTGTGCCTCCTGCATCTATTAATTTATCTATCAAGAATTCTCCTTACGAGTGGAGTACATGGGGTATGTGGGATGCGCCAAATAAACCAACGGGCATGCCTATCACCATCTATTCTATGGATACAGTGAAGAAAGCAAAAGTTCAAATCAAAGATGCCGATGATAAAGTTATAAGAAACCTAAGCTTCAAATTAGATTCTGGTTTTAACAGAAACTATTGGGGTTTTGAGCAAAAAGGTAAAAGAGCTGCAGGCGCACCTAAAAATGGCGGCGGCGGATTTGGCAGAAGAATGGCAGAAGAACCAACTGAAGCAGCTCCTGCAGAGGAAAAAGAATTTACAGGTAGAGAAGTATTACCTGGCACTTATAAAGTTGTCGTGACTGCGGGTGCTTGGAAAGATTCTGCAATGGTTCAAGTAGCTGATGACCCTAGAGTGCCTAGCAAAAATGAGGTAGTCCTTGCGCAAGACAAGTTATTAGATCAATTACAAGTAGTTGCAGATAAATACAATGCAGCTCAAGACCAATTAGATGAAGCTGAATTGACATTGACACAACTTAAGGCAGAGTGGAAAGATAAAAAAGACAAAGGCGTAGATAGTTTAAATAAAGCACATAAAGCCATTGCTGAAAAAGTGAAAAGTTTAAAGGAAATGATGGTTGGTAAGCGACAAGAAAAACAAGGATATGGTACCGTTCCAACGATCACGCCAATTTCTATCATCCGATCTGCTGGTATGTTGATCATGGGTAAAAATACTTTACCTGGTGCGCAGGAAGAGCGTGTGATTGCAGAAGCTAAAGTAGCAGCAGATAAGGTGGCTACTCAAGTGAATGCCTTTTTTGCAAAAGATTGGGCCGACTTTAGAAAATTAGTGGAGTCAACCCCAATCAAAAAATTTAAAGAAGTAGAAACTATCAAATAATTACGTAGCCCTCCAAAAGGAGGGCTCGTTCTTTTCTATCAACAAGGATTATTCATTTTAAAAGTCAACTATGAAAAAATTATTTTTTGTATTTGCGGCTTTCTTAGCAGTACTTGTTTACAGTCCTGCAACAGCCCAAAAGAAAAAAACAACTGAGCCAGTTAAGCCAGTTGAATTATCACAAGATCCAATTATTAAAGCGCAAAGTTTTAGATTGGTTGGTCCATTTAGAGGGGGTCGTGCTGCGGCTGCTGTTGGATCTTATACCGATGTAAATACCTTCCTTATGGGATCAACCGGCGGAGGTGTTTGGAAAACAACGGATGCGGGTAATAACTGGAAAAATATTTCTGATGGTTATTTTGGTGGAACAATCGGATCGATTGCGTTAGCACCTTCTAATGAGTCTATCATTTATGTTGGTGAAGGAGAGAACACCATGCGTGGTAATGTAAGTGAAGGTTTAGAAGGCATGTGGAAGTCAACAGATGATGGTAAGACTTGGAAGAATATTGGCTTAAAAGAAGGTCGACACATTGTTCGTGTAATTGTACACCCTAAAAATCCAGATATTGTTTGGGCAGCTGTGATGGGCCATTTATTTGGACCTAATGAAAACAGGGGCGTGTATAAAAGTATCGATGGTGGTGCTACATGGAAAAAAGTATTGTATGTGAATCCTCAAACTGGTGCAAGTGATTTAATCATTGATCCAAGTAATCCAGATAATTTATATGCAGGTACTTGGGAATTAATCCGTACACCCTATAGTTTAGAAAGTGGTGGTGCAGGATCTGGAATGTACAAAAGTACAGATGGTGGTAATACTTGGGTGTCTATTAAAAATAACAAAGGCTTACCAAAAGGTGTTTGGGGTATTGTAGGTGTTGCTGTAGCAAAATCTAATACCGATAAATTATATGCATTGATTGAAAATGCAAATGGGGGTTTATATGTTTCCAATGATGCAGGTGCAACATGGGAATTAGCAAGTAGTGATAATAATATTCGTCAACGTGCTTGGTATTATACCAAAGTTTTTGTTGATCCAGCTGATGAAAACAAAGTGTACTGTCCGAATGTAAACTTTATGGTATCATCTGATGGGGGTAAAAATTTCACTTCTTTAAGAACACCACACGGTGATCACCATGATTTATGGATTGATCCAAAGAATGGTAAAAGAATGGTCGTAGCAGATGATGGAGGTGCACAAGTAAGTATGGATGCAGGTAAAAATTGGAGTACTATGATGAACCAGCCAACCGTGCAGGTGTATCGTTTAAGTACAGACAATAGTTTCCCTTACAGAATATTAGGTGCACAACAAGATAATTCTGCATTCAGAATTAAATCAAGTACCTATGGTGCATTCATTGGCGAAAGTGATTTTGAGGTGACTGCAGGTGGTGAGAGTGGATACATAGTGGCAGATCCATTGAATAGCGACGTTGTATATGGTGGATCTTATGGTGGTTTAATTACTCGTTTTGACCATAAAACAGGTGAGAACAGAGTGATCAATGTATGGCCTGATAATCCAATGGGTGCTGGTGCAGAAGCAATGAAGTATCGTTTCCAATGGAATCACCCGATCTTCTTCTCTCCGCATAATCCAAAGAAATTATATACAGCGGGTAATCATTTATTTTCAACCGAAAATGAAGGAGCTAGTTGGACGATGTTATCTCCAGATTTAACTACAGACGACAAAGCAAAACAAAAAAGTTCAGGAGGTCCAATCACACAAGACAATACCAGTGTAGAATATTATTGCACGATTTTTACAGCTGCAGAATCTCCACTTGAAAAAGATTTATTGTGGACAGGTAGTGATGACGGTATTATTAGTGTAAGTAAGGATGGCGGAAAAACTTGGGCAAACGTAACGCCAAAAGATGCGCCAAAATGGATGATGTGGAACAGGGTAGAAGTAGATCCAACAAGAAAAGGAACTGCTTATTTTGCTGGTACAAGGTATAAATTAGATGATTTTGCGCCTTATATCTATAAGACAACAGATTATGGTGCTACTTGGACAAAAATCACCAATGGTATTGATCCAATGCATTTTACAAGAGCCATTGTTGCTAGTCCAAGAAAAGCAGGTGTATTATTTGCAGGAACAGAATATGGCTTGTACGTATCTGTGAATGATGGTGCTTCTTGGGAGCGTTTTCAATTGAACCTTCCTGTAACACCAGTTACTGATTTGTTGATTAAAGATCAGAACTTAATCGTGGGAACACAAGGAAGAAGTATTTATGTATTAGATGACCTTTCATTTATAGAAAATTTCCAATCTACACCTACTGTTAGCAAAGTATTCCCTATTGCAAATACCTATCGAGTTCCACCACAAATGGGAGGAAGAAGAAGTCGTGGTATGAGTGCTAGTATGCCAGGTAATGTGGGCATGAATCCTGCTAAAGGAGTGGTGATCAAATACTGGAAAGCCAATACTGACTCTTCTAAAGTAACGATTAGCATTTTAGATGATCAAAAGAAAGTAATTAAAACAGTAAGCCATACAGATGCTGGTGGTCCAAGTACAGAAGCTGGGTATCAAACTTATGTTTGGAATATGTACCACAAAGAAGTGGAGAAACCTGATGCGAGTTTGATTTTATGGAATGGCGCTACTAGTCCAGTATTAGCTGCACCAGGAAACTACACAGCGAAAGTGACCATTGATAACGTAGTGACTGAACAAGCTTTCACGATTGTGGCTGATCCAAATTATAAAGTATCAGATGCAGACTTAAAAGCACAGGAGCAATTCTTGTTGAAAGTAGCAGGCACTTTTAGCGACATCATGAAAAACTTAAAAGGCATTAAAGAATTACGTAGTCAAATTCAAACTTTACAGAAGAAGACTAAAGATTCAAGCTTCCAAAAACAAGCTAAAGAAGTGTTAGCAAGTTTAACGGCTATCGAAGAAGCCTTACATCAAACAAAAGCAAAGAGCGGTCAGGATGTATTAAACTTCCCAATCCGTTTAGATGATAAGATTGCTGGCGTATTTGAATCTGCAGCATCTGGATACACTGCACCAACTAAGCAAGTACAAGGGGTGTATGATGTATTGAAAGTTCAAGTAGATGCGGAATTCAATAAATTAGAAACCCTTAAGAAAACAGGGATCAAACAATTGAATGATGCGGTACATCAATTAGCTATTCCAATTATTGGAGGATAATATTACTTGATTGTATACAATAAAAAAGGTCCCGAATTTTCGGGACCTTTTTTATTGTTCAAAATCTTTGTACAGTAAGTATTTTTTACGCATATTTTTAAATGCGATTAAACCCGGTTGCCAGCTAGCCCTAATAGCAGCAGGAGAAGCGCCGGATTTTAGCTGCTCCATGAATTTTGCGTTACCAGCTAATTTATTAAAGAAGTAGTCTGTCGCTAATGTAGATTTAGGCTCAATAAAAAAGCTATCTTTTTTTGGGAATGCTTGGTACATTTCGATCAGCAATTCAAGGTCTATTTTATTTTTTGGAGCCTGTTGTTGGCTTAAGTCCCAACCATAACATAATTGACCATATAATTTTGAGTTCATAGCACCGGTTCTTGGGCCAGGTGTGAAACTAAATGTTTTACCTTGGATACTTGGGTGGCCAATATAGGCGAAGGCATGTGCCGTACCACGTCCTTCACTCATCACAGAACCTTCAATCAAACAGGTGGTAGGGTACCAATAAATAGCATTCATATCTGGTAAGTTAGGAGAAGGCGCAATGTTGAAAGTGTACATTGCATTATGGTCGTAATTTTCACACTGAATGACTGTTAATTCTAAAGGGCTTGCTGTTTTATTTACATTGCTATCTGCTGGAGCTGTCAACCATTTTTCGCCAACCAACATTTTTGCGTATTCCCCAATCGTCATACCATACACAATAGGAATGGACTTTTTACCCACAAAACTGCTAAAAGGTTTTTCTAATACAGGTCCATCCACATAATGTCCATTTGGATTTGGGCGATCTAGAATGACAAGTGGTTTGTTGTTAGCCCATGCCGCTTCCATATAATATTGAAGCGAAGAAATATAGGTATAGAAACGAGTGCCGACATCTTGAATATCAAACAACAATAGGTCCACATCCAATAAATCAGCTTCACTCGGACCATATTTTTTACCATAAAGAGAAACGATTTGAACGCCAGTAGCTTCATCTATTCCATCTTTTGTTTTTTCTCCTGCATCAGCTGTGCCTCTTAGGCCATGTTCTGGTGTGAATACTTTTTGTAAATGAATGCCACTCGCTATTAAGGTGTCAATTAAATGACTGCTTCCAACTGTTGCTGTATGGTTGGTGAATAAGCCCACTCTTTTACCTTTTAAAAGCGGTAAGTATTGTGCAGTTTGATAAGCGCCTGGTAAAATAGGCGTGCTTTTTTGTCCACTCACTTCAAATGCAATAAAAAGTAAAACAGAAGCTAAGTAAGCAATCGTTTTGTTTTTCATAGATTAATTTAAATATTTTCCAACAATTGGCATTCTTCTACCCACACCAAATGCTTTTGGTGATATTCTTATGATTGGACAGAATTGATTTCGTTTGTATTCATTGGTGTTCACCATCTTTAAAGTGCGATCTACTAATGTAGGCTCAAAACCATTTGCTTTGATACTGCTTGGATCTGCACGTTTTTCGATATACTGGTATAAGATTTGGTCTAGGATAGCATAGTCTGGTAGACTATCGCTGTCTTTTTGGTCTGGTCTTAATTCGGCACTAGGTGCTTTTTGTATAATATGGTTTGGAATAATTTCTTTTGTTGCATTAATGTAATTAGCTAATGCATACACTTGTAATTTATAACAATCGCCCAACACGCCTAATCCTCCAGCCATATCACCGTATAATGTACCATAACCAGTCGCTAGTTCGCTTTTGTTAGAAGTATTCAATAATACATAACCTAATTTATTAGCAATGGCCATCAATAAATTACCTCTGGACCTGCTTTGTATATTTTCTTCGGCCAATGAAAAAGGAAGATCTTTAAAAATAGGTTTTAAAGTATGTAAAAAACTTTCATACACTTCTTGGATGGGCAGTAAGTCATAAGGATTGCCTAAATTTTTACTTAACTGAACTGCATCGTCAACCGAATGTGCAGTTGAATAAGGAGAGGGCATTAAGATTGCATATACATTTTCTTTACCTAATGCTTCGCATGCAATCGCTAAAGTGACTGCGGAATCAATGCCGCCTGAAGAACCAAGTATGGCTTTTTTGAAACCCATTTTTGTAAAGTAGTCTCTTACACCTAATACCAAGGCTTTGTATACTTGGTCAATATTCAAGGTTGGAATGAGCTGTGCAGGATTCAATTCTTTACTTGGAACAGACGCGGCTGGTTCCAAAATTGGGGCATTGATACTTCCATCCTCGTTGCATTCAAAAATTTGCATGGCAGCTTCAAACATAGGTAGTGCACCACATAAGTTAGCATCTTTATCAAAAACTAAAGAAGCACCATCAAAAACAATTTCAGTTTGGCTTCCTATTGCATTGCAATAAAATAGTGGTTTTTTATATTTCACCACATTCGATTTGATCGTTGCTTTTCTGTCTTCGTCATGTGTGTAGTCAAATGGAGAAGCACTCAGGTTTAATAAAATATCAGGTTCCTGTTGCATCATCTGATCCATAGGACAAATCGTATACAATGGGTTATCGCCTAAGTTCCATATATCTTCACAAATAGTAATCGCTAATTTTTTTCCTTTAAATGGAACTACTTTCCATGTACTTGCAGGTTCAAAATATCGATTCTCATCAAACACATCGTAAGTAGGAAGGAGTGTTTTATGAATTTCTGCTTGAATTTTTTGATCATACAAGAAAAAAGCGGCGTTGTATAAGGGCTTTCCTTTTTCATTGGTATTATGAGCAGGCGCACCTATCAATACACCAATGGTGTCTGCTACTTTTCGGATCGCATCCACACTAGCATAACATTGTTGAATAAAGTCATTGAATTCTACAAAGTCTCTAGCGGGATAACCACAGACACTCATTTCGCTAAATAATATTAAATCAGCTCCATCTTTTTTTGCTTGTTCAATAGCATCAATAATCTGCTTTGTGTTAGCTTCAAAATTGCCGATATGATAATTCTGTTGGGCGATACAAATTTTCATGAGCCAAAGGTCGGTTTTTAAAAGAAATAACCTCGCTTTTTTTGTACTTTCGAGGATGAGATGGACCCTTTTATTTCATGGTATAATCAGTATGCTACTAGTGGCCTGCGAAGGCCCAACTCGAGACCTAGCAAATAATGCCCCTAAACCATCCATCCAAGTCATCCATTTTGAAGATGCTTTTTTTGGGATGGATAGTCTTCGTTTTAAAGAAGCATTATCAAAATTAGTACAACAATATCCTTCTTTTGCTTCCGATTATTTTGATCGAATTTTAATGCAATCTCCGGTAAAAGCCCCCCAACAAATACGCGCATTTTACAAAGCCTACTTACCCATTTACAAAGAAGTTAAAAAGGTGGCAGCTGCTACAACTGCTACTCCTCAGATAGAAGAGGCTTTAAAAAGGTTTCATTATTTTTTTCCAGATTATGTGTTGCCAAAAAATATTATTTATTTTATTGGCCCATTGGAAACCTATGGCAATGTAGTCACTAAAGACGGCATTGCGATTGGGTTACAGCTTTATTTAGGGGCGGAGTCCAGCTGGTATTTTTCGGAGCAAGTACATACTATTTATCCATCTTATATAAGCAGGCGTTTTGCACCCGCTTATATTGTGGTGAACTCCCTCGAAAATATTTTAAATGATTATCAACCCATTGCATTGAATGGGCAATCTTTAATTACGCAGATGATAGAAATTGGGAAGCGTCAATATATTATGGAGCAATGCTTGCCTGCTGTGCCAGATACAGTAAGGATGGGCTATACAGCGCAACAGTTAAATACTTTAGAGGCAGAGGCCTCAGACATTTGGACTTATTTGTCTGCCGAAAATAGGCTTTATGCGACAGCTCCAAATTACATTCACTCTATGCTTGGAGAGTCGTCCTACAACGAAATTTTTGGTGCAAATTTGCCAGGAAATGTAGGCAAGTATATTGGTTATAAAATTGTAAAAGATTGGATGCGTCAACAAAAAGGCGTCGACAAAACTGACTTAAAAAAATTGCTACAAACTAATCCTTTGACGATCTTGCAAGAAGCTGCAATTGATTTTTAAACTCCTTAGTTCAATTTAACTGGAGCAATCATTTTAAAAGGGGGAATGGCTACTTGAATGGGTGTTCTATTTGCTACATTTTCCATACTATAAAAGCCTTGCATTTTACCCAATTCCGATTTTAAGGTACAGCCACTTACATATTGGTATTGTTTACCTGGCATGATCAAGGGCTGAACACCCACTACACCTTCGCCTTCTACAACCCTGTGTTCTCCATTGCTATCAAATATTTCCCAACTTCTGCGTAATAGTTTTACCGGAAAAGCATTGTGATTTTCGATAGTGATACGATAAGCAAACATAAAATCTTGCTGTAATGGATTACTGTAATCTTTCTGGTAAAAAGTCTCAACACTCACTTCTATTCCTTCTGAAATTGTCGAAATCATGATCAAAGGGATCAAATGTAACTTGCAGAGTATACTGCTTTATAAAATTAGGAATATTTTACACGACAAGCCCAAAAAAAGGCACTAATTTTTTTTAGGAACACCGAACTCACCTAACTTCGCGGGAGCGTTGATAAAACCTGCCTTAAAACCCCATTTTTACACTAAAAATTCAATAAAATGAAGATCGCTGTAGCTAAAGGAGACGGAATTGGTCCAGAAATCATGGAAGCTGTTATTGGCATATTTAATGCGGCAAAATTGCCCTTAGAGTATGACTATGTGGACATGGGAAAATGGGTCTTTGACAAGGGTTTTAGCAATGGAATGACGCCCGAGGCTAAAGAAACCATCGAAAGATTGGGTATTCTTTTTAAAGGGCCAATGGAGACACCAAAAGGGAAGGGTGTAAAAAGTGTGAATGTAACGGCTAGAAAAACATGGAACACTTATGCGAATGATAGAAAATTTCAAACATTAAGTGGAGTTGATACAGTATTTAGTAAAGCGGGTGTAAATATTGATTTAACCATAGTGCGTGAAAATATTGAAGATACTTATGGTGGCATTGAACATATGTTGACTCAGGATGTGGCGATTGCAAGAAGATTTATAACAAGAGGCGGAAGTGAACAAGTGATTCGTTATGCATTTGAAATGGCACAGAAAAAAGGGGCAAAGAGAATTACATGCGGCCACAAAGCAAATATCATGAAGTTGACTGACGGCTTATTTTTAGAAGTCTTCAATGAAGTGGCAAAAGAATACCCAAATCTTAAAGCAGACGATGTAATTGTAGATGATTTGTGTATGAAATTAGTAAGTCGTCCAGATTTATTTGATGTGATTGTGTTAACTAATTTACAAGGAGATATAGTGAGTGACTTATGTGCTGGATTAGTTGGTGGACTTGGGTTTGCGCCATCATCTAACATTGGAGATCATATCTCTATTTTTGAAGCAGTACACGGTACAGCACCAGATATTGCCGGAAAAAATATCGCCAATCCAACTTCATTATTATTGAGTGGCTTGAATATGTTGCGTCATCTTGGTATGATGGAAAAAGCAGTAATGATTGAAAATGCTTTATTGTTTACATTAGAGTCTGGCATTCATACTGGAGACTTTGGCGATAAGTCCATCCCTTCAGTGAATACGACAGCATTTGCACAAGCTATCATTGATAATTTTGGCAAACAACCTACACACAATCCAAGACCAGCCTTACAAAATTTTGATTTTGTTCCAACGAATAGTGCGATTACCACTAATCCTATGTTGTTAAGTGCTAACAAAGAGCCTCATAAAATTTTGGGTGCAGATTTCTTCGTAGAGTCAACTTTGCAACCCAAAGCCTTAGCTGCTATTGCCCAAAAGCAAGAGAAAGGAAATTTGAAATTAGTAACTATCTCTAACAGAGGGACGCAGGTTTGGCCAACAGGGTCGGTGTATACGAATTTAGTGAACCAATTTAGGTTAAGATTCGAAACAGATCCAACTATATCACTTACGCAACTTGATATCGTTGAATTGTATACCAATTTGTCTAAAGATTTTAATGTTAGTTCAATTGAAATATTGAACATGTGGGGAGACAAAAAAGCGTATAGTTTAGCACAGGGTCAATAGTAGGTCAGTACTAGATCAGATTTCATTCATATCTGCCCTAATTTGCCCTATTTTGCTATAAAATTGCCCTTTTCGGTGGGAAAAAATACATTTTTGATGTAATTTCACGACTCAATTACAAATTAGCTTTTTACCTATGGCAGAAGTAATATTAATGCCCCGTTTAAGTGACACCATGACTGAAGGTGTGATAGCGGCTTGGCACAAAAATGTGGGGGATACCGTTAAAAAAGGTGATTTATTAGCAGAAATAGAAACGGATAAAGCAACCATGGAATTGGAGAGCTATCAAGACGGTGTGTTATTGCACATTGGTACGCCTCGTGGTGGAAAATTACAAGTAAACGATTTATTAGCCATTTTTGGAAAAGCAGGGGAAGACGTGACTGCTTTAATTGCACAAAATACAGGTGCCGCTGCAACAAGTGTTGAAGCTGCGCCAGCTCCATCAGCTGCACCAGTTGCTGCTGCTGCAGCACCATCGGTGGATGTTTCTGCAATGGAAGAAGTGGTATTGATGCCTCGCTTAAGTGATACCATGACAGAAGGCGTGATTGCAGGATGGCAGAAGAAAGTAGGAGATACGGTTAAAAAAGGAGAAGTATTAGCTGACATCGAAACCGATAAGGCGACGATGGAATTAGAATCATATAAGGATGGTATTTTATTGTACCAAGGTGCAAAAGCTGGCGAAAAGATTTTAGTCAACGACTTGCTTTGTATCATTGGACAACAAGGTTTAGATATTGCACCAATCGTAGCTGCCATCAAAGGTGGTGCTGCTTCAGCGCCAGCTGCTGCTCCGACACCTGCACCAGCTAATCCTGCTGCGCAAGCACCAGTTGCTGCGGCTCCAACTGCAACAACTCAAGTAGTGAACGAAGGAAGAATTTTTGCTTCACCTTTAGCAAAGAAAATTGCAAAAGAGAAAGGCATTGATTTGAAATTTGTAAAAGGTACAGGAGAGCATGGAAGAATTACAAGAACAGATTTAGAAAATTATACACCAGGTACGGCAACTGCTGCTGCACCAACTGCAACTGCTAGCGCAAGTTCATTTGTTCCTGCTGGCACAGTAAGTTTTGTAGATACACCTGTGTCTCAAATGCGTAAGGTGATTGCGAAGCGCTTAAGTGAAAGTTTATTTACTGCGCCACATTTTTACTTGACGATGAAGATTAATATGGATGCAGCTATTAAAGCACGTACCTTATTGAATGAAAATGCGACTACTAAGATCAGTTTCAACGATATGATTGTGAAAGCAACTGCTTTATCATTGAAGCAACATCCAAAAGTAAATAGCAGTTGGATGGGGGATTTCATCAGAGAAAACCACCATGTGAATATTGGTATAGCTGTAGCAGTAGATGAAGGTTTATTGGTGCCTGTTTTAAGATTCGCAGATGGCTTGTCTTTATCTCAAATTAGCGGTAACGTAAAAGAGTTTGCTAAAAAAGCAAAAGATAAAAAATTACAACCTGCAGATTGGGAAGGAAGTACTTTCACTATCTCTAATTTAGGTATGTTTGGTATTGATTCATTTACAGCGATCATCAATCCTCCAGATGCTTGTATTTTAGCAGTAGGTGGTATTGCGCAAGAGCCAATTGTGAAAGATGGTGCCATTGTTCCAGGCAATGTGATGAATGTGACATTAAGTTGCGATCACCGTGTGGTAGATGGGGCAACAGGTGCTGCGTTCTTACAAACATTAAAGAGTTTATTAGAAGAGCCATTACGTATGTTGGCGTAAGTTATTTTTTTAATTAACATATTCAATAAAAGAAGCCCGATCAATTTGATCGGGCTTCTTTGGGTTTAAAGCGGTCCTTAAATTTTTCTAAGGACTTTTTTAATTACTCCACATCACATCCTATCGGTGCACCTGGAGGAATGATTACTTGTTTAGGTAAGGTAATTTTTTCTGGGTCATTGATTCTATGAATCGCAAATTGATAGTGTGACGCTAACTTAGGATTGCTAATTGATAAACTAGCTAATTTAGTTTTCAATTGATTCAATCTATTGTTGCAGATACTCTTTACTTCAAAATTGGCTTCATTACTTTGACTTAATCCAATCAACCAACTTAGTGTTTGTTGTTGTGTTTGTAATTGAACAGATCCTGCTAAGCCAGCTACAGCTGGGGCATACCAGGTCTTGTCTAATACAGCATCAAGCACATTGTCCCAGCCTAATGTATTGGCCCTTGCTTTATTTTGTACTAAACGATTTGCTCTTTCTGCATTGAATAGGAAAGATAATTCAAAGTCAACCAATGCTTCTGCAGGAGATAAGGCGTCAAAACTTAATCCAGTTCTTTTTGTAAATAATTCACCAACCCCATAATACATAGGTGGTCTTGGTGGGATCATTTGTAAAATATTTTCTGGAATCGTTAAGAAGCTTGGAGCTAAACAAGCAAGTGCAAGGTCTAAAGCTTTTTGTTGAGTAGCTTTTGGCAATATGGTTGGTTGAATTTGATTTTGATCTCCTCTAACACTATATTGATAGTTTACACCGCCAATTAATTTTGTTACTGCTTCATATTGGTAGCGATGGTAATTGTACACAGGCACCAATGCATCTTCTAAAACTGCGAATGGAGCGCCCTGCTTTATAGAATTTGCGCCAAACTGCTCCATTGCTTTTGTACGAACAGCAAGTGTTTGAAGCAATCCATCTGTGGCATTGGGTTGGTTGTCCCAAAGGTGGGCATAAGGATGCATACCTCCTGCAGCTCTTGCATCTGCATCTGCAATAAATAGCCAACCATTTTTAGAATTTTCTTCTAATAAATTATTGAGTGCTTTTGATACATCAGTTCCTTTTGGAAAATCTTGATAACCATAAGTAATGGCACGCTTGTCCCATAATCCAATTTCATCGGTATAAATTTTTGAGAAATCTATATTACCTGCTTCGTTTACAAAGACATTTGGGTGCGGATAATCCATCACAGAAGCCCTGTCATTAAAGCTGGATGCATAATTATGTTGTAATCCTAAAGTATGGCCTATTTCGTGTGCAGACAATTGTCTTAAACGATGCACTGCAGCTTTACGCATAGCATCTGTAACAGGTTTCCCATCTATATAAGGAGACAGTAAAGCGGCAAATATCAAATAGTCTTGTCTAACGCGTAAAGAGCCAAGAGAAACCTGGCCTTTAATAATTTCTCCAGTTCTTGGGTCTACTACAGAAGCCCCATAGCTCCAACCTCTAGTTGAACGGTGCACCCAGTTAATCATATTGTAACGAATATCCATAGGGTCCGCAGAATCAGGGAGAATATACAATTGAAAAGCATTTTTATAACCAGCTGCTTCAAAAGCTTGATTCCACCATTTTCCTCCTTCTAATAAAGCAGAACGAATAGGTTCTGGTGTGCCATTATCTAAATAGTAAATGATTGGTTTAACTGCTTCACTTACTGCTGCAGTTGGATCTTTTTTCTGAAGACGATGTCTATTGATCACCATTTGTTGAATTGGTTCACTTATGTCAGAACTGTAATCAAAATAAGTAGTTCCAAAATAGCCGCTTCTGATATCATATTTTCTTGGTGTATAATTATTATCAGGTAATTCAACAAAACTATGGTGCATTCTAACTGTGATCGCTTCTGGAGAAGGGGTTACTGATTGAACCAATCTGCCTGCATCTGCTCCACCCACAAAGGTGATGGTGGCTTCGAACTCGGCATTTTTTGGAAAATTTTTCGTGTTCTGAATATAAATAGCAGATCTATTTTCATTCAATGTATAAGAACCTTGTCTTGCACGCTTGATTTTTTCTACAACTCCATGTGCGTCTCTTAATAAAAAGCTTGTGATGTCTACTAAAACTTTATGCATCGAAGGATCGCTCGCCTGATCTTCTGCTTCAATATTAAAATGATGCAAAACAGACTGAGCGAAAGACTGATCAACAGCTCTTTGTTCTCTGACATCATTCGTTACTGCACGATAATCTAAATTAGGTTGTGTCAGTAATAATTTTTTTCCAATACGATTAAAGTAAACAATTCTGGAATCTCCTAATTGACCTCTGTCAAGCCCAATGTCATTGGATCCTAGGCCTGCAGGCAAAGAGTTGACGTATAAAAAAGGGGCATTTAGTTTATCTACGACTAAGTAGATTTTTCCATTGGCATTGTCCCAATAATAATCATAAAATCCTTTACGTAATTCCATGTTTTTTGTCTTCTCTGCAATCGTTCCAGACTGTGAGAATAGAAAAAGAGGACATGCTAACAATACAAGTATTTTGCGCATAAGTAGGTGTTTTGAATTGAAATAAAAAATCCCGCAAGTAGCGGGATTTATTGTAAGCTATTTTAATTAAGCTGTTGGATTGTTGTCCGTGCTTGGTGTTTCGAAAAGAGTAGGTGCAACCACTGTTGTTGTTTCAACAACTGGAGCAGCAACTGGTGCTACCACTTTCTTAGGAGCTGTTTTCTTTTTAGCAGGAGTTGCTTTTTTAGCTACAACCTTCTTAGTTACTTTCTTAGCTGGTGCTTTTTTTGCTACTGCTTTCTTAACTGCTTTTTTAGGAGCTGTTTTCTTTTTAGCAGGGGTTGCTTTTTTAGCTACAACCTTCTTAGTTACTTTTTTTGCTGGTGCTTTTTTTGCTACTGCTTTCTTAACTGCTTTTTTAGGAGCTGTTTTCTTTTTAGCAGGAGTTGCTTTTTTAGCTACAACCTTCTTAGTTACTTTTTTTGCTGGTGCTTTTTTTGCAACTGCTTTCTTAACTGCTTTTTTAGGAGCTGTTTTCTTTTTAGCAGGAGTTGCTTTTTTAGCTACTACCTTCTTAGTTACTTTCTTAGCAGCTTTTTTAGCTGGTGCTTTTTTTGCCACTGCTTTTTTAGGAGCTGCCTTTTTTACTGCTTTTTTCTTGCTTGCCATAATCTTATGTTTTTATTTGGGGAAGTTGATTTTTATAAAATTACATTCTTTTATTGTAACAAAATAAAATGAGTTTAAATTTTTAATAATAGATTTGTCTTATGCAATCAAGTGTTACCATGGTTTTAGGGGCATCGCCCAATCCAGAAAGATATAGTTTTATGGCTACTGTTTTGTTGTCCCAAAAAGGACATACCGTGTATCCATTTGGAATCAAAAAAGGATTGATTCAAAACTTAAACATTGTACAAGATTGGCCTAGTCCAGGCTCCATCGATACCTTAACTTTATACCTAGGTCCAGCAGCACAGGAAGCCTACTATGCTTCCATTATTGCTCTAGCCCCTAAACGGATTATATTTAATCCAGGTACAGAAAATCCAGCATTGGAGACATTGGCCAAATCGGCTGGTATTGCTACAATTGAAGCTTGTACCTTGGTGATGTTAACGACAGGTCAGTATTAAAAGGACTGTCCCCAACTCGCTCTATCCAAAGTCCTATATTGTATGGCTTCACTAATATGTTGATTTTGAATGTTTTTTACGCCTGCAAGATCTGCAATCGTTCTGGCTACTTTAATGATTCTGTCATAAGCCCTTGCACTTAGGTGAAATTGCTCCATCGACATTTTTAATAAGGTAGAAGATGCTGTATCCAAAACAGCCCATTCTTTAAAATCAATACCAAGCATTTGGGCATTGGTATTGATGCCGGCGCGGTTTTTAAATCTTTCCATTTGAATAAGTCGAGCCTGTAAGACTCTTGCTCTAATTGTAGCAGAGTCTTCTGTTTTTTCCCGGCTATGCAGGGTTTCATATCCAACAGGGACTACTTCTATTTGTAAATCAATACGGTCTAATAAAGGGCCAGATATCTTATGCAGGTATTTTTGAATACTATGAGGGCTACAAGTGCAGGTTTTTTGGGGATGATTAAAGTAACCGCAAGGGCAGGGATTCATAGAGGCAAAAAGCATGAATCTACTTGGAAATTCAAGTGCTTGCCTTGCTCTAGAGATACTTACAAAGCCAGCTTCCATGGGTTGTCGTAAAATTTCAATGGCAGCCCGGCTAAATTCGGGAAGCTCATCTAAAAATAAAACACCATTATGTGCCATGGAAATTTCACCAGGTTGGGGTGTTTGTCCACCACCAACTAAAGCAATAGCGGAAATAGAATGGTGTGGGTTTCTAAAGGGTCTACACTGCATGAGCGCAGTTTTGGTAGGAAGTTTTCCAAGTAGGCTATAGACCTTACTAGTTTCCAAGGTTTCAGCAAGATTCATTGGTGGTAAAATGCTGGTACTCGTTTTTGCCAACATGGTTTTACCCGCACCTGGTGGACCTACCATGATTAAGTTATGTCCACCTGCTGCTGCAATTTCGATGGCTCTTTTTGCTTGAAGTTGTCCTTTAATAAACGCAAAGTCAACCTCAATGAAATCATTCAAAGCAGTGGATGAATTCCCAAGCTTTATAGGCAAAGTTTGAAAGGGCTTGCAGGATTCAGGTGCATTGCAAAATGCAATGACTTCTGTGAGTTGTTCAAATGCAAAAACTTGTAAGCCTTCTATCAAGGATGCTTCTGGCGCATTGACTTTTGGAATAATAATGCCCTCTAATCCATTTTCTTTTGCATAGATGGCCATGGCTAAAACACCTTTAATAGGCTGGAGTGCACCATTCAAGCTTAATTCTCCCATCATTAAATACCGATTCAAAACGGAATGATTACAAAGTTGATCCGAGGCGGCAAGAATGCCAATAGCGATGGGAAGGTCAAAAGCTGGTCCAGTTTTTTTGATATCAGCCGGCGCTAAATTAATGACCAATTTGGTCCTTGGCATTTTGAAGCCATTGGCTTTGATAGCAATTTCTGTTCTGTGTAAACTTTCTTTAACGGCGATGTCGGGGAGACCAACGATGCAATAGCCTTGGCCCATACTTACATTCACTTCTACTTGGATACCAATAGCATCCATGCCATAAAGAGAAGCGCCAATTGTTGTTACAAGCATGTTTTATTGAAATCTAACAATAAAACATCACCGTAATTAAGTATTTATACGATCAATAAGAGCCACCACGCCTTCTCTTTCTAAAATAAGGTAACCTAGTCGGTCTTGACTTACTCCTTCTTTTAATGTGTAATTAAAGACCAATGTTTTATCTGTAACGGCCGTTTCGAAAAAGTAAAATTGTAGATGCGGGTATTTTTTTAAGGGCTCGCTTATTTCATACAAGTGCGTAGATAGGATCGTCAATGATTGTTGCAAGGCTTGGAGTCCTTCAATCACTTTTTCACTACACTTCATAGCATCAATAATATTGGTTCCTTTAAAAAGCTCATCAATTAAAATCAGGTATTTTTTCCCATCCAACACATGGGTGAGGGTCTGTTTAATTCTTTGCACTTCGTTGTAAAAATAGCTTTCACCTTTGAGTACATTGTCTGCTGTGGTCAAGTTGGTGATGAGTCCGTCTAATAAACTGAGCCTACATTTTTTTGCAGGTACGCCCATACCAATATGAGCTAGGTAAGCAAGGATGCCAACCGTTTTAATGAAAGTGCTCTTGCCCGCCATGTTGGCGCCAGTCAAAAACAAAAATCTTTTTGACTCAGTAAGTTGTAAATCATTGCCAATGGCATCGGGGACCAATGGGTGTATGGCAGCTTCAAACTCAATGAGCGGGCTACTTTGATCTACCCAAGTTGGAAAACTAAATTGATAATGTTCCATCGCAGCCGCCATACTATAATAGGCGTCTAAAATATAGAATTGATCTTGTAATGCTTTTATGCGTGCCTTATACTCATAGGCAAAAAAATAGCCAAGTTGCAAAATTGTTTGAGGGGCTTCTTTTAATTTTTTAAGATCAATGCCAAGGCAATCAATTTTTTCTAAAGAGGCTTGAATAGATGCATACAATCCATCCAGTACGGGGGTGCTTTTGTAGGTTTCAAAGTTTTTGAGCCATTGATCTAATGACTGTACAAAAGACACCATGTGTTGAACAGAGTAAGCAATAAGGGCATAATCTGTTTTGTTCCAAATTTGGTACCAATAAGCACCTGGTAAACTTATGTTTCTTGGAATAGGTTTATAGCCGGTACTATAAAATTGATCGATGACCAAACAGGTTCCATTCGATATTTTCATTTGGTTCAGGAACTCCATTTGCGAAAGCATCACTTGTAGCGCTGATTGCCTTGCCTTAATCGCATCTATAGAGCCAAGTGGATGTGTTACAAAATGCATCCATTGATTTTTACCTCCATTGGTTTTGCAAAAATCTAAATGACTCGCTAATCCTTTGGACTCCTGTTGATCCAATAATCCAATATCTTGTATGGTGGTTTTGTCAACTTGCATCTAGCTTCTTGTAAACTGCATTCTACTTCCTTTTTGAGTTTCATCAAACTGACCTTGGTGGTACACAAGATGACCATTAACAAAGGTAGATTCAATACTGTAAGGGAATTGTTCTCCCTCCATTGGGCTCCAGCCGCATTTGTACAATAGATTTTCTTTCGTAATGGTGTAGGGGCGTTTTTTTACTAAAACTAGATCTGCAAAATAGCCTTCACGTATAAATCCTCTTTCTTTAATTTGAAAACATGTAGCTACTGCATGGCTCATCTTTTCTACCATCTTTTCCATGCTTAATTTTCCTTCTTCTACATATTTTAACATCAACATCACACTATGTTGTACCAGAGGTAAGCCAGCATGTGCATGTGCGTATGCTTCTTGTTTTTCTTCCCAGGTATGTGGTGCATGGTCTGTTGCAATAACATCTAATTGATCATTCAATAAGCCTTCCCATAATGCTGTTCTGTTATCTCCCGATTTGATAGCTGGGTTGCATTTGATTAAATTGCCTTTTGCAGCATAATCCGCTGCAGTAAAGTGCAAGTGGTGCACGCAAACTTCTGCAGTAATACGCTTTTCTGATAAAGGTTTTAAGTTGGAAAACAATTGCAACTCTTTTGCGGTACTAATATGTAGTATATGCAATCGGGTGTCGAATTTTTTAGCCAGCTGGATGGCTTTAAATGAAGATTCAAAACAAGCATCTACGTCTCTGATAATAGGGTGGTCGCTTATTTCTAAATTTGGCTTAACTGCTTCTATTGCAGCTTTATTTCTTTTAATGACTGCTTCTTCCTCACAATGAGTAGCAATGAGTAATTCAGATCCTTCAAAAATTCGTTCTAGCACAATAGGGTTGTCTACTAATAAATTGCCTGTGGATGAACCCATGAATATCTTTACCCCACATACCTCATTTTTCTTTTCATTCGTTCTTAATACATCTTCGATATTATCTTGAGAAGTACCCATGAAAAAGGAGTAGTTAGCCAAGGCATTGTTTGCTGCAATCTTGTATTTGTCTTCAAGCAATTCATGTGTGAATGCGGGTGGATTGGTATTAGGCATTTCCATAAAACTGGTTACACCTCCCGCTACAGCTGCTTTTGCTTCGGTATAAATATTTGCCTTATGTGTTAATCCAGGCTCTCTAAAATGCACTTGATCGTCTATGGCACCTGGTAAAAGAAACTGTCCTTCCCCATTGATTTCTTTAACTGCAAAGGGTACTTCTATATTACGCGCTATTTTTTCTATTCTTCCATTTTTAATTAAAACGTCGGCATCAAAGCTACGACCTTCATTGACTACAGTGGTGTTTTTGATTAAATAGCTAGACATAGTATAGATTGTTTAATTTTCTAGGTGGATGGTGAAGAAAGCAAAATTGGAATTGATCTTGTCAATATTTGATAATAGAATATCAGGTTTCTTACTATTTTGTAAGCCGTAACTTAATTTTAATTCAGGGGAAATAGTGACATACCTCAAGTAGAAGCTCATGCCCACGCCAATTTCTGCTCCTAGGTCAATTTTTTTAAACAGGTTGGTGTAGTTTTTACTAAGTAGGACTTTAGGTTGGACGGTACCAGTTTTTTCTTCACCTGTTAAATCAAAGTCAACTTTACCTCCCATAATCAGGTAATGACGCATAAAGTCGGGACGTCTAAATGCGTTGTACCTATCAGATTGTATTTTAAAAGCGATAGGAATTTGGATAATACTAGAGAGGATTTTGAATGCTTGAACAGAGTCTTTACTGTCCTTAATATTGAATTGAACACTTTTATTGCCACCAATTAAAAAATTAGGGTTAGCTCTTATATAAATATGGTTTGATATTTTTTTGGTAGCGGATAAGCCCAGGTTAAAAAATGTATTGTTTATTGGGCTTATCTGAATAGCACTTTTTGCATTTTGACTCGCCAAATTTGTAGGCAAAAATTTTCCATCTAATTGATAAGACGAATAATAATTGGTGATGCCCACACTTAATCCAAAAAAAACAGGTAATTGATCTTGATTAGGACGAAACACTTCATCTCTCTGTGCCATTGCAGCACTGCTTAAACATATACATAGTATTGCTATGCTTATTTTATTCCGCAATAAATACTGCATATGCCTAAGGTTAATTTTTTTTGAAAGACTTGCTTAAATCCAACCTGTTCAAATATGTTTATAAATGCTTGCCCTTCTGGGAAAGCAATGACGCTGTCGTTTAAATACTGATAAGCAGCTCTGTTGCCAGAAAAAAGCTTGCCAATGGTAGGTGTAATCCAATTCATGTACAATTTATAAATTGGTTTAAACCAAAAACTGCTAGGTTGTGAAAATTCTAAAATCACCAATTTGCTACCAGGTTGTAAAACTCTGTAAATTTCACTTAAGCCTTTTTCGAGATTGGCAAAATTTCTTACACCAAATGCTACCATCGCCGCATCAAAAATTTCATCACCAAAGGGAATGGCGGTGCTATCACCTGTGACCAATTGAATTTGATTGTTTAATCCTTTGTCTGCAATTTTAATTCTTCCGTATTGCATCATCCCTTCAGAAATGTCAATCCCTGTTATTTTTGATGGAGCAATTGTTTTATGCGCCATTAAAGCCATGTCGGCAGTTCCAGTAGCGATGTCTAATAAATGATGGATCTTTTGGGTGCCAAAATTAGCAATGGCTTTTTTGCGCCAGCCTTGATCGATACCCAAGCTTAAGAAACGGTTTAAAAAGTCATACCTCTTGGCAATATGATCAAACATGGAAGCGACTTGTTCTTTTTTATCTGCATTACTTTGTGCGTAAGGCACAATTTTATCGTGTTCATATTGACTCATGGGGCAAAGATATTGATTTTGTGGATGCTTTGATTATCTTCGTTTTACATGAAAGCGAGGATCTATAAATCTACTGGTAGCTGGTACAGCCTAAAGCTGGAAAATGGCCAATTTTGTCAAGCCCGAATCAAAGGGGTGATTAAATTGGATGCCATTACCTCTACAAATCCTATTGCAGTAGGTGATTGGGTGGAATGTGAGATGGAAACGGATGTAGAGCAAGCGGTCATGATCTCTGAAATTATTGAAAGAGACAATTATGTGGCAAGACAATCTCCACATAATAAAAGGCAGCAGCATATTATTGCTTCCAATATGGATCAATCTATTTTGTTGGCTACTTTAAAATCACCAAAAACATCTCAAGGATTCATTGATCGTTTTTTAGTTTCTTGTGAAGCTTTTCATATTCCTGCGATCATAATATTCAACAAAGCAGATTTGTACGGGCCCGAAGAATTAGCCAGGTATGCTGAATTAGAGGAAATGTACCAGGCTGTCGGTTATAAAGTATTGCTAATTAGTATTGAACAAAATATGGGCTTGGGCCCATTGGATGAGCTATTGAAAAACAAAACTACTTTGGTGAGTGGACATAGCGGGGTGGGTAAATCCTCTTTAATTAATTATTTATTTCCTGACCTTGATATAAATACACAAGAAGTGAGTGAATGGAGTGGGAAAGGAATGCATACGACCACTTTTGCTCAAATGTATGATTACCCTGGAGGGGGCGCTGTCATTGATACGCCAGGGATGCGCGAACTAGGTTTGGTTAATTTATCTAAAGAGGAATTAGCACAATATTTTCCTGAAATGAGGGCAAGGATGCAGGATTGTCAATTCAATAATTGTCAACATATCAACGAGCCAGGTTGTGCTGTAAAAGCGGCAGTAGAAAAAGGAATTATTTCGGAGGCGCGCTTTTTTAGTTATGTCGATTTATGGCATGGCATCGAAGACAAAAAATATTAAATCGTTCCTGGTTTCACAGGATTGTTTGTATTTTTTGGTGCTTCATTATAGTCGCTAAACCAAGAAGCATATTTTACATAATTATTGGAGATACGATTGATCTCTCCATGTATCAATTCTTCTGAAACCATTTTTACTTTTTTTGCAGGTACTCCAGCATAAATACTACCAGCTTCAACAATGGTACCTTCTAAAACTACTGCACCAGCTGCGATGATCGCATTGGAGTGCACTACACAGGCGTCCATCACAATACTACCCATTCCAATTAATACATTGTCGTGTATCGTACAACCGTGTACCATGGCGTTATGACCTATAGATACATTGTTACCAATCGTTGTTGGATGTTTTTGATAAGTACAATGGATCACAGCCCCATCCTGTATATTGACTTTGTCGCCCATTTTGATAAAATGGACATCTCCACGTATAACTGCATTGAACCAAACAGAGCAATCTGCCCCCATACTCACTTCGCCAACAATGGTAGCGTTAGGAGCGATAAAACAATTTTCACCAATTTGAGGTTCTTTTCCGTTAACGGGTAGTATGGTTGCCATAAAAATGCGACTTTTGTACTGCAATTTATACCGAATGTCCAGATTAAACAACAGACAATATTTTTTACAGTATTTAGCACAAACATCACCTAAGCCCATTGGCCTCGAAGTAGAGCGTGCGCAAGGGATTTATATCTATGATACAGCGGGCAAAGCGTATATCGATTTAATTGCTGGGTTTAGTGTTTGTAATATTGGGCATAGCCATCCCAAAGTGATTGAAGCCATTGAACAGCAGATCAAGCAATACATGCATGTAATTGTGTATGGTGAATTTATACAAGCCCCTCAGGTACAATATGCAAAAGCTTTATTGTCTTTATTGCCAGAAAATTTACAGTCTATCTATTTTACCAATAGTGGTGCAGAAGCCACAGAAGGTGCTATGAAATTAGCCAAGCGTGTGACCAAGCGCAGTAGGATCATTGCATTCGAAGGGGCTTATCATGGTAGTACACAAGGCGCGTTGAGTGTGATGGGAGATGAGTATTTTAGAAATGCCTACCGACCTTTATTGCCTGATGTGTTTCACTTGCGTTATAACAATATGGAGGATATTGAATTGATAGATCATCATGTAGCATGTGTTATTGTAGAGCCTGTGCAAGCAGAGAGCGGTGTGACTGCAGCGAACATTGAATGGTTGAAAGCACTAAGGGCTAAGTGTGATCAACTTTGTGCTTTATTAATATTTGATGAAATACAATCTGGCTTTGGAAGAACAGGTACTTTATTTGCTTTTGAACAATATGGGGTTGTACCAGATATTTTATTAACTGGAAAAGCATTGGGTGCGGGCTTGCCTTTAGGTGCATTTATTAGTTCGCCAGCCATGATGGGTACATTAACCTATGATCCTGTATTAGGTCATATTACTACTTTTGGAGGCAATCCAGTGGCATGTGCTGCAGGTAAAGCTGGATTAGAAGTATTGATTGAATCCGGATGGATGCATGAAGTAAAAGAAAAAGAAGCTTACTTAGTAAAAGCTTTAAATCATCCTGCTATCTTAAATAAACAACATAAAGGACTTTGGATGTCCTTGCAATTTTCGACACCTGAGTTGACTAAAAAAATTGCCGCACATTGCGTTGCTAATGGACTGATAACAGATTGGTTCTTATTTGCAGAAGATCGTATACGTATTGCACCACCTTTAAGTATTACCATGGAAGCATTAGCAAATGCAGTGCAAATAATTCAGAAGAGTATAGATCAATCTATTTAACAATCTCCTGTTCTACAAAAACGACGGTAGAGTTGTTCGTAAATTGGAATGATATGGTGGATATCAAATAGTTTAGCTTGCTCTAATGCGTTGTGTTTAAATGTTTTCAGTTTAGCGTCGTCTGTTAATAATTCAATGGCCCTTGCACTCATTGTAGCTACATCGCCTACATTGGCCGTATAGCCTGTTTTTCCATCAATATTGATTTCGCCTAATCCGCCAGCGTTAGAACTTACTACGACTACACTTGACGCCATCGCTTCTAATGCCGCAAGACCAAAACTTTCATATTCAGAAGGCAGTAAG
>JBILQZ010000056.1:0-9479 GCA_044372935.1 Sediminibacterium sp. | reverse complement strand
ATTGCTACTTTTTTTGCTGGTGTAATTCTATCTTCACCATATAAAATCATAGAATGTGAAATGTCTATCATTAAGACCGTAGATGTTTGTGTTTTAAAATCACTCTCTCGAATGAGCAAGTCATTTTCATGCATGGTAAAATTTTCTACCCCATGGTTAATTTGCGCATTGCGGATACTCTCCGTAAAATCCACTTGATCAATATTGTCTCCAAATTGATACGCTCTTGTGTCGGGACTTAATTCGGCACTTGGTCCAGTTTTGTTGGTTTGATGATTTCCCTTGGTCCCTTTTTTAAGTTTACCAAAAATGTCATCCAAGCTCTTTTTACGAATCGTTTGCTCCGTCTTGGAAGTAATTTTAAAACTGCCGTCAGGACCATTTTCTTTTAAATAGCCGTTTTCCTTTAAATCTTCGATAAAATCACCCATGCCATAGTCGTCATTGGTGAACTTATGCTTTCGGTCTAATTGATTGAGCCAGTCTAATGCCTCCGTGGCATCCCCATTGGTATAATTCAATAGCTCGGTAAACAGGTCCAGCATCTGCTCGAACATGGTCTTTTTGTTGTCACCGGCTTTAAAAGGGGTAAATTGAAATCCTATCATAACGTATTCAATATTAACAGAAAATGTTGATTATTGTTGCTAATTAAGGAGGAATGATTGGAATTTGTAACCTTTTATGAATCATTTCGTTGTAGACTACAACCAACCGCTTAAGTACTTATTTTTCCATCCAGCATATCACCCAGTACCTTGCATTGTATAGTAGGTTAAATTTGGACAAATTCATCAGAAAATCAACAAATGAAATATTTAGGTTACGTTTTTATTAGTCTTTTAAGTATTCAAAATATACAAGCTCAAGAAGTAAAAAGCGTTAAAATAGCTAAAGATAGCAATGAGATTAAAAAATCATTAATCAGCACAGACAGTGTTCACCAATTAAAACAGGTCGTGGTTTCAAGCAAAAAGCCACTTTTTGAAGTAAAAATCGATAAAACCGTCATCAATGTGGACGCTGCTGCATCCAATGCAGGCGCCAATGTGATAGAAGTATTGGAAAAATCACCAGGTGTGTATGTAGACAAGGATGGCAATATTTCTTTAAAAGGCAAATCCTCAGTTTTGGTATTAATTGATGGTCGACCAACCTATTTAAGTCCAGCAGATTTATATAATTATCTAAGAACACTCCCTTCCACCTCTATTGATCAAATAGAATTAATGACAAATCCCCCAGCAAAATATGATGCTGCTGGAAATGCAGGATTGATTAACATTAAAACAAAGAAAAATAAAACTGTAGGATTGAATGGAAGTTACAATGGAAGCTTGGGTCAGGGTGTGTACCACAGAAACAGCAATGGATTGAATTTAAATTATAGAAAAAACAAGTTGAATGTGTTTTCTAATTTAAGTTATTCCAATTGGGAGGGTTATAATAGCTTAATTGCATTAAGAAAATATAAAGATCAAAATAAAAATGTGATAGCCATTTTTGACCAAAATTCTTATTCTAAAAACGAGGAGAAAGACAATGTGAATTTCAAAGCTGGATTCGATTATAGTTTGAATAAAAAAACAAATCTAGGCGTCGTTGTATCTGGCTTCTCTAATCCCGAAAGTCAAAAAAGCAATAATATTAGCAATTTAAAAAACGGCAGCAACATTACAGATTCCATCATAAATTCAGTAAATAACTTTAGTGTAAATTGGGAAAACCTTTCTGCAAATTTTTATTTACAACACAAATTTGACACCCTTGGTAAGGAAATCAATTTCGACCTAGATGCAAGTAATTTTACTTCAGAAGGGTATAGTCAATTGAGCAACCAAATGTTTAATGCAGACAATAGTATTCGATATAAAGAACAATTACTTGGAGCATTTCCAATTGGTATAAAAATTGCCTCATTTAAAACTGATTACGTACAACCCTTATCCAATAAAGGAAAATTTGAATTTGGCTTAAAATCTAGCTTCGTACAAACCACCAATGAAGCAAATTTTTTTACGATAGAAAACGAGGTTAAAGTTTCGGATTTCAACAAAACAAACAGTTTTGATTATAAAGAAAACATCAATGCTGGTTATGTAAATTTTAGTAAAGAAGTAAATAAATGGGGATTTCAATTGGGATTAAGAGCAGAGAATACCAATGCAACTGGTTATCAAAAAGGCAATGAACTTAGATTAGATTCTAGTTTCAATAGAAGTTATACCAATTTATTTCCAACCAGCTATATCACCTATAAGGCAAATGAAAAAAACGAATATGCCCTCAATTTTGGAAGAAGAATAGATAGACCAAGCTATCAAGACATGAACCCATTTGTGTTTTATGTAGACAAGTATACCTATAATAAAGGCAACCCTTTTTTACAGCCTCAGATTGGTAACAACTTTGAATTGGCGCATACTTATAATCAATTCTTAACAACCACGATCAACTATACAATTGTTGACAGAATTTTCCAGCAATCATTTATTCAAGATGGATTTGCAACTATTGTACAAACCACCAATATTGGAACTAAAACAAATTTTGGAATTGCTTCAAATATTCAATTGTCTGCTAAAAAAATATTGACTTCAAATATCTATTTGGCCTACACACATGATAATTATAAAGGCAATGTGGCAGGAGACCCTTTGGATTTGTCTGCAGATATGTATTTAATTAGTGTAAATAACCAATTTAAATTCGAGAAAGGTTGGACTGCGGAACTTAGTGGATGGTATAGAACCAAGGGTATAGAAGGACAAATAATTGTGAATCCTTTAAGTCAGGTGAATTTGGGGGTACAAAAGCAAGTACTTAAAAACAAGGGTACCCTTAAGTTGGGCATCAGGGACCTATTTTTAACTAATTTCCCAAAAGGGGTGTTTCGCTTTAGTAATACCGAAGCCAACTTCAGCAACCAAAGAGATTCTAGGATATTAAGCTTAAGCTTTACCTATCGTTTTGGTAAAAATTTCAATACCAATTCAAGAAAAACTTCAGGCGCGGAAGATGAAAAAAGCAGGGTCAAGGTGGGAAACAATTAATTTCTTAATTCGCGATTTGTAAATTTATTGGGAAAATGCTAATTTTATAGCATGAAAACCCATAAAGGCATACGTCCTCAAGACATCGTAGTACTTCTAAAAATTTTTTCTTTAGGGGAGGAGGAATGGTTAAGTAAGGACCTTTCTAAGCAATTATTCATCAGTCAATCTGAAATATCAGAATCATTAAACCGATCTGTATATGCTGGCTTACTGGGTATGGATAAAAAAACGATTCAGAAATCGGCCTTATTTGGCCTGCTGGTATATGGTCTCAGGTATATTTTCCCTACACAAGCTGGCACTTTAGCCAAGGGCATCCCGACAGCCGCATCGGCTCCGATCCTTAAAGATGACTTCCCTAATGAAAACAGCTTGGTATGGCCCGATCCAAAAATGGAAACCAGGGGCCTGCTAGTAGAACCACTTTATCCGAAAGTAGTTGAAGCGGTAAAATTGGATCCTATGCTTTACGATCTTTTAGCTTTAGCGGATACCTTTAGAGTCGGCAATGACAAAGAAGTGGCTAGAGCCAAAGGCCTTTTAAAAAACATATTTGAACAGGGAGATGATTATATCAGTTGCTAAATCTTACTCTGCTAAAAAATACTCGGGATATAGTTTAAGTAAATTTTGAAAACTATAAAGTAATCCTTTTGGTGAGCAATAGTTATGTTTAAATTGTTGTTTTGCTTGTTCATGTAACCAAGCGGCAAGTTCCAATCCAATAGCTGATCTAGGATCGATATAACCAAATTCAATAGTAGCTCCTTTTGATTTTAAAATCGCCAATGCTTGCTGGTACAAGCCCAATAGGGCTTGAGGCTTTAAACGAAAAAGATTGTACAAGTTAAAAATATCAAAGACTAAAAAATATAACTGTTGTTGTCCTTCAGCACTAAAGCCACCGTTTTGTTGTAAAAATAAATTTGAGTTACCTGGTTCAATTGCTACAGCAGCCACCATCCCTTGATAAGGATGAATTGTTTTTAATTTAATTAAATCTGGGGTGGCAATAAATCGTCCCTCAAATTGTTCATTCAAATATTCAAGTTGAATTTTACCCTTAAGCTCCAACGAGGTGCTCGATGTAATTTCTAATTGTAAAGCATTCGCATCTTGCTTATTTGAAACTTTGTGTTCAACTAAGTTGTTGTCTTTCTTGTAATTGGATCCAAGCATGGCATGATTGATTTTAAATTATTTAATAAATCAGACCAAGAAAAATGAGAAGGGGAATTACGTTTAGTTTTTGACAGTAAGTCCTCATCGATTTTACCACCGCGGAGTTCGACTCTCTCGGTTGGCAGCCATTTAAGGCTTCTTGATGATGGCACAAAGATAAGACTAATGTTTCAAATTCAACAAGCACTATATGCTAAGGATCGCTAAAGGATTGAAATTCGAGACTTTTTTGTGGTTTTTATACCCCAATTGATTGGTGTATAATTGGGTCTTACCCACCAAAAAGGATGGAATATTGAAATGATGGTGACCGTAAATCCAGGCATTTGGGGCCATTTTTTGGATAAAATCGTCCAAATTTGATGCAAAACCGGCCATTATCGGGTCATTTTGGTGTTTTTTTGGATAATTTGAAAAACTGGGTACATGATGTGTAATCACCAGTTTTCGATCCAATATCGGCTCCTCCTTCTTGAGTGCTTTTTCTATAAAAGTCACCGAGTCCAAATGCATTTGAAGATAGGTTTTTGAGGTCAACGGGGTTCCTTGATACTGGATCTGGCTAAAATCAAGCATTCTTTTTTGAACGAGTTCCGTCAATTGAGGCGGAATCTGGGACCATAAAGTAGCAAAAATCAGTTGAATGGCGCCTGCAGCATCTTCGATGGTCTTTGCTGTATGATTTAATAAGACCAAATTAGGACGGATGGATTCTTCAAAGCTGAATGGATAAGCTGCAAGGTCCGAACCAAAAAACTCATGGTTACCTGGTAACCAATAGGTCATTTTAAAATGATCAGATAAGTAGTTTAAAAAATCTTGGTGTTGATCGATTGCATGCAAGGGCATGATGTCTCCAGCCAATATTAAAATTTCAGCAGCAGGCTGAATTGGTTTTTTACTCAAAGCTTTTTTATTTTGAGCAAATTCCAGGTGCAAGTCTGAAGCATATTGAAAATTCATGAGGATAAAACTAAACAAAGTAATTATCTTGCTACTATAAAATTAAAATATGAAAGAACAAAATTTTTCCAACCACGCACAAATGGTGCCTGGGTTTCATTATCTGACATTCGGTGGTATTATCGCCTTGCTAGGTGGTTCCATTAATTATCTATTAAAATCAAGTCCAGAAAATAAATACTTAGCCTCTTTAATCGTTTTAACTTCTATCATTTTTGTTTTAGTCGCTTGGTTTACAAGAACATTTGCTTTAAAAGCGCAGGATAGAGCGATTCGTGCAGAAGAAAATTTACGTCACTTTGTATTAACTGGTAAATTATTGCCTACAAGCTTAAGAGTAGGTCAAATAGTAGCATTGCGTTTTGCATCAGATGCGGAGTTTATAGCCTTAGCAGAAAAGGCTGCTGCTGAAAACCTTTCCGGAAAAGAGATCAAACAATCCATACAAAACTGGAAGGCTGACCACTACCGCGTATAATTTACAGAAATTCTAAAAGATATAAAGACCCATCGCGCGATGGGTCTTTTTTTTTGCTTAAATTTATTGGATCTAAAACAATTTTATGATGAAACAATTTTTCGCGTTTTTATGTTTATTCGCTGCCACGCAGTTGAGCTATGCGCAAGACTTAAACAAAGCATTGTCTCCAGTTAAATGGAGAAGCATTGGTCCATTTAGGGGTGGGCGTTCTAATACCGCAACGGGTGTGGTAAACAATAGCGCCACTTATTATATGGGTACCACTGGTGGTGGCTTGTGGAAAACAGACAACAGCGGTATTAGTTGGAATAATATTTCTGATGGCTTTTTTAAAACAGGTTCAGTAGGTGCTGTAGCTGTGGCAGAAAGTGATGCAAATATTGTTTATGTAGGTATGGGCGAACATGCAGTTAGAGGTGTGATGACCCATCATGGTGATGGTGTGTATAAAAGTACTGACGCAGGAAAGACTTGGAAAAAAATGGGGCTAGATGCAACACAACATATTTCAAGAATTGCGATTGATCCAAAAAACCCAAACATTGTATTTGTTGCAGCACAGGGTGCTTTGTATAGCAAGTCCACAGAACGTGGTATTTATAAATCAATAGATGGTGGTGTGAACTGGAAAAAAGTTTTATACGTTGATGATAAAACAGGTTGTGCAGAATTATCAATGGATATGCAAAATCCTTCTATCTTATATGCTGCCATGTGGGAGCATGGTCGTTTGCCATGGCAAGTAATTAGTGGTGGACCAGGTTCTGGATTGTATAAATCTACCGACGGTGGTGCTACTTGGGATAAAATGGAAAATGGATTACCTAAAGAAATGGGTAAAATGTCCATCGCTGTTTCGAGAGCAAATGCAGAAAAAGTATATGCCTTAATTGAAAGTGATTTCAGTAAAGAAGCAGGTGGCTTATATGTATCAGATGATGCGGGCGCAAGTTGGTCACAGATCAATAAAAGTCATCGCTTAATTCAAAGAGCTTGGTATTATATTGAATTGTTTCCAGATCCAACCGACGAAAATACAGTGTATGTAATGAGTGCGCCCTCTTTAAAATCGATTGATGGTGGAAAATCATTTGTAGACTTTGCAGACACCCATGGTGATTATCATAATTTATGGATACATCCAAGCAACGGAAAAAATATGGTGATTGCGGATGATGGTGGTGCAGCAGTGACACATGATGGTGGAAAATCTTGGAGCAGTCAAAACAATATGCCTACAGCACAGTTTTATAGAATCAATGTAGACAATGAAACACCTTATAATATTTATGCTGGTCAACAAGATAATACTTCTGTAAAAATTGCAAGTCGTGCAATTGGTGCTGGTGGTATTGATGAAAGAAATTGGTCTGCCTCTGCAGGTGGAGAAAGCGCCTTCTTGGCATTTGATCCTAACAACCCAAGATATGTATTAGGTGGATCTTATCAAGGAACCATTGAAGTATTGGATACAAAAACAAAAGCAAGTACCAATATCATGGCGGCGCCTATTCAATATTTAGGTAGAGATGCCAAGGATATAAAATACCGTTACAATTGGAACGCACCAATTATTTGGAGCAAGCATGAACCAAATACTTATTACCATGGGTCACAATATTTATTAAAAACTTCAGATTGGGGGAAAACCTGGAAAGAAGTTTCTCCAGATTTGACACGCAACGAAAAATCAAAACAAGGTAAGCCAGGTGTTCCTTATACCAACGAAGCAGTTGGTGCAGAAAACTATGGCACTTTAGCATACGTAATGGAGTCGGTGCATGAAAAAGGTGTGATCTATACAGGTAGTGATGATGGTTATGTATATGTAACCAAAGATGGTGGTGCAAGTTGGAAAAATATTACACCAGCTGGTTTGGCTGAATGTTTGATCAATGCGATTGAAGTATCGCCACATGATAAAGCAACAGTATACATTGCAACTACTAGGTATAAATTCAACGACCATACACCTGGCTTATACAAGTCAACTGATTATGGAACTACATGGACTAAAATCAATACCGGTATCGCTAACAACGCATTTACTAGAGTAGTAAGAGAAGATGATGTGGTGAAAGATTTATTATTTGCAGGCACTGAATTAGGTATCTATATCTCCCATAATGGCGGAAAAAATTGGAGTCCATTTCAACTAAACTTACCGTTAACACCCATCACAGATTTACGTGTGCATCAAAACAATTTGATTGCAGCAACTTCTGGTAGGTCTTTTTGGATCCTAGATGATTTAAATATGGTACGTCAATTCAAGGCGGATTCAACGGCTGTTAAATTGTACACCCCCTCCAATACTTTATTGGCAACAGGCTATAGTGAGTTAGACAATAATGATGATAGTTTTACGGGTGCAAAAACAAACGCGGGTGTCAACCCTGCAACAGGCATGGTATTGTATTATCAATTACCAAGTATTGCTGACTCTGTAGCACTTACATTAGAAATCCGCAATGCTGCGGGTCAACTAGTGCGTAGCTTTAGTTCAAAAGCAGATGAAAATTATAAGCGTTATGATGGTGGGCCAAGAAGAGAGCCAACCTTAAGTAAATCAAAAGGTTTAAATCGTTTTGTTTGGAATCTTCGTCATGCTACAACAACCGCTATTCCTTATGTATACATTGAAAGTAGTTTTAATGGACACAAGGCAATACCCGGTAACTATACAATTAATTTAATGGCAGGTGCAACAACAGTTAGTACCACTGGAACCATTCTAGCAAATCCAAATTATACCACTACTGCAGCAGACTATCAATTGTATGATGAAGTGATGACTAAGATGGAAAAAACAGTGAGTGAAATGCACCAAATGGTCAACGAATTAAAAGACAATAGCGGTCGTTTAGAAATTTTATTGAAAAAATTAAAAACAGATGCAAATTATGCAGGTTCAAAATTTACAGGCTTAGCCGAGCATGCTACCGCAGTTGTTGCAAAATTAAAAGCATGGGACGAGTCTATGATTCAAAGAAAATCAACCTCTTATGATGACGTAGAAAACTTCCCTAATAAGTTTACTGCAAACTATATGTTCTTAATGAATCAAACAGAAAGCGATATGCCACAAGTAAATCAGCCAAGTTTAGATTTATTAAAAACCTATACCGAAGAGTGGGAAAAACTAAAAGCAACTGGCCTTCAATTAAAAAACGAAGCCATTCCATCGCTTAACAAACAAATGTGGGATCTAGGCATGGGTGCTATTTGGTAGACCAACATCGTCTTTATAACTTATAAAGAACGCAATCCAAATTTTATTAGTTGTCCGCGTGAACAATACTCGGCCTAGTATCTTTTGGATTGCGTTTTTCGTAGGTGGCTACAGGGTTGACTAAAACTGGTTTAAATGCTCTTGGTCTAGTTAACTCATATTGGTAAAACGCCTCTCCTATAGCTCTTAAAAATGGAAATCCAACCGTTGCCTCGTCGTATTTGGAATCATTCACCACGCCGTCGCTATTTACATACACCGTTGCCGATAACATATAATCAATATTGTTTTTTGTATCTAGCACATAAGACACATCCGTTAGAAATCCATATGCCCAACCCACTTTATTAAACACCCTAATATGTGAAGGCATTTGATGTGTGCTGTCTTGAAAAAAGAATTTAACATAGCTATCATAAAAAGTAGCCGTATCGTATTTAGGGTAGTTGGTTTCAGAAGGGTATTGAGACAAATATTGCAATAAAAACAGTCTATCCGCTTCTTGTATATTAAACCTGTTTTCCGGTTTTACTGAAGCGGGAAAAAGTACTGCTTGCAACATTTT
>JBILQZ010000055.1:0-9572 GCA_044372935.1 Sediminibacterium sp. | reverse complement strand
CAACCTTGGGATAATAGCAATAACAACACAGGAGACAACCTACGTATGGCTATGATGGAAAACCCGTATTTAAATTTATTAGTACAATCAGGGTATTATGATGGTGCTTGTGATTACTTTAATGCTAAGTACAATATGTGGCAGATGGATCCTGCAGGAAAAATTCAAGACAGAATGTTTTGGGAAGGCTACCGCAGTGGACATATGATGTACTTAAGAAAAGAAGATTTGTCTACGAGCAATGACCACTTAAGGGTGTTTATAAAAAATAGTATTCCAAAACTTGGCACACCTGCCAAGTTTTAATAGTTAGATTGTAAATAATAAGCGTCGTTTTTTCAAAATTACGACGCTTATTATTTTATACCAGGCACGCCTGCTAAGTTTTAAAACGAAGGATAATTAAATATAGCGAACTAAAACTTTCGATAAAGACGAATAAAAAAGACCACGCTTGCGTGGTCTTTTTTATTTATCAAAATTTTTATTAAAAACGTTTTTTGAAATTGCGGTTGTTGTTGTTTCTTCCGCCACCGCCACCTGCATTTGGTCTGTTACGGTTGTTTTGCCAACGTCCACCAGCTGGACGATAATCTTCGCGTTCAAAATTTTGATTGCGATGCTTAATATAAGGGGTGTTGCTAAATTCTAATTCACCTCCTGTAATGGCATTTAACTCACTACGAATCGCATCATCTTGCACCAACTCTTTGTGCCAGTTACTGTAAGCTAATTTCATATAGTGTGCAATAGTGTGCGCAAAGCCAGTTTTCTTTTCTGGATCCTGTTCTGCCATAGCCTTGTCAATCACCAATTCCAAGTTTTTACCCAAGTGCGCATATTTAATTTTGCGTTGTGGGTAAGGTAAAGGATCTGGTTTTTGCTTATAGGTTTCTTTGGTTGGGATAGGATAAGGACTGTCTACATCTAATTTAAAACCACTCATAAAAAACAAGTGATCCCATAATTTATGCTTGTAGTCTTCGATATTCTTAAGCTGTGGGTTTAGAAAGCCCATCAACTCAATCACCACCTGTGCTTGTTCCTGTCTTTTAGCTTTATCCTCAATGGTCAATAGATGATCCACCATCCTCTGAACGTGACGGCCATACTCTCTCATCCCCATGATGCTTCTTGCTGTATTGTACTCCATGTATATATTACTTCAACGAGTAACAAATGTAAGGTTTTTTACGGTTTGTTTTTTCTTTATCTTCGTACCATGGAGCAACTATTAAAGCAAATAGAAGACATTAAAAAGGAGATCATTGCGGCAGAAGCCACTAGTGCAGATGCTTTAGAGCAATTTAGAATTAAATACTTGGGTACCAAGGGTTTGGTAAAACAGATCATGGGAGAGATGAAAAATGTGCCCAACGAACAAAAGAAGGAATTTGGCCAAATATTGAATGCATTTAAGATTGTAGCCGAAGAAAAATTCGAAGCATTACAAGCTGGATTAGGAGATAGTGCAGCCACAGATACGGGTATGGATTTTAGTTTACCTGGTGATCCAACACCAGTGGGCACAAGACATCCATTGAACTTGGTGCGCAATCAAATGGTATCTATTTTTAAGAGATTAGGATTTGCGGTGGCAGAAGGACCAGAGATCGAAGATGATTGGCACAATTTTGGTGCCATGAATTTACCAGAAGATCACCCAGCGCGTGATATGCAGGATACATTTTATGTAGCAGAAAAAACAGCAGACCATGCTGCATGGTTATTAAGAACTCATACTTCGAGTACACAAGCACGTGTGATGGAAACACAGAAGCCACCCATTCGTGTGATCTGTCCAGGGCGTGTGTATAGAAACGAAACAATTTCTGCACGAGCCCATTGCTTCTTCCATCAGGTAGAGGGCTTGTACATCGATGAAAATGTAAGCTTCGCAGATTTAAAACAAACCTTATATTTTTTCGTACAAGAGATGTTTGGTAAGGATGTGAAAGTGCGTTTCCGTCCAAGTTATTTCCCCTTCACAGAACCAAGTGCAGAGATGGATATCAGTTGTCAAATTTGTGCAGGTAAGGGATGTAATATTTGTAAGCACACAGGATGGGTAGAAATTTTAGGTTCTGGTATGGTACATCCAAAAGTGTTAGAAAATTTTGGTATCGATCCTGAAAAGTATACTGGCTTTGCGTTTGGTATGGGTGTAGAAAGAATTGCGCAATTGAAATACCAAGTAAACGACTTGCGTTTATATTCACAAAACGATATTCGATTCTTACAACAATTTAAGAGTGTGTAGGAACGCTGTAAATAAATAAGGTGTTAAAATCTGTTTATTGATTCAATCATTTATGTTACATAACACCAAGGGTATTGTTTTACGCGTGACTAAATATGGAGACACAAGTGTCATTGCTTCAATCTACACAGAACTTTTTGGTTTAGAACAATACATTGTTAAAGGTGTAAGAACAGTGAGTAAAAAAGGTGCAAGCAAGGGTGTGTTTTATCAACCCGGCGCCATTTTACAAATGGAAGCCTATCATTATCCAATGAAGAGTATGCAAATGATCAAGGACGTCAATTGGTCCTATGTGTATCAAAATGTATATTCAGATGTTTTACGCAATGCAGTAGCTACCTATATTGTTGAAATATTACAGCAAACTTTAGAGCCCGAACCACACCCAGAATTATTTTATCTAATAGAAGATACTTTCAAACAATTAGACAAAGGTGGCCCGGGTTTAGTGAGTAATCTACCGATCTATTTTTTAATTCACTTAAGTCAAACACTGGGTTTTGGATTACAGGGCGAGTATGGCTTAGAGACACCTATACTAGATGTGCATGAAGGTAATTTTGTTGCGAACAAACCACTGCACCCTTATTTTTTAGAAGGACTAGAGGCACAAACTGCATCCACTTTTTTAAGCCTGCAACTTTACAACGAGTTGGAAAACATTCATTTAAATGGTGTGCAAAGAAAAAAAATTCTAGAATTATTTCAGCTCTCTCTTAGCTGGCACTATAAAAAATTTAGCGACATAAAATCCTTGCCAATTTTGCAAGCGGTCTTGCACTAGCGAATTCATTGAACTTTAGAGCATTATTTTATATAATATATATTATATTCAATGTATATAATATATAAATTATCTACATTTGAATACTCCCAAGAGGCAACTAATAAAATTATTTTATGAGAAAGATTTTGTGTCTATCGCTTTTACTAATTACTTCTGTTTTTGCAATTGGTCAAGCAAAGAAGTTCGATAAGAAGTTTGGATATTTTGAATACGAGTTAGTGCCCTCCATTCAAATTGTAGACAGTCAAAACAATCATATTGTAGCTGGACAATTTAAAGGCTTTCATCAGGTTGGAAATACAACCATTCAAACCAGAGGCGACTTTGACATTTTCATGATTAAGTATGATGCTAACAATGCAATTGTTTGGGTTAAAACATTTGGATCAAGTGCCGAAGACAATTTAGCATCTATGAGTTGTGATAGAGTTGGTAATATTTATATCACAGGTTTTTATTCTGGTAATGCATTTTACAATAGCGCTACAGATTCGCTTACAACAATTTCTGGTTATGCACAATCAAGGTACGTTACAAAATTAAATGGTAGCGGCAACCCTGTCTGGTCTAAAAGATTTTCTGCATCCACATCTAGTGGTGGAGATGCAACTAAGGCCGAAGTAGTCAATGACCATGATGGAAGGGTTTATTTAATACATACCACAAGGGCTAATGGTACACTTAATACTTGGCAGTTTCAAGATTCAGTTATAGCTAATCCAAGTTTCACTCATATAAATGTACCAAGGTGGTTATTAACAAGGCTCGATGAAAATACGGGTAATATTAAATGGCTAGATTATATTGCAAATCCTCTTATATCAGCAAATAACATAAGCATTTTAAATATTTCCAGGCCGGTGATAGACAGGAACAACCATTTAGTGTTTTCGATATCACATTTTGGAAATCATATCACACCGATTTATGTATTTGGACAATATGCTGCAGTAAGTACGAATATTCCTAATAATATTTTAGTAAGAATTGATTCTGTTGGTACGGTAAGAAATTTTAGAGACCTTTCAACGGCTACTAATTCATTATCCGATGTTGCTGAAATTGCGATGAACAAAAACAATCAATTTGTTTTAATCAATAAAAAAGCCAAAGCGACAGACAATGGGATTACCTATGATTATACCGCAGGATCTAATACATTTAATTATGCGCGTATATATGATGATAATTTTGACCTAGTAAAAATTGTTAAACTAGGCCAACAAATGATAAAGAGTTATGTATTTGATAAACAAAATAGATTGATTACACTTGGAACATCTAATCCTACTAATTTCAACCAAAGTCCCGTGGATGAAGTATTGTCTGTAGATAGCAGTTCAAGGACAATCACTTTTAACACTACTGGAACCATATTGCCTTACTTTTTTAGATACAACGAAGAGTATAGAGTAGATAAATTTCATTTAGAAAATAGTGTAAATCCGCTCATATCATTTGGTATTAGTTCATTTGCTTTAAGATTGGGTAATAATGGAGATGTTATTCCTTCGATGTCTTTTCCTGTTATGAATATGACCATGTTTAGGTATGATAGTACATTCAGGCTAAAAAATGCTTTAATTGGGAAGCATCGAGATAGAAGTGATATGATCTTGGGTGTTGTTGAAGACAAAGAGGGTCAGGTTTATACAACAGGTATTATTCATGGATTGGCAAATTTTAATTCTGTTCGAAATGCTGCAGACAGTATTAAAATACCTTTTGAGTTGGGCCAAGATAATTTTATAGCCAAATACAATAAAGATGGAAATATTGCTTGGATTAAAAAAATTGCCACACCTGCAAATGATATAATTAGTCAAGTCACGGTATCAAAAACAGGTATTTATTTTACGGTTGGAAATCCTAGTTTTACAAGTTGGAATTTCAATGATTCTGTAACAATAAGTGGTATGAATGTCTTGATTAAAGTGGATTTCAATGGTAATTTACTCTGGTCAAAAGAAATTTATACCACAGTCAATCCAAGTAATAATGCTACAAGACCTTCCATAAATCTTGTTAAAGCGCTGAACAATGATAATGTATTAATTGGAGTATATGCCTATAGTACTATTAATGTTGGTAATACAGTGGTGCAGGCACTTGGGAATAGAACTGGTCAAGTGTATGCAGTTTTAAATGGAATAAACGGTGACGTCGTTCATTTGAATAGATTTGCTTTAAGGTCAGAAAGCTTTAGTACAATGGGCAACCCGATTCAAAATGCACATGAAGATCAAAAAGGTAATTTATATTTGGCTTTGGTATCAACTGTAACAAATGTAAATGCAGTGAATAGGGCCAATGAAATCTATTCTCTAAAAAGTAATGCAATCGGCTTTACACATACTTTTCAATCTCAGCCAGGGATGCTTAAATTAGACTCCACATTAGAGATGTCGAAATTTAATCAATTTACATCTTACATGGCTTTGGGAGATATCAATGGACAAGGGGATCATATTTATATTACAGGAAGGTCCAGAAACAATAGCATGACCTATAACAATACGGTTATACCAACACATAGCTATGCACAACAACAAGATTTTGTATCCTTCTTTGCAAGACTCGACACAGCATTAACTATTACTAAGGTTACCAAATTTGATACAACTACTATTGAGTCACAGTTCAATTTAGCCAGTAGAAAAATTCTAATCGATGCTAAAACCAAGAGTGTATATGAAACATTACAGTTTATGGGCAAAACAGGATTGGACAATGTAAGTTACAAAACAACCAGTTTTGGAGGAACAGATATAATGTTTGTTAAACATGATTCTACTGGTTCAATCATTGGCGCACAACATTTAGGTACGCCACAAACTGATTCTTATAGTGCTGGATTAATCAATCAAACAGGTAGTTTGATATTTACAAGTATAACGGTGGATCCTAATTATAGATCGGTTATTTTAAGTCCAAATTTAACAGCTAGTAGTTCTGTCGTTGAGTTGCCTACCGCAATGAATTTGGCTAACAATAAAAAATCTTTTTCGACTTCGACTCAATCTGCAAAAAAATCAAGTAGCACAACGGTAGAAATTAATAAAGATATTTTATCACCAGACACTTATTTAAGTAATTATATTAGTTTGAGCGAATTGGGCACTAGTCCTGATACGGCTGTAATTGCATTATCAAAAACAACTTTCTGTCAAGGGGACTCGGCGGTCATTCAAGTGAAAGATGCTACTAACATTAGATGGAAAAAAGACCAACAATTTTTAGATAACGAAGGGACTAAAATAAAAATTACTAGCTCTGGAGTTTATAGGGCCATTATTAAAAATATAGAAGGAGTAGAAGATTCAACAAGAGCTATCACTATAGCAGTTACGCCAACACCAGCTTTACCAGTTGTACAAAATGTTTCTTATTGTGTTGGTACAAATACAAATACATTAACTGCAACTACTAGTAACAACCACACTTTATTATGGTACGGAACCGCTTCTACTGGAGGCACTGCTACTCAAACTGCAATCATCCCATCTACTGCTGTTACTGGCCAAAAAGATTATTATGTAAGCCAACAATCTGTGGTAAACGCTTGTGAAGGACCAAGAGCAAAAATTTCGGTAACAGTCAATAGCGTGCCTTCGAAACCAGTTATTGCAAGGGTAGAGGGTAATAAATTAACTTCAAACACGGTCGGCTCAATTTGGTATTTGGAAGCTGAAGCATTATCAGATACCAGTACGATTTTTAAACCAACTGTTTCTGGAAGATATTTTGTGAAATCTAGTCAAAACGGTTGTGTTGGCTTATTAAGTGAAGCCTATTATTTCTTGGCAACAAATATAAATTCGCTATCTGGAAACGAGTTTCTTAATATTTCTCCTAATCCAATCAAAGACTTTGTAAAAGTTGATTATTTTTTAAAAGGAATTAATAATATCAATATTGAATTTATTCAATTAAGTACAGGCGCGTCACTTTTTTCAAAAGTAAATGTAAATGCGGGCGTAATATTAAGTGTACCAAACATACCGAGTGGCTTTTATTTAATTAAAGTCACATCAGATAAAAATAAAATTATAGGTCAAATCAAAGCTGTGAAATTATAAGCAATCCTAAATAATAACAGTAGATTGAATTAATCGTTATTTCTTTTGCTATTTCGATGTCTGCGCCACAGTATAAGTAAGATGGCGATGATGCCGAATAAAATAGGAAATCTCATAGTGGTTGATTTATACTGTAAGCTACAAAATTCACCAGTAATTAGAAGCGCTCAACCTTTTTTGTTGGGCTTCTAATAGAAGCACACCAAATCCATTCTAGTTTAAAGCGTATTTGCCGCAATGTTTCCTTTTTAAAGCAGCATTAACTTGTCATTTAAGGCATGAGGAAATAAATGCCCATTTTTCATTCAATATGATATATAATAATATATCTTTGTAAAAGATTGGTTTATCGTTATGATCAAAAAAGTGAGTACAATTATTAAACTAATCGAAAAAGACGGCTGGTTTCTCTATGCTCAAGAAGGCAGCCACAAACAATACAAACATCCAATTAAAAAAGGGAAAGTAACCATACCCGATCATGGGGGCGGTAAAGACTTGGGTCATGCTATTGTTAAGTCCATTTTAAAACAGGCAGGTATAAATCAATAGAAAAATAGTTGAAATGAAAGTTAAAAAAGTTCTTGTAGAAATATTTTATGTCAATAAAAACTTTTCTGCACATGTACCTAACCTGCCCGGCTGCGTTTCAGTTGGAGATAATCCTGATGAAATGAAAAAGAATATTACAGAAGCAATTCGTTTTCATTTAAAGGGCATGAAAAAAGACGGGGATAATATTCCAGCTTCATTCAAGTCGGCGTATGAACTTGTTTTTAAATTTGATGCTCAAAGCTTGTTAAAATATTATAAAAATGTAATTACCGGATCTGCACTTGAAAAATATTCCGGAATCAACCAAAAACAATTAAATCATTATGCAAATAGTTATAGAAAGCCTAAGCAAGAGCAAGTTGTAAAAATTAAGAATGCATTTCATAAACTTGGAATGGAATTAATGCAAATTGAAATGTAAGGAATTAAATAATCCTTTGGCTCCTTGTGTTTTTTAAACCATTTAATGCATCTACTCCTGTAATTAAAACTAGGCCGGGCTTTTTACCTTTCTCAAAACTACCCAAATGTTTGTCCATCTGTAAGGCACGCGCACCATTCAGTGTAGCCCATTGTAACATTTCGGCCAATGGGACATGGGCATGATGTTCTTGTATTGTTTTCAATTCATCCAATACATTTAAACTCCAATTGCTTGCATAGCTGTCGGTACCCACTATGATATGCGCTTTTTCGGAACGTAGCAGTTCGATAGGTGGCATGGTTTGTTCAATGTATTGATTTGCATTGGGGCATAAACACCAAAAGGTATTGGGCATTTGACTTTTTACCGCTTGGATATCTTCTGCATTGGTAAAACTATTGTGTACTAAAATACTTGTGGTTGCATTTTTAAATATAGGTAGGACGGATTGTACACTTGATTTTCCGGTTGGCTCAAAAAAATCCAAGGATACTTTTGTTCTTTCATACATGCCTAAAAAACTTCCGGTCTTCGTTTTAAAGAAATCATTTTCATCAGCGGTCTCTTGATTATGCATACTAATGGTATGCGACTCAAAATGTTCACTGAGTAAGGTCCATAAACGAGGTGATACTGAATAAGGAGCATGCGGCACCAAGGAGGCACGAATACAATTCTCTTGAAATTGTTTTTGAATTTCTATTCCATCAATAATTTTCTCCTGCGCACGGATAGGATCCAAATCATACAATTCAACAAAACTATAATAGGCTAAATGGTGTTTTGCTTTTTGTTCTAAAGTATCTAAGGTGTTTGAAATATCTCCCACTGCAACTATACCATTGGACACCATTTCGTTTTCTGCAGCCACAATGGCTTCTTGAATTGCTTCGGCTTCCACTTGACGTAATGCTACAATTTGTTTTACAAATTCTTGCAATCCAGTATGCGGTGGAATCATGCCTTTCATGTGCGAGAGTTCCAAATGACAATGTGCATTCACAAAACCAGGACTCAAAATGCCGTCCAATTTTTGAATGCCCTCTCCCGCTTCCTCCAAAGGCACAATCCCTTGGATGCTGCCATCCTCTTGAGTGATTAATACATGCGTCGTCCCATCAAGGAGCGCTTGACCATTAAAAATTTGGTTTGCCTGGAATTTCTGATACATATATAGAGTAGAAACGTAAAAATAGGGCTAAAGTTGTGTAATGCACATTTTTATAACTAATTGATAATCAGCATCTATTTTGTATGATTTATATTTTGATACAAAAATATAATTGATAATCAATTAGTTACAAAGGAGCGAGCAAAAATAACCTTCAAAAAGCGCTTAAAAGCCAAAATCCCTACGTAACTTTGCCCTCCCTTATAAAAGGGGATAATTTATGGCTAGCGGGATAGCGCAGCCTCATTTAAACAAAAGATTATGAGTAAACTACATTTCACCACGAAGCACGC
>JBILQZ010000072.1:0-8197 GCA_044372935.1 Sediminibacterium sp. | reverse complement strand
TTTGTTTACAATTTAATCTCTTCCATTTGTTCATCCAGGAACCTATATTCCACCAAATGACTGGTGTTAGAGGCTTGAGATTGTAGTTTTAATTTGTATTTCTTTCTCCAGCGTTTGATGATGCTTGTAAAGAAGCCCTTAGTGAGATGTGAATGAATGATTGGGTGTACCAATAAAACGAGCTTCTTATGGCCATGTGTCGCTAAATAAGCCAGTTTTTTCTCCATTTCATCCTCTAATAATAAAGTAGCAGTAATTTTTCCGCTTCCTGCACATGCTGGGCAATCCTCTGAAGTATTAATATTAACCTCTGGTCTTATTCTTTGTCTAGTCGCTTGTAATAATCCAAATTTAGAAATAGGTAAAATAGAATGTCTTGCTCTGTCGGTTTTCATGAAACCTTCTAAAGCTTCTTGTACTTTTTTCTTATGTTCTGGCAATTTCATATCAATAAAATCAATCACAATGATTCCACCGATATCTCTAAGTCTTAATTGTCTGGCAATCTCTTCTGCCGCTTCTAAATTAGTTTGTAAAGCATTCTCCTCTTGGTTATTCCCTACACTTTTAAAACCGCTATTTACGTCCACAACATGAAGCGCTTCTGTATGTTCAATAATCAAATAGGCACCACTATTTAAATTGATGGTTTTGCCAAATGATGATTTTACTTGTTTAGTGATTCCGTATTGATCGAAGATGCCTATGTCACCACTATGTAAGCTGATAATATTTGATTTATGAGGCGCTATTCTTTGTAAATAGTTTAAAGTGATATCATAAATCTTTTTATCATTCACCACAATCTTATTAAAATCTTCATTTAAAAGATCCCTTAAGATGCTGGTAGTTTTACTTTCCTCATTCATGATGCGTGTAGGAGGAACCGCACCTTTCAAGTTGGATTGAATATTTTTCCAATTGGCTTCTAAGCTCAATAAATCTTCGTGGAGTTCTGCAGTGGTTTTACCTTCTGCTGCTGTTCTTACAATCACCCCAAAGTTTTTTGGGCGGATGGATTCCATCATCTTTTGAAGGCGCTTGCGTTCGTCTGATGAGTGTATTTTTTTAGAGACTGCTACAATTTCATTGAATGGAGTTAATACCACAAAGCGACCTGCTAAAGAAATTTCACAAGTTAACCTTGGTCCTTTAGCTGCTATAGGCTCTTTTAAAATTTGCACCAAAATATTTGGCTTGCCATTTAAGACCTCACTAATTTTTCCTGTTTTTACAATTTCAGGAGCGGATTCAAATTTTGAAAAATCAAATTGATTATTAGCATCGTTCATCGCATCCTGCGTGAACTTAATAATGGATTTAACGTAAGGACTAAGGTCTGTGTAATGCAAAAAGGCATCTTTCTCAAATCCTACATCCACAAATGCAGCATTAAGACCTGGTATGATCTTCTTCACTTTGCCAAGATATAAATCTCCCACAGCAAAGCGGGCATCTATCTTTTCATTGTGAATTTCTACTAATTTCTTGTCTTCTAATAAGGCTATTTCAACCCCTTCAGGAGCACTATTAATAATTAATTCTTTGTTCACGAATAGCAACTTTTAATAAAACATATAACTCGCCTTATAGCGGGGAATTGCTTTATGTTTTTTGAAAACACGGCCACTTTACAAAGGAAGGTAAAAGGTAAAGTAAAGTTGCTAGGTAGAGGAGTGGCGTGCAATGGAAAAGAATACAAGCATTTTTCAATTGAAAAATGCTTGTATTGAAAGAGAACTATTTGTTCTTCTTCTTATGACGATTCTTTCTTAAACGTTTTTTTCTTTTGTGCGTCGCAATTTTATGACGTTTTCTTTTTTTACCACAAGGCATGTTCGATTCTTTTTCTGTTATAAAATGTTATTTCTTTAATTCTTGAATTCTTTTGGAGATGGCTTCTTTGGCTTCCGGTATATTGACGTTATTGCTAACTCTTGTATACCATTCAATGGCCAAAGCTTTTTGGTTGGTCAATTCGTAACATTCTGCTAAATGAATCATTGCTTCAATATGATCGGGTTGAATTTTCAACACGGTTAAAAAGCGTTCTATTGCTTTATCATATTGTCCTGATTTTTTACCACCTAATGCCAGGATCAATTGACCATAAGCATTGTTAGGATTTACATCCACTACTTCTTTGATCTTTGTGATGCCCTGCATAGGGTTGTCAGATAGGTTGCCAAATAAATAACAAGCGCCTAAGTTGATTTTGGCCGAGTCGTTTTTTGGATTGATTACCAATGCTTTCTCTAAAAGAACTTTTGCATTACCCGCGATCCAAGGTTGAAGCGCTGGAGGTGCATCCGGTGTCAATAGATTATCTATCAACAGCTGGGCTGCAAAAGTGAGGCTTTTTTCAGAATTTTCCAACAAAGCGGCACGGTAACTGAAATATAAATATGGAGCCAATTTTTGTGCTGAATCTGCCCAGAACTGGGTCATTGCCTTCAAAGCCTTGGCACTATCTGCGACCGTCTTTGATGTATTCAATTGATTTTCAATTGATAGCAAAGTTATTTTTTGGCTTTCTGTTAAGGCTAATTTAGCGGTACTTAAAATCGATTCTGTAGTAACAGTTTGATTTTCAATCGCTTGTGTAGTTGCACTGCCTGCTTTAGGGGCAAATCTAGGGGTGAAAAAGTAGAGCACACAAAATAGTAGTAGCCCTAAAGAGATGAGAATAAGTTGTGGTTTTTTCAATGCAAAAAGATTTTTGCAAAGTTAACTACTTACGTTTGCTTTTCACTTCGTTTACGAATTCTTTTGCTGGTTTAAAAGCAGGAATAAAATGTTCAGGAATTTCTACTGCAATATTCTTTTTGATATTTCTACCAATTTTTGCAGCTCTTTTCTTAGTAATAAAGCTACCAAAGCCACGAATATAGATATTTTGGCCATTTGCTAAACTTTCTTTTACTTCTTTGAACATGGTTTCTAAAGTCACTAATACGTCAACTTTAGGTATTCCCGTTTTCTCAGAGATTTGATTGATGAGATCAGATTTTCTCATGGAGTTTGGTTTTGGGGTTTTGGTACTAAAAATAAATGAATTTTTAACTTTTTACAACTATATCATAGTTTTTTTTATGCATTTCTGAACTTAATTTTAGGCTTATATATATTTAAATATTTACATATATGAAACATTTTAATCCTTTTTGCTCCTTATTTCCTGCCTAAACTAACCAAGTTATGGCTAATTTTAGGCAATTTTGCGTCTAATGGCCACTTATTTTACCCAACAGCTTTTAAAATGGAACAAATCGACCAACCAACGCGAAATGCCTTGGAAGGGAGAGTTGGATCCCTATAAAATATGGCTAAGTGAGGTGATCCTACAACAAACTAGGGTAGAACAAGGTCGAGCTTATTACGAAAAGTTTATCCATGCCTTTCCTACGATACAAGATCTAGCCAAAGCAAAGGACGAAAAAGTCTTTAAATTATGGGAGGGTCTAGGTTATTATAACCGATGTAGGAACTTATTATATACTGCTAGATATTTATCTAAAACAAGCAAAGGTGTTTTTCCCAAAACTTACATTGAATTATTAGCTTTAAAAGGGATTGGGCCTTATACTGCAGCTGCCATTGCATCTTTTGCTTTTGATTTACCACATGCAGTAGTGGACGGGAATGTTTTTAGAGTTCTTTCTAGATTCTATGGTATTGCTACCCCCATTGATACCAAAGAAGGGCTAGCCATTTTTAACGAGCTTGCCTTCAAAAATCTTGCGCAAAAAACGCCTGGTGAGTATAATCAAGCCATTATGGATTTTGGAGCAACCGTATGCAAGCCTGCTGCGCCTGATTGTGTTGCTTGTAATTTGTCTTCAAAATGTGTCGCCTATAATGTAAATCAGGTGAATCAATTGCCTATTAAGTTAAAACGAATTACAAAGAAGAAAAGGTATTTCGATTTTATCTGTTTCAACTACAAAGGCAGTTGGATGATTCAGCAAAGAGGAGAAGGGGATGTTTGGAATGGCCTTTTTCAATTTTATGTATTGGAAAACGACCGATTGCCCGCTTTTTCATCTGCTTATTTAGATTCGGTCTTATCTAACCAATTTTCTTTAGTCAAAAACCAATGGTCCTTTATTGGGGCAGATAAATCTCCAAAAATTTTCAAGCAAATTTTAACGCATCAAACCATCGAAGCAAGATTTATAGCAATAGAAATCTCAGTTATGCCTAAAATGCTTCAAAAAGCTTTATGGGTCAAGCCTAAGCAATTTGCTAAATATGCTTTCCCAAAGATCATTAATGATTTTTTAGTAACTTTCCATCATGGAAGCGCACTCGAGTAAGTTTATATTTTTAGCAGCCACTTATTTTGATATTTCAAAAATGCAGCAGGATGCAGGTTTGCTTTTACTTCTTTTTATTTTACTTTTTTTATCTTTTGCAATAGCAGGATCAGAAGTGGCCTTTTTCTCTCTTTCTTATAAAGACATTCAAGTTTTAAAAACAAAAAATCACAAACCCCTCAAAAGGATTGTAGATCTATTGGAGGATCCTAAAAAGTTATTGACGTCTATGTTGATCGCCAATAGCTTTATTAATATTTGTATCATTTTGGTATCTAATATTTTGATTGATGATCTTTTTATTTTTGATCAAATCCCGGTGCCTGGAATAGAGTTTATTATCAAAGTTATTGCGGTTACTTTACTGCTTTTATTTTTTGGAGAAATCATGCCCAAAGTGATGGCCACTCAAAATAACATTCGATTTGCACAAGATTTCGGTGGTATTATACAACTGGTTTATTTTGTTTTTTCTAGTATGAGTGGGCTGATGGTAAAATACACCAACATCATTGAAAACAAATTAGCTCAAAAAAATGCAGGCAATTCATATAGTATGGAAGAGCTTGATCATGCAATTGAATTAACTACTTCTCCGAATCAATTGGACAATGAAAAGAAGATCCTAAAAGGGATTGTTAAATTTGGCAATATTTCGGTCCGTCAAATTATGAAAACCAGGCTGGACGTATATGGCGTAGAGGATACGATTACGTACAATGAATTATTGGCTAGTGTAAAAGAACATAATTATAGCAGATTCCCGGTATTCAAAGATGACTTGGATACCATTGTGGGCATGATTCATACAAAGGACCTCATTCCGCATTTACAAGAAGAAGCTGCTTATGAATGGCAACAATTAATTCGTCCTGCACTGTTTGTCCATGAACAAAAAATGATCGAAGATTTATTGACAGAATTTCAATCTAAACGTATTCACTTTGCTATTGTAGTGGATGAGTTTGGGGGCACGAGTGGCATCATTACATTAGAGGATATTTTAGAAGAGATCGTTGGCGATATTAAAGATGAGTTTGACGAAGAAGAATCAATGATTAAAAAAATCGATGATTTCCATTATATCATGGAAGGTAAAACTGCCATCATTGATTTTTGTAATTACATAGACTTGCCTACTCTTTTCTTTGACGAAGTGAAAGGAGAAAGTGATACGGTTGCTGGCTTGATTTTAGAATTGGCAGGCGAATTTCCCGCAGTACAACAAGTGGTTAAATACAAGCAATTTAGTTTTACCGCCTTAGAAATTAAGAAAAATAGAATTCATAAAGTTCAAGCTATTATTACACCAGTCACTTCAAGCAATACGGAGCATGTATAAATTTTCAATTGCTGTTTGTTTATTAGCTATCCTTTGTTGTACGGCTTGTAATTCTAATTATACGCCTAAGATGACAGGCTATCCTGCTTTACAATTGCCACAGAAAAAATATCTTTCCAATAGGGTGGTGGGCATGCCTTATACTTTTGATATCCCCGCTTATTCTGAGGTCGACAATCATGTGGTGTATATGGGCAAGGATCAGCAAAAAGCAGGCTGGATGAATTTAAAGTTTCCATCTTTACATGCTACCCTTTATGTCAGTTATAATCCAATTCAAAAGGGGCAATTAGAAGTCTTAGTTCGAGACGCCTTTAATTTTGCTAATAACCATGCTAATAAGGCCAATTTTATTGAGGATTCTGCATTTATAAACCCAGAAGGAAGTCAGGGTATATTTTTTCACTTAGGTGGGGAAGTAGCCAGCCCCTATCAGTTTTTTATCACGGATTCTAGTCGACATTTTTTAAGAGGAGCGCTTTATTTTGACACCACGCCCAATGCGGATTCTTTAGCACCTGTTATTGACTTTATTTACCAGGACTTAAAACAGCTTGTAAGCAGCTTTCGTTGGAAATCTTAATGAATTAGTAATACCTTTGTTTTAATATATTTTCTATGATTATTATCGACCATGTTTTAGTGAGTGACCAAGTAGTAGAAGAGCAATTTGTTTGTGATTTAACAAAATGCAAAGGTGGTTGTTGTGAGGATGGAGATGCTGGTGCGCCATTGGAAGATCAAGAAAAAGAATATGTAAAAGAGTTTTACGAGATTGTAAAGCCCTATATGACGAAACAAGGCATTAAAGAGGTAGAGACGGTAGGTAAATTTTTATACGATAGAGAATTTGGATGGGTAACGCCTACGATCAATGGCGGCATTTGTGCTTATGGCTATAAGGACGAAAAAAATGTCATTAAGTGCGCATTTGAACAAGCGTATAATGATGGAAAAATTTCTTGGAAAAAACCTATTAGTTGTCACCTTTTTCCAATCAAAATTCAACAAAGTAAAGCGGATCCTGCTATTGAATATATGAACTATGAACCTCGCGAAGATTTATGTAAAGCTGCATGTAGTCTTGGGGAAAAATTGAAAGTTCCAGCCTATGTATTTTTAAAGGAATCAATTATTAGAAAGTATGGCAGTGAATTTTATGAGGCACTTGAAGCTTCTGCCAAACATTTAGCGCAAAAATAAATCAAGATGCAAAGTATTTACGCAGATTCATTTGATCAAAAAAGTAGTGCTAAGGCAGTTGATAAAGCACATAGAAATAAAATCAATTTTAATATTGGTAAATACAATGCAGTTGTGCCTAAAGGCAAAATGCAGTTTAACGATCTAGAAAAAGTGAGGTCACTTGCTAAGAATAGAAAATGGGAAGCGGTAGAGCATTTGGATTTATACCTAACTCAATTTGAAACTGAAATTACAAAAAGAGGTGCTAAAGTTTTTTGGGCAGAAGATAGTGAGCAAGCCCTTGATTTCATTGGTTCTATCTGCAAAGAGAAAGAATGCAAGACCTTGGTGAAGAGTAAGAGTATGGTGACAGAAGAAATTCATTTAAATGCTTATTTAGAATCTATTGGGGTTGAATCTGTGGAGACTGATTTAGGAGAATATATACAACAACTAGATGGAGAAGCGCCTTATCATATTGTCACTCCAGCGATGCATAAAAGCAAAGAGGATGTAGCGAAATTATTTGCAGAAAAATTAGGCACAGATATAAATATGACACCTGAGGAAATGACCTTGGTGGCAAGAAAGAATTTGAGAGAAAAATATGTACAAGCAGAAATTGGTGTCACAGGTGCTAATTTTATTTTATCAGATATTGGTGGTATTGCATTGACAGAGAACGAAGGAAATGCTAGGCTTTCCGCTGCATTCCCTAAAACACATATTGTCATTGTAGGCATTGAAAAAGTGATTCCTTCTGTGACTGACCTTGGTTTATTTTGGCCCTTGTTGTCTACCTATGGAACGGGTCAGCAAGTAACGGTATACAATAGTATCATTAGTGGCCCAAGACAAGCAGATGAATTGGATGGTCCAGAAGAGATGTATGTCATCCTGTTGGACAATGGCAGAACCAATTTATTAGCAGATGCTAAGAGCAGAGAAGCGCTTTATTGTATTCGATGTGGCGCTTGTTTAAATGCTTGTCCAATTTATAAAAATATTGGTGGGCATGCCTATGAAACAACCTACAGTGGACCCATAGGAAGTGTGATTACACCTCATTTAAGAGGGATGCACGATTATAAACACTTAAGTTATGCGTCTAGTTTATGTGGTAATTGTACGGCAGTTTGCCCTGTCAAAATAAATCTACATGAGCTTTTATTGGAAAATAGAAGAGCTTCTGTTGTGGCCGGTGAAAGTAATTACTCAGAAGAGTTTGCTTGGAAGTTATGGAAACAAGCTTCCTTGAACAGGCTATTAATGAATCAAGGTAACGCTACAATTAAGAATTGGGTAGTGAATAAAATATTTAAAGGTTGGTCGAAACAAAGAACTCCTTTGCATT
>JBILQZ010000054.1:0-9596 GCA_044372935.1 Sediminibacterium sp. | reverse complement strand
GTCTAAGTTTAAAAAAGGAGATACTACTTTTTTAATTTATAAAAGAGGTACAGAAGAAATTAAAGTCGATATAAGTTTTTAAATTACAGTTCACATTCTTTACAAAAAAAGCTATTTTATATTGTGAGTGCTAAAATTATTTTAAATCAAGACGAGATCAACGAACAAGACTTTGAAGGGTCTCGTATTCTTGGCATTACGGCTCCAATAAAAAATTATCAGTTTTGTATTTTATTAAATCAATACATGGGTTTTGAATTTCGATTTAATCCTGATCATGAAATTGCATTAAAGCGTAAAAATAGAACCTATTATTTTTCGATGTACGAAGGGTACGAGCCCAATACCACCATTGGACATTTTGTATACCACAATCAATTTGATGGAGAGTATTTGCTTCCAGAATTAAAACACATGGATTTTATTTGGTGGATTCGTGGTGAATGGATTGAAGACGAAAAAGTAAAAGACATTTTACATACCATTCGAAATATCAAAGGCGTACAATTGGTAGCTGAATTAACTCCAGACCAAATCAAAAACAAAGGACATTTGATTTTTGAATAAGTTCAATTCAATTATAAAGCGGCGATCTTTTTTTATAAAAAGCCGCGCTTAATCTATGCGTTTACTTGGATTCTTTTTTCGGTAGCCTCCGTGCAAACCCCTATGGGTGTTGTGTTTGCAATACTAGCTGCTTTTAAAATTGTTTGCACCTCTTCTAATGCATCTGGTGCTACTGCTATCAATAATCCACCATTGGTTTGCGGGTCGGGTAAAATCTGAAATGCTTCCATCACATTTACGCCAGTGCCAAAAGCCACTTGCTGATTGTACGCGTTCCAGTTTCTGTAGGTTGCATCTGGAATTGCTTTTTGTGCAATGTATTTTCTTGCTACATCTAAAATAGGTAACTGATTGTAGTTTATAGTTGCGCCTAGTCCACTTCCTTCCATCATCTCTATTAAATGTCCAAGAATACCAAATCCAGTTACATCGGTCATTGCATGAACGCCTTTTATTTTTCCGAGTGCAGCGCCCACTTTATTTAAGGTTGTTAATTGTTGCACTAATAATTCAAGGTCTGCCGCTTCGATTAATTCCTTTTTTTGCGCCGTTGCTAAAATACCCACACCCAATGGTTTGGTCAACAATAAAATATCACCTGCTTTGGCGCTATTGTTTCTTTTTAAATTTTCAATCGCCACCATCCCATTCACGACTAATCCAAAAATGGGGTCTTTGCTATCAATACTATGTCCTCCTGCCATGACAATCCCCGCTTCTGCACAGACCGCTCTTGCGCCCGCCATCACTTCTTGTGCAGCGGATACAGGAATCGTGTCAATAGGCCAACCCAATACAGCAAGCGCAAACAAAGGATTTCCGCCCATTGCATACACATCACTGATGGCATTGGCTGCTGCAATTTGACCAAATTGAAATGGATCATCTACGATAGGTAAAAAGAAATCGGTGGTGCTAATAAATGCATGCGTGTCGTCAATTTGATACACTGCGGCATCGTCTTTTGTATCATTACCCACCAATAATTTTGGTGTACTAATGCCTACACTATGTTGTGCTAATATCTCTGAAAGTACTGCTGGGGCTATCTTACATCCACATCCTGCTCCTTTTGAATATTGTGTTAACGCTATTTTCATGCTTTGTTATTCGCTATTATAATAAAATGTTTTGCAATTAAATTTCTAGTCACCAAGCTCAAATTTATTTTGTACTTAGCTCAATGATTTGTTGATCGAATTGTTGAATTGTTTTTTCATCGCCATTCATTTGCCATGCTTGAATACTTTCATTCAATGACTTTGTTAATGCTTCCTGCAAAGAAAGGATATCCCATTCGCGTCCAGTAATTTGTTTTAAGGAAACCGGGTTGGGGGCTGTTGGTGAAAATTGAGTTTGATTGATATTTATCCCTATCCCAACCACTGCCCAGGTCCACTCGGTACCCCTGAGTATATTCTCAATTAATATACCCCCTGCCTTTCTGTCACGCCAATAAAGATCATTAGGTCGCTTGATTTTGGTCTCCCCTTGGCTAAATCCATCAAAAAAGGCACGAATACCTAGTGCAATGGCTGCTGAAAAGCCAATTTGATCGGTTGGCAACCAGTTTTTCGTGGAATCCAACTGTTTTAATTCCAAAATATAGGTACAAAGTAAGTTTTGGCCTTGGGTGCTCTCCCAAACACGTCCATGTTGCCCTTTTCCATTGGTTTGAAAATCGGCCCGAAAACAACTGCCAGACTTGGCCAATCCTTGCTTGATTTGGGCCATGGCATAAATATTGGTACTATCTATGGTAGACAGTTCTATAAGCGGTTCGCCTAATATGACAATTGGTGCGGCAGGTGACAAAGAATTGCTATTTTTGTAAAGTTAGTTTAGAAACAGGATTTAACACATTAAAAATAAGCGCATTGGAACAACTTTCTTCTTTAAATGACCGTAAAAAAAGTACGGTAACCAGACTCACTCGTAGCTCTAAAATTTTCAAAACAATCATTCAAGCAATTCTAGATAAAAAAGGGGAACATATCATCAGCCTGGATCTTAAAAAAGTGCATGAAGCAGCAGCAGATTTTTTCATTATTTGTGAAGCTGACAACACCACTCAATTAAAGGCGATTGCGGATTTCATTGATTATGAAGTAAAAAGCAAATGCGGAGAACTTCCTTACAAAACAGAAGGAAAGCAAGGAGGGCAGTGGTTGCTCATTGATTATATCAATGTGGTGGTTCATATTATGCACCCTGAAGCACGTGGTTTTTACAAATTGGAGGAATTGTGGAGTGATGCAGACGCTAAATTACACGAAGATTAGTGGACGCATCAGGATTAATTTGACTTGAGTTCAACAAAAATCAATCCTACTTGTTTATATAAAAAGCAGTAACAGCAATAATACTATGTCAGACTTAAAAAATAATAAAAAGAGAAATTCACCTTTGGGTGACGGACCTAAGATGCCAAAATTCAATATTTATTGGATTTATGGTTTAATCGCTTTGTCCCTTTTCTCGGCACGTTTTTTTCAAATGTCTCCTGAATTAACCACCACCACAGAACAAGAGTTCAAACAAGTGATGTTGGTGAGAGGCGATGTGGAGCGTATTGATTTAGTGCAAAACAAAGAAATCGTTCGAGTGTACATGAAGCCAGATAGTATTCATAAAGATTACTATGTTCAAAAGTTCAAGAAAAAATTAGATAAGGCCAAAGTGAAAGGTGTGCCTTTGTTTGAATTTAGTGTAACAGACTGGAACAGCTTCAACGAACGTTTACAAAAGTTCTACGAACAAAAAGGCATTCAAGAAGTACCTCAAAATACAATTAAGGAAGGTGAATGGTTTGGTCCAATTGCCAACACTATTTTTACCATGTTGATCATTGTAGTGATTTGGGTATTGATGATGCGTAAAATGGGCGGTGGCGCTGGTGGAAGCGGCGGCGGTCCTGGCGGCATTTTCAATGTTGGAAAATCTAAAGCCACTTTATTTGAAAAAGGCGGCACTAAAGTCAATATTACTTTTGCAGATGTAGCAGGTTTAGAAGAAGCGAAAGAAGAAGTGATGGAGATTGTAGATTTCTTAAAGCAACCTAAAAAGTATACTGCATTGGGCGGTAAGATTCCGAAGGGTGCTTTGTTAATTGGCCCTCCAGGAACAGGTAAAACTTTATTAGCTAAAGCGATGGCAGGAGAGGCGCAAGTTCCTTTCTTTAGCTTAAGTGGTTCTGACTTTGTGGAAATGTTTGTGGGTGTTGGAGCAAGTCGTGTGCGTGATTTATTCAAGCAAGCTAGAGAAAAAGCACCTTGTATTATTTTTATAGATGAGATTGATGCGATTGGTCGTGCACGTGGTAAAAACGCCATGATGAGTAATGACGAGCGTGAGAATACTTTGAATCAGTTGTTGGTGGAGATGGATGGCTTTGGTGGAGACACGGGCATTATCATCCTTGCTGCAACCAACCGTCCAGATGTATTGGACGCCGCTTTATTAAGACCAGGTCGTTTTGATCGTCAGATTTCAATTGATCGTCCGGATGTGAAAGGTCGTGAAGAAATATTTAAAGTGCATTTAGGACCTATCAAGGTTTCTGAAAGTTTAGACGTACATAAATTAGCGGAGCAAACACCAGGTTTTGCCGGTGCGGATATCGCGAATGTTTGTAACGAAGCTGCATTGATTGCTGCGCGTAAAGGAAAGTCTGGTGTAGAGATGAAAGATTTCCAAGATGCGATTGATAGAGTGATTGGTGGATTAGAGAAAAAGAATAAAATCATTTCTAAAGAAGAAAAAGAAGTAATTGCCTACCATGAAGCAGGTCATGCTATTTGTGGTTGGTTCTTAGAACACGCTTATCCATTGTTGAAAGTGACGATTGTGCCAAGAGGTACCGCTGCATTAGGGTATGCGCAATACACGCCAAAGGAACAATACTTATATACCATTGAGCAATTAACAGATCAAATGTGTATGACTCTAGGTGGACGTGCTGCAGAGCAAATTTTCTTTGGTAAAATCTCTACAGGCGCTTCTAATGATTTACAACAAATTACTAAGATGGCTTACTCTATGGTAACCACTTATGGTATGAACGAAAAAATTGGTAACGTAAGTTTTTACGATCCTGCACAAGAAAATACTTTCCAAAAACCTTTCAGTGAGGAAACCGGAAAGATCATCGACGAGGAAGTACGTAAAATGATTGACGCCGCTTACCATAGAACATTAGATTTATTGCAATCTCGTAAAGCAGAAGTAGAGAAATTAGCACAAGCTTTATTAACTAGAGAAGTATTGCATAAGTCAGATGTAGAAGAATTAATTGGAGATCGTCCTTTCGAAGAAAAAAAGATTTTGGAAGAAACGACGGTAACTGCAGATGCGAATGATCAGTTTGCACCTACTGAAACGACAGTAGTCACTCCAGCAGATCAATCTGATGACGTCATTGAAAATGCAAATGCAACGATTCACGCTGCAGATGCAACTGATCATAACGAATAATTGGTCCATGGAATCACAAGGCGCAAGACATAAGATATTACAAAAGATAAAACAGGCATTGAAAGATCCAGTGCCTGTTCCTTTTCCAGATCAAGTAATGGATACGCCTATCTTTATTCCTACCGAAAAAGAAATGGCGATTGAGTTTGCTCAAAAGTTTACAGAACTCTTGGGCAAATTTGTTTACTGCGCCGATGAGCAAGAATTAATTGCTCAATTAAATGCACTCATCATTACAAAGGGTTGGAATCATGTTTACTCCATAGAGACAGCATGGTTGGATAAGATGCTGGCTTTAAAATTTGATCCTGTCACAACCGATGATCTTGCAACATGTGATGCAGCGATTACCTTATGTACGCATTTAGTTGCAAGAACGGGCACCATTGTATTAAGTAGTAAAGAATTAAGTGGTAGAACTTCAAGTGTGTATGCCCCTATTCATATTTGCGTTGCTTATGCAGATCAATTGGTGTACGATATTTCAGATAGCTTATTAAAATTCAAAGACAATCCAGAAGGTATGCCTTCTATGATCAGTTTTGCGACTGGACCAAGTAGAACTGCGGATATTGAAAAGACTTTAGTAGTAGGGGTGCATGGTCCAAAAGAAGTCTATTGTTTTTTAATTGATAATACAATCGTCTAGCCCTTTTCATCAAATCAACCCTCCCACATGGTATTGGCAAATGGTAAAAAAGTATACTTCCTTTCTGATTTTCATTTAGGCGCGCCTAATGAGGTAGAGAGTAGAAAAAGAGAAGACCGTTTGGTGCGCTTTTTACAAGCTGCTCGTAAAGATGCTGGTGTGGTTTTTATAGTAGGGGACATTTTTGATTTTTGGTTTGAATACAAAACGGTCGTGCCAAAAGGATTTGTACGTTTATTGGGTACCCTCGCTCAAATGGCTGACGAAGGTATTGAATTACATATTTTTACGGGGAACCATGATTTGTGGATGAATGATTATTTATCCAAAGAATTAAATGCGAAGGTGTATTTTGAACCACAACAATTTACCCTTAACAATAAGCAATTTTTAATTGGACATGGCGACGGCTTAGGCCCTGGGGACAAAGGCTACAAACGTTTAAAGAAAATATTTACCAATCCTGTTTGTCAATGGTTGTTTAGATGGTTACATCCAGATGCAGGTATTCAATTGGCCAATTATTTTAGTCAAAAAAGTCGTGCTAAAACAGGTGATGCAGACGAAATATTTTTAGGAGAAGACAAGGAGTGGTTGATACTATATACCAAAGAGAAAGCAAAGACAATGGACGTGGATTATTTTGTTTTTGGCCATCGTCATTTTGCAATTGATTATACAATCAATGAGAAAAGTCGTTATATCAATTTGGGAGATTGGATTCGCCTCAATACCTATGCTGTATTTGATGGCAACGAGATGCAATTATTAACTTGGGATGAAGCCTAATACATTATGAACTTAGACCAACAAATATTAAGTAATTCCATACGCAGTTATCTATTTATAGCTGGTGTGTTAGTGGTGACTTTACTTTTAAAAAGACTTATCTCTCGTTTTTTTGCAAGCTTAATTTATACTTGGGTGGACAAAAAGAACCATTCAGATTTAAGAAAAAGCCATGTGCATCGCTTACTTGTGCCCATTGAACAATTTTTATTGTTCCTGGTGGCTATTGTTGCCCTATACGAATTGAAGTTTCCAGCAGCATGGGACATCACCCTCTTTAAACTAAGCGCACAGCAGTTTATAGAGTCAGGAATTAAATTCGTCTTTATTGTTTTATTGATACGCGTAAGTTTAAGGACCTTAGAATTCATCAGTATTATATTAGAAAATAAAGCGAGACTTACTGCAGATCAATCAGATGATCAATTGGTATTGTTCTTTAGAGATTTCTTTAAAGTGATTATCTATATCATTGGCATATTAATGGTGTTGAGGTATGTGTTCAACGAAAGTATTGGCAATTTAGTCACCAGCTTAAGCATCGTAGGTGCTGCAATTGCTTTATCTACTAGAGAAAGTTTAGAAAATATCATTGCCTCTTTCATCATCTTTTTTGATAAACCTTTTACGATTGGAGATCATGTTAAAGTAAGTGGTTTTACGGGCACGATCGAAAAAATTGGTTTAAGAAGTACACGTATTCGCACCCAAGAAAAAACATATATCTCTGTACCCAACAAACAAATGGTCGATTCAATTGTAGATAATATTTCTTTAAGATCGGAGCGAAAAATAGAAATGGATTTGCAATTAAGTGTGCAGACTTCTGCAAAAGCAATGGCCGATTTTGCAGCACATATGCGTACAGTTTTAAGCGCTCAAGAAGGGGTGAATAGTTTCAGTGTTTTTATTGCAGAATCAGGCAAACAATTTCATGCGTTGCACATAGAATGTTTGGTAACGATGGCTATGGAGATAGAAGCGTTTCAAATGATTAGAGAGCGTCTAAACCTTGCAGCTATTGAGTATGCGAATGCACATCAAATACAATTTTCAGAAAAAGGATAAATTATAAACTTGCTTTCAAGGATACTAAAAAGTTCCTGATATCTTTTAAATTAGTCAATAGAGATAAATCTTTGTTGGCTTTTTCTTTATTATTTTTCAAATAAGTTTTTGCACCATCAATCGAGTATTTCTTTTCTCTTAGTAGATAATAGATTTGCTTTAAGAATTCAATATCCTGTGCACGAAACAATCGATCTCCTTTTCTAGTTTTGCGCGGTTGCAATTGTTTGAATTCTTTTTCCCAGTAACGAATCAAAGAAGTATTTACATTAAACCATCCTGCCACTTCTCCAATGGGGTAGTATAATTTTTTTGCTAAGGCAGCATGGTCTGGTACATTGATCTTATCAATTTCTTGATCCATGTCTGCAAACGCTTTTCTTCCCCTCTTGTGTAAAATATTTCGATTTACATAAGCCATCGGTGTTCTAGAAACAGAAGGCAATGCCGCATCAGTTGGTTCCACCAAATGGGCACTTTGAATTTCTTGTACAGGTTCAGCCATCACTTGTTCTACCGTTGTTGCTGGTTGATAAGCTGGCTTACGATATTGTGGAAGGGATTTTTTTTGCTTAATGCTTTTGGCTTGTTTTGGCGCAGCAATATGCACTGGAGCGCTTGTCTCCATGCCAAATAAATCTAATTGCTTTAATGGTTCCGCCATAAATCAAAGGTAGGATACAATTTAGACGAACTAGCCCTCCTAAATGATTGGTGGATAAATTGTTAAGTATGTAGTAATTTTGCGTATGCGCGTTTTTATACAATTAGACGATTTGTATGGGGCAAGCCCTAATTTATTAGAGCCAATAGTATTGGATCTAATAGGTATGGGACAGCATTCCATCTATATCGTAAGCGCTTTGCCTCAACCAGAAGAAGCTATTGGTGCGGAGTGGGTGCATCCAAATGAAGTGGAGAAGGTGCTTTCTGTAAATGAAAGCAAAGTCTTAATTCATTTTGGTCCTATTGCTGCTTGGGCAAAAAACATCCCTTCTTTTTTTATTCCTTTGACTTTGCCACAGAAGACTGGACAATTTAATTGGTTCAAAAATTGGCTAAGTTCAAAACGTTATCATAAGACGATCGATGCTGCCCAAAAAGTAATTGCTTTGGATGAATGGCATGCGCAAAATAGGATTGGGTCAAAAAGGGTAGCGCTAGAAAAAGCAGCTTTGCCCAATTTTGAATGGTCGCAATTGGCCCCTGTAAGGTCTGCGTTAACCGATGGAAATCAATACCTGCTTGCTTTTGTGGAAGTGCAGGATATTAAACCCATTGTAAAAGCATTTTCTGTTTTTAAAAAATGGCAATTGAGTACCATGTCCTTGGTGTTGGTAGTAGACTCCGAAGAAGCAAAACAAAATGCGGCTACTTTATTGTTAGGCTATAAGTATAGAGACGCAGTTGAACTGGTTACGATGTCCAATTTTAAATTAGAATGGATAGCAGCGGCCTACCTTACTATTTTTACGGCAATGAATAGCCATCGCTTTCAATGCTTGACTTATACCATGCGCTATCAAATTCCATTTTTAATGCACCATGAACCCACTGGTCCTGAATTCGTTTTGCCCAAACTAGCGGCGGCTGGGGAATACTTTGACTTTTTGCAACCAGATCTTTTAGCTAATAATATTAAGCTTTACTATAAAGACGAAATGTACCGCGCAGCTAAGGGGGTAGAAATACAAAATGCCATACAAGCTGAAATACTTCGTTTTCAACAGGTTGCAACCATCGTATGGCCAAGGGACTTGGCTTAGGCTGGACTTATTCACTAATATTATTGTATTTTTGTAGCTCAATTTTAAGCTATGCATGAATCTTCTATTCAGGTAAAAATTCAATTAGACGATCAAAAAATTCCACAATCCATTGATTGGTCGGCAACAGATAGTACAGCGCAAGAGGCCCAAGCAGCAAGAGCGATGATGTTGACTTTTTGGGATCCGACAGATAAAACCGCCTTACGCATCGATTTATGGACCAAAGACATGATGGTAGATGAGATGGCAGATTTCTTTTACCAGAATTTAATGGGTATGGG
>JBILQZ010000053.1:0-9637 GCA_044372935.1 Sediminibacterium sp. | reverse complement strand
CACTAAAGTTTTTTTGATGCGACAGCTGAATTAAATCAGGCAATAAATCCAAACCAGTGATTCGTTCCACAATGGGTGTGCCTAAAAAACCAGCAGCCCATTTCACGGGAACCCCATCACAGATCACCCATTCTGCTGCATTATATATAGCTTGTACTTTTGGTTGTTTACGCGCCGCCAAAATAGAATTAGTAGGCGTGATACATACCTGAGTAGTTCCTATTGTAATAGATGGATTAGATCTCCAATTCAAAATCAGTTGTTCTAATGCCTCCAAAAACTCCTTATTGCGGATAGAATTGATATGGGTACCTAATATGTTTACTTTAGCATGCATTATTTATTGCTATCAGTTCTCGGTTGTTCAGAATCATTTGATGGAAAGGCCTGCGTCATCAACAATAAACCCACCCAGGTCCAAAAAGGGAAAGCGCCCATTGGTCCTTCCAAGAATACATCAAAACTTGCGTTAACAATAAATGCTAAAAGTACTGTTGAGATCATCAATGTTTTTGCATTAAGTTGTTTTTTAAACATGGGCTTGTACAAAAGGAATAACCAAAATAGCCAAAGCGTAAAAATAGGTACGCCAAAACGAGCCATCACCGTTAAATGAAAATTATGCGGAGAGCGAACTTCCTCAACATCGGAAGCTACTTCGTCTGTTTCTGACAAACTCATCCCTAGACCCTTACCTTGGAAAAAGTATGACGGCGAAAAACTATAATCCAAAATTTTAGCCCACCATACTAAACGCCATAATTTATTGTCTTCTAAATTAGCATCTTTACTAGCCCCTACAAAGGATCCAACGTTCTGTGTGACTTGTTCTATACCCACTTTACGACCCTGAAAATTCTCCTGCACTTTAATAGAGGCATAAATAGGCACTACAATCATTAATAATATAGGTAAATATTTTGTGTATTGTTTTACCCTTGTTCTTATATAGGCTTCATTGGATAATACAATATACACAAGTACCCCCAATACATAGGCCAACATACCTGATCTACTATATGCAGTTAAAATGAGCAAGTTGAATAAAATCAAGATGGCCATCACCGCCTGAAAGCGAATAGACCTTTTTTGTTGGAAGACCAATAACACCAAAGAGCTGATTAATAAGTGCACCCCCATATCTCCATACTTGTACAATACGAATGATATGTCGCCAAATGGTTTGAAGCGATCAGAATTTTCTACAAAATTTTGTAAAAAAAAGTTGAGTAAACCAAAAACAGGAAACCAAGAATAGATAGCAATGATTTTTTTCCATACTAATTCCTGTAAGTCTTTAAACAAAAAAACAATGAAGACAAACCAGCCGTATTGAAATACAAAACTGTCTCTAATCACATCTATAAATGGGTAACCCCTTAATCCAATTGGGATATAAATAATACCAAGAATCAAAAAAAACACTAATAGCTTTGCACGTAAGTCCCATGCAAATTCATAAGAACGGCGAGATAAAAAAATCAATACTAAGCCTAATAACCAAACCGCTTCCACCAAAAAACTATAGGCTACCCCTTTGTTAAAAAAGACATAGCAAGCCATGACGAAAAAATAAAAGTTTAAATAAACACGCTTAGCGGCCAGCATACAAACTATATTTTAAAGAGAAGTTAATTAGGAGATTTAATCTATCAGAAATTGGAGATGATTCTGAAAAAGATATATTAGGTAATTCTTCTCTAACCCATCTGTAATTTATAGCATTGGTTTGTAGAGCAGAAGCAGCCAATAAGATTTTGTTATTTACTTGATATTGAAGTTCGAATCCTTTATTGATATTAATATAATATCTATTGTAGTAAGTACTACCATAATATTGATAGGTATAAAAATCATTGTTATTGGCTACCCTTTCCATAAACAACCCGATTTTATTTTTGCCTTTATGCCAACTTAACCCAACTGTCTGACTATTTGAACCTGGACCGATTGAAGCACCTAACATTTGACCTTGATGTGTGTATCCTTGACGAATTTTATTACTTGTATACCAACTAGTTACCATGGGACCACCAAAAGGATCGGCTAGATTTATTACTAAAGCAGGATTCATTAATTGTAATTGCGTAAACTCTGAGTATAACTTAAGGTAAGCACCTTTATTACCCATCGGAAATAATTTTCTTGCCCCAACTACAAAACCAGTTCTAACAGAATCGCCAAAAAAACGCCACGGACTCACTGCTTGGTTTGGTTGCCCAATTTCAGCATAAAATTCAGCATGGTCATTAGGCAAAACAAATCTAAATACAAAAGCGCCTAACTGTTGTTTAGGTCTATCGTTACTTAATAATCCCATTTTTTTACCTACAATATTTCTATTCAAAATATAACTCTGTGTAAGATATGTATACCCGACATACAAATTAGGAATCCATTTAGGTTGCCATTGAATCGTAAAACCTTCTAAATGACGTAAAGAATTATTTTTTTTAACAATGCCTCCAGCCCAAATTGTACGCATTAGGCTATCTTCTGTAGGTGGGTATTGTGGTGCATCTAATTGACCTACCATTGCCTTCCCTTCAAAGCTGCCCCATTTAGTCTCTATGGGTTTATTCGTTTTGATATAGCCATGGTAAAAACCAGCTGCGTTATTTGTCATCATTAGACTATTTCTTACCCCTGAACCCCACCATTGATTTTCTGAAGAAATGCCAACTGTAAAATGTTTAGAATGATATGCAATAAATGATTGCCCTGGGAATAAAGCAGTAATTGGTTTTCTCCCATACTGAGTATAGTAGTCTATATTATTTTGAATATGTAAATAGTACCTAGCCCAATAATTGCCATCTTGTTTATAACCAAGAAAAACAGGTGGATTAATATTTCTTGCTGAAACAAATTCTGGCTGAATGTTTAATTCAAAATTGGCTTTTATAAATCTTGAACGAACTCCTACTCTGTTTTGACTGCCAATACTTGGAAACAAATTACCATCGTTAAAGCCAGATGGATTTATGCTATTAGATTGAATGGTATAATTTACATCAATACCGTCCCAGGTAATATTTTTCCAAATTTTTACTTGCTTTTTAGGTTGTATTTTCAGCATGTCACTAGTGGAACGAACTAAGAAGGATGTATTTTTATATTTGTCATGAAGTAGCTGTTTATCTCTTTCTTGATCAAGTTGACTGATCTCGTCTAACAAAGCAATTTGAGCTATTGCTGAAATTGATAAGAAGTAAAAACAAATAAATAGTAAAATTCTTACCATAAAAATATTGTGTTTATAAAGGCATGCAAGTTGTTTTGACGCGCACCACTCACCCAATTATAATTATTAGCCTTGACCCATTCCAAATTAGCATTGATGATTATTTTATGATATCTCTGCCCCCAATTAATTCCAAATACATAATCATTCCATTTTGTATTTCTTAATTGAACAGCATTTTCATTCGTCTCCAAATAAGGCTTATTAGCTATATGTTGAAATTTAAAGCCAATGGTATTAAAACCTTCTCTCAAATTTAAAGTGATGGTTTGCAAATCGTTCCCCTGACCAGAGCCGACACCCATTATTTGATTGTTATTTGTAAAACCTTCTTGAACTTGACTATGTTCATACCAGTTTCCAGCAGATCTTTGAAGATAGCTTGGAGATTGTGACATTTTTGTTGCTTCAAAACCAAGGTCTAAAAATTTTGTATCTGTTAATGTGTGTAATTTTTTAAAACCAAATGTATAAGCACTAGAATGTGTCGTATTTATCAATAAATCCCTCATGTTAGTTTTAGCATCATTGTAGCCTGATTCAAAGTAGATTTCTGCATTGGCTTTAGGGAAAAGCCATCTTGTAAAGAAACTTAATATTTGGTCTTTATTAAGTGTGTCATCCGAATAGTTGTTTTTAAATAACTCATTCAACACAGGTAAATAGGATTTAAAATCAGCTTTGTAAGAGATTTTAGACAGTTCATAATTTTGAAAGGAACGGTTAATTCCAATAAAAATATTTTTTAATACTTTAGGCTGAAAAACAACATTTAGTCCATTATACTGTCTTGTAGACGGTTGACTCTGATTGAAACCTCTTTTTTGAAGTGCATTATTTTCAAAACCTAAGTCAATATCTCTTGTCATACGTCCCAAAACAAGAGCAAATTCAATCTGCCCAATGCCAATGTTTATTGGTTTGTAAGTATTCAATCTAAGGTGTTCAAAACCTTGCGCATTATTACTCATTAATAAAGAAGCATATCTACCAGGTCCCCACCAGAGGTTTTCTGAAGAAACACCTAAAGATAATTTAGCATATTTGATACCAATAAATGATTGACCAGGAAGTAGTTTTGTCTTTTTGGGGAAAGGTCCACTAGAATAATGCGTCAATTCAGGTTGATATTGTGCATGGAAAATACCAAGATTAGCATAAACACCAGTTGTCAAAAGAGATTGATAACCTTTTGTTAATCCGAGTGTTTGATCATTCCAACCATATGGCCTATTGGTATTCATTTTCTGAGTGATACTAACTGGCAGTAACTTAAGATTTAATCTCCAAGTTTGAATTTGGGGTGACTGATACTTTAATTTTGAATCAATTGTACTCAATAATTGATCGAATGAAGTGAGTTGAGTTGTATAGATCGGACGATTTAAAAAGGAGGCACTTGAATCAAATTTATTCAATAATTGTAAATTTCTAATTTGTTCCTCTATTCCTATAAAACCTATTGGAACTGGATTTTGCGAAAAAGCAAATTGATATAAAAAAATAAACAGAAGTGTTAAAATGCGAAATCTTGTCATTTTTTTAATAATATTTTAATAAAGGAATATAAATTTTTAAGTTCCATATTTAATTTATCGAACAAAGAAAGAGGATGTATAGATATAGGTAGTTTATTTCTCCACTTTTTATAAAATTGAATTCTATTTTTAATCCAATTTTTATTTAAATCACCGATTGATTTATGTTCAAGTAGAATATCGTATACGCAAAATAGTTTATACCCTTTTTCAAAAACCTGCATTGAAATGTCCATGTCATACATGTGAAATCCTTGATAGTTTACTTGATCAAATTGAATCTGTTTAAATAAGGATTTTCGTATACAAAACCAAACACCATCTAATAAAATGACAGGTTCCATAGTTTTATTTAGCTTGGAACCGCCATAATAGATGGTCGATTGCTTATTTTCTTGGACAATATTTTGTGCAACTAAAGTGGAGGCCCACCATGTACCGGGGAAATAACTTGCATAGGGTGTTCCTGCAACCCCAATTGCACCAATTTCTGTTGAAGAAAATTTATCAATTACTAATCTACCCCAATTCTCTGTTATATAAGTAATATCATCGTGCATAAAGCAAATATGTTCATACTTAGCATCCATAACGCCTTTGTTATAGGCTGCGAATAGATCAAAAACTTGCTTACTATTGTCAATATAAATCAGTTCAAAGGGGGCGCCGATTGTTGTCTTTATATTATCAAATAAATTTGAATTTATCTCTTTTGCTCTGCCGCAAATAATAATTGAAATCATACAATCAGCATCATGTTAATGGAAAATATTTGTACAGTTGTTTTGCGTAGAAATTATCCGTGTTAATATATAAATGATAAAAAGAAAACCACAAAAAAGAAAGGAGTACTATAAAAACCATTCTTAGCATTATGAAGCCAATCAAATACTTGCCAATAATCAAAATAATTAAATAGGGAAATAACTGTTTGATCTGTTGTAAAAAAATAGGAAAAAGGGCTGGCATTGGATAATACTTGAACGAATAATAAATAAATGCCATACAAACTACTAATTCTGTAATGAGCGCAGACATGGATGTTCCAATTTCTTTAAATGCTGGGACTAATAATAAAGAAAGCACAATACTAATGGACATCCCATATAGGGCAGCATATAAAATTTGTTTGTCTTTACCCAAAGCACTTAATACCTGAAACCCAAATATCGTGGACATACTTACAATACAAATTAATGGTGTAGTAATCTGTAGGGGCACGATTGCTCTTGTGAAATTATTGCCAAATAAGATTTCAATTATTTCTGGAGCACAGCCCATAAATATTACTACAATTGGTAAAGATAAACTAACTAATAAAAAGAAGCAGTCTTTAATTAATTCATTGAACTTATCTAAATTATTATTTTGAAAATAATTCATTATAGATGGAAACATAGCTGCAGATATAGCACTCAAAACAGCGATCACTAATCTATTTAATTTAAGTGCGGTAGAATAATAACCAACACTTTCATTATCTGCTAAAAATCCTAGTAAAATGGTGTCAAATGAAAAGTAAACACTTATAGAGAAAATAGTCAAAAACAAATAAAATAAAGGTTTTAGATGTTTTTTGAAATTTAGTTGTGAAAATATCTGTTGGTTGAAATTGATGAGTTTACTAATTCGAATGAAATTGATGATTCCTAAAATAAATGAAAGCGCCACTTGCATTTGCATATATTTTAAGTAGTCCCATTTAGATTGGATAAAAATAAAAACAAATAAAATAAATAATAAGCGAATAAAAAAGGACCTTAATGCTATAAATTTAAATTCTCCAAGACCACTAAAAAACCACTCAAGATTAAAAATTTGAAGGACAAAATAAAGTAGTGCCCATTTAAATAAGGTTATATGTTCTTGAAGAGCTGGAAAAATTAATATACATGCATAAAAGATTAGGCTAAAAAAAATAGTGCATAATAAATTGATACCAAAGATTTCCAAAAAAAGATTAGACCTTTCTAATTTGCTATTTGCAAATTTAGCAATTTCACGAACTCCATAAACCGGGATTCCTAAAGCAGCTAAAACAACAAAATATTTAGCAAAACTCTCAGAAAAATTGATTAAACCAATGTGTTCAGGACCAAGTGTTCTTGCTAAATAAGGGAATGTTACTAATGGAAAAAGCACCTGGGAGATTGCCAGAAGTACATTGTAAAATATGTTTTTACTTGTTTGCATCAATTAGCGGTAACTCGCATCTACCATCATTCGGTAGATATTTTTAAAGAGTGGTATAATTCTACCCAACTTATCTACTATGGTGATGTCCCCTTTACTTTCTTTATTCAAAATTTGAAGTATTTTTTGAAAAGCTGGGCTATCTTCTGATGCAGTATTTTTTTGAAGTAATAAAGTCTTGCTAAGGGCTTTCATGAGCTGAATTTCTTGCACTGATGTTTTCCCATTTGAAAACACCCTTGCACCCGTTCTAACAGGACGGGTATGTTTGACTTGCACTGCATGTACTACAGCCGTATGCGTCTTACCCATCAAATATTGGATGGTTGGGACTAAATAGACATCCAATCCTGTTCCAGATATATTATCAATACAATGCAGTGCAAAAGCATTAAAAATGTCCATTCGATAAAATGGGCACATCACTTCTACCCAATCTGTCGCTAATACCTGATAGCCTGGTTTATGAATAAACTGACGGTTGTCGTAATAACTATCGTGAGTGATACTAGGCTGAAAAACATCCAACTGTTCAAGGTTGGCTATGAACAATAATTTATTAATATCTGTTGTACTAATGAATTGGTCGTCATCAAAGATACCAATGTATTGATAGTTTACATCAGCATTAAGTGGTTTAAGGTAGGCATACAAGGCATTAATGATTTGTCCCTTACATTCAGTAGCCACAGTTAAAAAATGTGCAGGCGCAATGGCAGAGAGTTGACTTGGATCTGCTTTGCCACTATAATCAAATACCAACCAGTCAAATGCGGGCATTCCATCAAATAAAATATGGTTTAATGGCTGGGATTTCCCATCCCAAGTAACAACGATTAATGATTTTGTTAGAGCAGCCATGGTACAAATTAAGTTGTTTTAACTAAATAAAGCTTGAATGCGATTTCGTAGATCGAAGATTTGAATAATACACCAATTCATTATTTTTTTGGATATCCCCTCTTTTCTAATGGTACTTGGGGTATTGTACCAAGCAGACACAATCTCAGGCCTTGCGGCACCAAGCTTTAGGCTTCCTTGTGGAATGTATTTTTTAAAAATATCTACGGGATATGCAATTTTATTGGTGGATCTAAGCAATAGAGCAGCAGCTTTTTTATTTAAGGAATACCCATAAGTACAATAAACTGATTTGATGAGAGGCTCGCCAATTTTGAAAACGCCTTCCTCAAATTGAATAGTCGATTTTTTAATTCTAGCATGCCCATCCCATGCGCCCCAAAAAAACAAATCGTAAGGTCTGGTGTATTGATGGAAATTTGTTTTAAATATTTGAATGTCATTAATCTTGCTATCTGATTCAAAAATCATAAAATGTTCTGTATCTGAATTCGCTTCTTTTAAAATACGCCTCCAAATAATTCTATGTCCTAGCAAGACACCAATTTCATTGGTTAACAGGGCTTTTCCAGTTCTATGCTTTGATAATTCGATCAATTTATTTAAAAAAGGAACATGGGTATACTTTGGATAAACCGCTTCAATCAATTCAAGATTTTCAATTGCATCTTGAATTAAACGCACCTGAGGTAGTCTGGCTTGCTCTCTTTGAGAGTATAGCATAAATGCGGGTATCGGCTTAGGATTCAATGTCATTGTTTAAAAATCTAAAATCTGTTTGTTCAAAATGACCAATCCTATTATTGACAATTGCATAAGGCGTAAAAAAGTTTTTCATGCCTAGCTTAGGATAAAAAATATAATGTGGCTTCTTTAATAGATAAGCCAAATGCGCAGGAAGGCTATCTGTACAAATGATAAAATCAGCGGAAAACATATACTGAATCAATTGATCAAAATTATGATAGACCAAATCAGTAGGATCTATTGTATCATTAAATCTTGCAATTTTTAATTCCAACCCATTACCATGCGTGTATTTATTTAACGCAGCCAATAATGTAGGCTGAATGACTCTTTTTTGAAGTCGAGCATCTGGTATCGCCAAGACATCATTTATTGATTGCTGTTGATTTATTTCATCTATTAGCGGTTGATGATCTAGTTTCAACCAATGAGCGTAAGCTTGATACACATTTTCGCCAGCAGGCACAACCGCCTTAAATTTATGACCCACAATCACATTCAAAGTTGTTCTACGTATATCTTGTTCTATATAATCTATACCTAAATGATTTGGATTGGATTTGACATAGGCTTTTAGTAACCTTAATTGTTTCCAAGTAGCCCAAGAAAGCAGGTTCTTGTTGGTAAAAAAATTGAGTTGTCCATTTTGGATACCCAATGCAATAAATTCAATGGATAAAGAGGGGACGGCTCCAGCAGCTAGGAGTGCACGGTATAGTGGCGCAAAATGGTCGGAAGCTACTATCTGTATTTTTTTATCGCTTTTGGCGATGGCTTGAATGGCAATCACAAAATCGCCATAAGCACGGAGTAAAAAAATACGCTGCATTATTTATCTGTATATGTATAAACAGAAAGCATTAATCCAATAAATAAGCCAACTAATAAACCTATACCTATTAAAAAAACAAAGGACTTACGTTGGTCAATTAATGGATACTTGGGTTGATCTAGTAATTGAATAATAGGCGTTTGACTCACTAAAGACATTCTAGCCATTTCAAGATTCTTTGTAACCTCGGCGTAAATATTATATACTACCGTTTTATCTCTT
>JBILQZ010000052.1:0-9660 GCA_044372935.1 Sediminibacterium sp. | reverse complement strand
TTGAGTTTAATTGACGATGCATGGAAGGAGCATTTACGTGCAATGGATGATTTAAAACAATCGGTACAAACGGCTACTTATGAGCAAAAAGATCCATTGGTGATTTATAAAATGGAAGCTTTTGAATTGTTTAGAAAAATGGACGTAGAGATCAATCATAAGATGGTTCAGTTTTTATGTCATGCACATATCCCAACAGAGGCGACAGAAGTAAAAGAAGGACGTCAACAAAAAACCGACTTAAGTAAATTAAGCGCAAACAGAACGGAAGACGGAACGCCAACTGAAAATGAATACCACGATCCATCTACTCCAAAACAAGCGCCGATCACGGTTGGTCCAAAGATTGGCCGTAATGATCCTTGTCCTTGTGGAAGTGGGAAAAAATACAAAGCTTGTCACGGTAGGGATATTGCTTAAAAAATAATTTATGTTGCCAGTCAATCAATACATCGACCATACTATTTTGAAGCCAACTTGTTTGGTTGCAGATATACAGAAACTATGTAAGGAAGCAACAACATATGCCTTTGCGGCAGTTTGTGTGCCACCTAATTTTGTAAAATTAGCAAAGGAGTTAACGGCAGGTTCCACTGTAAAAGTGGCTACGGTTATTGGCTTTCCTTTTGGCTATAGTGCTACTGAAGCTAAAATTGCAGAAATTATTTTAGCAATGGTGGATGGGGCAGATGAATTAGATGTGGTAGCCAATATCTCTGCTATTAAAAACGGTGACTGGATGGCGATCGCCGATGAGATTAACCATATCATGCCTGTGATTCGTTCAAAAGGAAAAATTGTAAAGATTATTATTGAATCCGGCCTGTTAACAGACGAGGAGATTATAAAATGTTGTGACATTTATGGCATTGCAGGAATAGATTATTTAAAAACATCTACCGGCTATGCAGAAAAAGGCGCCAGTATTGAAGCGGTAAAATTATTTAGAAAATATTTACCAGAAAATGTGCAGATAAAAGCTTCCGGTGGTATCAGGGATTACGCAACTACTAAAGTAATGATTGAAGCTGGTGCTACAAGGATTGGTTGTAGTGCAGGAGTAGCTATTGTTACAGGGGCGCAAATAGACCAAACAAAAACAAATTACTAAGCCATGTTACTCGATAAAATCAAAACCTTAGCGGCAGAACATCAAGCAGAAAATATTGCTACAAGAAGACATTTGCATGCGCATCCGGAATTGAGTTATCAAGAATTTGAAACTAGTAAATACGTTCAAGTACAATTGACAGCTATTGGTATTCCATTTTCAGTGATCGCCACTACGGGGGTGTTGGGTATCATTGAAGGAAAAAATCCAACAAAGCGTGTCATTGCATTGCGTGCAGATATGGATGCTTTGCCAATTATAGAAGAAAATAAGATTGATTATAAATCGAACAACGAAGGTGTGATGCATGCCTGTGGACATGATGTACACACTACTATCTTATTAGGTGCAGCAAAAATATTATGGACTTTAAGAAACGAGTTTGAAGGAACGATTAAATTATTATTTCAACCGGGAGAAGAAAAAAATCCAGGTGGTGCAAGTTATATGATTCGAGATGGCGCATTGGAAAATCCTAGGCCACAAGGCATAATTGGATTGCATGTACATCCAGGATTGAACGAAGGAAAATTGAGTTTTAGAAAAGGGCGTGTAATGGCGAGCGCCGATGAACTATATATTAGCATTAAGGGTCCAGGAGGACATGCCGCTACACCACACCAAACGGTGGATACAATTTTAGTAGCAGCACAATTGATTCAAAGTTTACAAACAATTATTTCTAGAAATAGAAATCCGCAAAATCCTTCTGTGTTATCTATCTGTTCTATTCATGGGGGTAACACCACCAATGTGATTCCTAGTGAAGTTAAATTGATGGGCACTTTTAGAGCCATGGATGAAGTTTGGCGATTTAAAGCACATGAATTGATGTTACAGCAAGCGAAGGGCTTAGCGATAGCAACGGGTGCCGAGATTGATTTTAGAGTGGATGTAGGGTATCCGACGGTGGACAACGAGCCTATGATTACAGAAGCTGCGTGGAAATTGGCAGACCAGTACATGGGTAAAGAAAATGTAGAAGAAACGGAAAAAAGAATGGGCGCCGAAGATTTTGGTTACTATTCGCAGGTGATACCTGGCTGTTTTTTCCGATTAGGCGTTAGAAATGAATCAGCGGGTATTGTACATAATGTACATACACCCCATTTTAATATAGATGAAGCTGCAATTGAGCAAGGCGTAGGTATGATGGCTTGGTTAGGGGTGCAATTACACGCTGAATAGCCAATTTAATAATTTCCTTAGCTTTGTGGAACTTATAAACTAACATTCGTTTTAAAAATATTACATGGCAGATACTACTAATAAAGAAAACCTAAGAAGAGAACAAGCCCTTGAATACCATGCTGGCGGAAGACCTGGTAAGATAGAAGTGGTACCCACTAAGGAAGCAAAAACTCAAAAAGACTTATCCCTTGCCTATAGTCCAGGTGTAGCCATCCCTTGTACCGAAATCAAAAATAACCCTGCAGATGTATACAAGTATACAGCTAAAGGAAATTTGGTGGGCGTTATCACCAATGGATCTGCTGTATTGGGATTGGGTAATATTGGTGCATTGGCAAGTAAGCCAGTGATGGAAGGGAAGGGTGTCTTATTTAAAATATTTGCTGACATAGATGTTTTTGATATTGAGATCAATGAGTCAGATCCAGAAAAATTTGTTCAGATTGTAAAATCTTTAGAACCCACCTTTGGAGGGATCAATTTAGAAGATATCAAAGCGCCTGAATGTTTTTATATCGAACAAAGATTAAGGGAGGAGATGAATATCCCGGTGATGCATGACGATCAACACGGTACCGCTATTATTAGTAGTGCTGCTTTATTAAATGCATTAGAATTACAAAAGAAAAAAATTGACAAAGCAAAGTTTGTTGTCAACGGTGCTGGTGCTGCTGCAATGGCATGTATTAAATTGTATGTTGCATTAGGCGCTCGATATGAAAACTTTATTTTGTTTGATAAAGACGGTGTCTTGCACCAAGGCAGAACAGATTTAGGAGAAGACAGAAAGCCATTTGCGATCAAGTCTGATAAAATGACTTTGCCAGAAGCGATCAAAACAGCGGATGTGTTTTTAGGATTGAGCGTAGGGAATGTGGTGACGAAAGAAATGATTGCATCGATGCCTAAAAATCCAGTGGTGTTTGCTTTAGCAAATCCGGATCCTGAAATTGGTTATGAAGAGGCTACTTCGGTGCGTAAGGATATTATTATGGCAACTGGACGAACAGATTATCCTAACCAAGTGAACAATGTATTAGGCTTCCCTTATATTTTTAGAGGTGCGTTGGATGTACGTGCATCTGCTATCAACGAAGCAATGAAATTAGCTGCGGTGAAAGCATTGGCTGAGTTAGCAAAAACGGCTGTGCCTGATATGGTGAATATGGCCTACAACCAATCGAATCTTTCTTTTGGTCCAGAATATATTATTCCCAAACCATTAGATCCAAGATTATTGAGCACAGTGGCGCCTGCTGTTGCAAAAGCTGCTGTAGCATCTGGTGTAGCACAATTACAAATTACCAATTGGGCAGATTACGAATTGCAATTGAATAAGCGACTTGGTTTAGACAATCAATTGATGCGTTTAATTAGTAATAAGGCAAGACGTGATCCAAAACGTTTGGTATTTGCAGATGCAGAAAATACGAAAATATTAAAAGCGGCAAGTATTGTCTATGATGATGGCATTGCTTATCCAATTTTATTGGGTAATGAAACTAGAATCAGAAATATTGCAGCGGCTAATAATATTGACATCGATGATTTACCAATTATTGATGTAAGAAGTGACGAGATGGAAGCAAAGCGTGAATTCTTTGGCTCTTTATTATTCCAAAAAAGACATAGAAGAGGGATTAATAAATACGAGAGCTTAAAATTAATGCGCACTCAAAATTATTTTGGTGCAATGATGGTAGAGACGGGTGAAGCTGATTCTATGTTGTCTGGTTTAACGCGTAATTATGCAGATGGTATTAAGCCTGCTTTACATATTATTGGTGTAGACGAAGGTGTGAAGAAGATTGCCGGAATGTATATTCTTTTAACAAAGAAAGGCCCATTATTCTTAGCGGACACCACAGTGAATATCAGCCCAACTGCCGAAGAATTGGCAGATATCACTTTACTTGTAGCTAAGGAAGTGCGCAATTTCAATATGGAGCCAAGGGTGGCGATGTTAAGCTATTCAAATTTTGGAAGTAGCGATACGCCAGAAGCTAAAATGGTGGCTGAGGCAACGAGAATTGTAAAGCAAAAAAATCCATCCTTAATTGTAGACGGTGAAATGCAAGGTATGCTTGCTTTCAATAAAGAAATTCTAAAAGAAAATTATCCATTCAGTGACTTAGTAGATGCCGATGTGAATGTGTTGATCTTCCCTAACTTGACTGCTGGAAATATTGCGTATCATCTTTTAAAAGAGATAGGTGGTATCGATGTAATTGGTCCAATTTTATTGGGTATGAAAAAACCGGTGAATGTATTACAATTGGGTTCAAGTGTGCGTAATATCATCAATATGGCTACAGTGGCTGTAGTGGATGCGCAATTGAAAACAAGAATTGATACAGCAGTAGAAGTAGAACGTACGAGTTGGTGGAAAAAATTGAAGAAGAAAAAGAAATAGATCGGCAATAGCTTAAAAAAGAATCATGAATTTTCTCACCTTATTTGGTAAGTATTTATTAATGCTAAAAGGCATGTTTACTGCAACCGAAAACAATCGAATGTTTTGGAAGGAGTATATCAGGCAATGTGTGGATATTGGCATTGGGTCATTGCCAATTGTAGTGATTATCTCCTTTTTTTTAGGCGCAGTAACGACAGTGCAAACAGCCTCGCAATTGGTGAGTCCTTTAGTACCTCTGGCAACGATAGGCTTAGTGGTGAGAGATAGTATTTTACTTGAATTTGCCCCTACTTTTTTAAGCATTGTGTTGGCGGGCGTGGTGGGTAGTAAAATTGCAAGTGAATTAGGCAATATGCGCATTAGTGAGCAAATAGACGCCTTGGAAATTATGGGTGTTAACACCAAAAATTATTTAATCCTTCCTAAAATTTTAGGTGCTATTACAACAGTGCCTTTACTAGTGGGTATTTCTGCTGTGATAGGTATTTGGGGCGGCTATGTAGTGGGTAGTTGGACCAATGTGGTCCCTGCAGAAGTTTTCATTACTGGTATTAGAAAAGATTTTGTGATGTATTATGTCAATATTGGATTTTATAAATCTTTTGTCTTTGCCATCATCATAAGTACCGTGCCTGCTTTCTATGGGTACTATGTGAAAGGAGGCGCATTAGAAATTGGTAAAGCTGGTACTAAGTCCGTAGTAGTAAGTTGTATCCTTATTTTAATTGCAGATTATATCGTTGCAGCCATCGCATTATAGTTGTAACTTCAATGCAAATTCTTTTGTATGAAAATTAGTTTTCACGGAGCAGCGCGTACAGTAACAGGTTCAAAACATTTAGTAGAATTAGCAGGTGGCGAAAAATTTTTACTTGACTGTGGTTTGTTCCAAGGTCTTGGCAGAGAAACAGATGCCTACAATGCAGCATTTGGTTTTGAAGCTAAGGAATTAGATTACGTTATTCTCTCTCATGCGCATATTGACCATTCTGGCTTATTACCCAAGCTAGCTGCTGAAGGATTTAATGGTAAAATTTATTGTACGCCTGCAACTAAGGCTTTGACTGAAATTTTATTAGAAGACTCTGCGATGATTCAAAGAGACGATGCGAAATACAAAAATAAAAGATTAAAAAGGGAGGGCATGCCGTTGGTTGAACCATTGTATACCATGGATGATGTGAATTTGGTATTACCCTTGCTTCAAACAGTAGAATATGACAAGCCTTATAAGGTATCAGAAAATGTAGAATTAATGTTTACAGACGCAGGGCATATCATTGGCAGTGCTGCGGTACATTTAAAGATTAAGGAAAATAAAGAGATCCAAACACTTAGTTTTAGTGGAGATGTCGGCAGGTATCGAGATATGATTTTAAGGTCGCCAGCCAGTTTTCCGCAAGCCGATTTTATTATCATCGAAAGTACTTATGGGGATAAATTGCACGATCTAATTCATTCCACACCGGATGATTTATTAAAATGGATTGAGCATACCTGTGTAGAACAAAAAGGAAATCTAATTATACCCGCATTTAGCGTAGGTAGAACACAGGAGATATTATTTGAACTCAATCAGCTTTCTTTAGAAAAAAGATTGCCTCATATTCCTGTTTACGTAGACAGTCCATTGAGTATGGAGGCAACGGAAATGTTAAAAAAGTACCCTAAGTATTTTAATAAAAAAATTCAGAGAATCTTAGAAGTAGACGATGACCCATTTGATTTTGAAGGATTGCGTTATATAAAATCTGTGGAAGAGAGTAAGGCTTTGAATGAAGACATGCATCCAAAAGTGATCATTTCTGCATCAGGCATGGCCGACGCGGGTAGGGTGAAACATCATATTAAAAACAATATTGGAAGTAAGAAAAATACCATCTTGCTTGTAGGTTATTGTGAGCCAAGGTCGCTTGGCGGACGCTTGATGAATGGCGCTACAGAAGTACGTATCTATGGAGAACCTTTCGAAGTAAGGTGTACAATAGGTTCAATCAAAAGCATGAGTGCCCATGGTGATTACGAAGACTTAATGCAATTTTTAGCTTGTCAAAATCCATCCGATGTGAAGCAAATTTATATTGTGCACGGAGAGCCAGCAGTACAAGATCATTTTGCAGAAAGACTTAGGAAAAAAGGATTCAAGGACGTTATTGTGCCTGAACTGCATGAGACTTGTGTGCTTTCTTAGTTTTTAATCCATTTAAAACAAGGACTGTGGCGTAAAAATCTGGTAATCTACTTTTTCGCAAGGCGTATTGGATTGTAAAAATTTTTTTGCTACAGTATGTGCTTGCATCAAATTTGAATCAATCTGTGTCCTTGCAATTGCTTGCAACTCGTTGCTATTTAAATTTTCTGAAACCCATGCGGCAGCTAAATCATCCTCTAAAATGGTAGGCATCCGTTTTTTTACATTATGGATCTTGGCCATAAAATCATTTGCTTCGGTGGTTAAAATACCAAAGCTATTCTTGGTCTCGCCCGAACTGTAATCGGTCCAAGTATTCCAAATACCTGCCATATAAAACAAAGCTTTGTCCTTGATTTGAATGCAATGTGGGAACTTCACTTTGTTAAACTCCTGCCATTCAAAAAAGTGAGAAGCTAGCACAAGACATCTGTTGGTGTGCACTAAAGCCTGTGCCACTTTATTTTGTAAGACCCCCTCTGACTGTATGTTTAGGGTCGTGTATTTTTTTCTGGAAGCATCCAATTCTTTTTGATTCCTTACCCAATTAGGGATTAATTCCCAATGCATTGTTCCGGGTCTTAATAAGGTGGTATTGTTCTGTGTTTCGTTAAATAGCACAGGCCATGCTTGGTAGCTAAAACCAGATTGAGCGGGAAGGTCAATTGGGTCTAGGTCAATGGATTGATTGCCTATTTTAACAGTTTGTTTTTTGGGAATCTTGATTCCTACCACATAACACATAAGAAAGAATATATTATGAAGATAAATTAAATACTTGTTGTAATTTTATACAAATTAAATCCAATGAAAAAAAGTATCCAATTTTTATTGTGCTTATTCTCTGGATGGTTCAGCTTACAAGCACAATCCGTTACAGTCAATGCCTCGGCTTTAAGTCAAAAGTCTGAGAATGATGTATTAAAGACTTTGTCTGGAAAAGTGGCTGGGGTTAATATTCAAAGTGGCGGTGGTGCACCTGGTCAAAGTACAAGATTGAATTTTAGAGGCTTCACCTCTTTTTATGGCAATAGTCAGCCTTTGGTTATTGTAGATGGCATTCCTTTTGATAATTCTGTCAACAATATGGGGACGGGTTTTGATGGCAATTCAGTTATCTCTAATCGTTTATTCGATATTGATCCAAATATCATTGAGTCCATTACGGTATTGAAGGGGGCAAGTGCAGCGGTGGTCTATGGTTCTGGCGCTCAAAATGGAGCAATCATTATTACTACAAAAGGACATAAGAATAGTCAGGCAGGAGATTTATATACTTTGAATGCGGAGATGCAGGAGAAGCAAGAACGAAGGGTCAGAAGAGCAAAAGAGCGTGCTCAAAAACAAAAAGATAAGTAGTTATAGTTTAAATTTGGAGAAACATAAACTATGGCTAAGTTCCGTCTGTTATGGTTCTCTTTATGCATTTTATTTGCTTCCAATTTAATTGCGCAAAATACCACCTTAATCTACAATGTATCCATAATTGATGGCACTGGGAAACCTGCCTACAAAGCTGCTGTTCTCCTTCGAGATAAAACAATTGTTCAAATAGGCGATATAAAACCATCTGCAGCTATCGATCAAGTAATTGATGGCAAAGGCAAGTTGTTGGTACCTGGGTTCATAGATTCACATAGCCATCATTTTGGAGACCTTAATAAAAATCGCGGTGGTTTATCTACTTCAAGTCAAGGCATTACCACTATTGTAATTGGGCAGGACGGGAACAGTTATCCAATGGATAGCTTATCTAAATGGATGTCCACTAACCCTGTTGTAGCAAATGTAGCCACTTATACAGGACAGTCTACATTAAGAGAAGATGCAATGGGTGAAAATGATTTATACAGAACAGCAACTCCTGCTGAGATTGAAAGAATGAAAAACTTATTAGCCTCTGAACTTAAGAAAGGTTCCTTTGGCTTGTCTACAGGACTAGAATACGAAGCCTCTTTTTATTCAAGTAAACAAGAAGTGATTGATTTGGCAAAAGTAACTGCAGCGCACAAGGGGTTGTACACGAGTCATATAAGAAGTGAAGACTTACATATGGACGAAGCGATTGATGAAATTATTGAGATTGGAAGACAAACAAAAATGCCTGTTCAAGTGTCACATATCAAGATTGCAAATAAATTAAATTGGGGAACAGCCAATAAAATTCTAGATAAATTAAATCAAGCAAGAAAGGAAGGTATCAACATCAGTGCAGATGTATATCCTTATACCTATTGGAATTCAACTTTAAGGGTATTGTTCCCTGGCAAAGATTTTAACAATTTAGCGAGTGCTCAAATGGCAACCAAGCAATTGTTCGACCCCAATGAATCTGTCCTAGTTCAATTTGCCCCTAATCCATCCTATGTGGGTAAGACCGTTACCGCAATTGGTCAAGAACGAAATGAGTCACCTGCGCAAGCATTGATGAGTTTAATAAAAATAGCAGAGGACTTTAAAAAAGCCAATCCAAATTATGCAGGAAGCATAGACGCTATTGCTGGCAAGGCTATGAGCGAGGATGATGTAAAAACATTTCTTGCATGGCCAGAAGCAATCATTTGTTCTGACGGGAATGCAGGAGGGCATCCAAGAGGCTATGGTGCATTTACTAGGGTTTTAGGTAAATATGTGAGAGAAGAGAAAATAATGCCTTTTGAAAAAGCAATTTATAAAATGACAGGTCAATCCGCAGATTTTTTTGGATTCAAAAATAGAGGTCGAATTACGGTTGGTCAATATGCAGACTTA
>JBILQZ010000051.1:0-9678 GCA_044372935.1 Sediminibacterium sp. | reverse complement strand
AATAAATATCTCCATTCATGTAATCCGTTAGAAATCGGATGGCTTGCATATAGATCATAAATTGACCTGAAAAGCTAAAATGGTCTTTTTCAAACGGAGTCAAATGCTCCCCCATCGATTTTAGATAGCCTGATTGAATTGCTTCCCATCTATCCTTAAGTACTGTAATTTGATTCAAATCCTGGCATTCTTCATTCACCGGGCATAAGTAGGTGCGGCACATATCGCCCACATCGCTGATAAAATACCCAGGCATGGTAGTATCTAAATCTATGACACAAATTGCCTCGGTTTCATCCCTGAATAAGACATTGCTAATTTTGGTGTCATGGTGCGTGACCCTTAAATGAGCTTCTTTATGTTGGATAAAATGATTCCATCTAGTCAAATAAGATTGGTAGGATTTTATGGTATCGATTTCCTCTTTTACTGAATGAATTCTGGAGCTAATACCTTTTTTTAAAGCAGTTTCAAACTGTTGATACCTCAAGCCTAAATCATGGAATTGAGGGATGGTGTCTTTTAAGTCCCCTATTGGAAATCCAGACAAACTTGCTGTATATTTTCCAAATTGTGCTGCGGCAGAGGCAGCTTGTTCGGCATTTGATAAGACATCATAAGCCTTGCCTTTGATCTTTTTGAAAGCTCTATAATAGTTCCCCTCCCATTCGATCAGTGTCTCCCCTTTTTTGGAATGAACTAAATGAGTGAATAATTGTGTGGGAAGATGCTTTACTAAATAACGACCAATGGCATTGATATTATGATCAATCGCAAATGGATCTTTGAAAACCCTTGTATTGATATTTTGAAGAATAAAATCACCTTGCTTCGCTTGTACTACATAAGTTTGGTTGATTAAACCTTGATGTAAAGGAAATGCAGTTGCTCCCTCCCATCCATATTGATCTAATAATACTTGTATCATAGGTGCTATAAATGTACAAAATTAGCCCCTTACTAGTTATCTTTAATGACTTAACATTTAGTATAAAGACAACTATGGACAGAAGAAAATTCATCAACTTAAGTGGATTGGGCATCAGTAGTTTTACCATTCCTAATTTTATTCCTTCATTTAAACCTTCCAATGGTAACCACAATATACAACCCATCGTTGCATCTACTTGGGATGCAGGTATGCGTGCTAATATTGCTGCATGGTCTGTGTTAAAGCAAGGAGGTACTGCTTTAGATGCGGTAGAGCAAGGTGTAATGGTGACAGAAGCTGAAATCAATTGTTGTGTTGGATTAGATGCGAACCCTGATAGAGACGGACATGTAACTTTAGATGCTTCAATTATGGATCATGCATTTAACTGTGGATCGGTTGCTTTTTTAGAACGTATCAAACATCCCATCTCAGTGGCAAGAAAAGTAATGGAAAAATCACCCCATGTTTTTTTGGTTGGCGAGGGCGCGCAAGCTTTTGCATTGGCCAATGGCTTTACACTTGAATCTGGCGAATTATCAGAACAAGCAAAAAAGAATTATAAAGAATGGTTGAAAACTTCAAAATATACACCAGTCATCAATGTTGAGAAAAATCAATCTGTTGCCTATTTAGATCCTAGTTTTAATGCACCTCAAAAATTAAGGGACGGACAATGGAATCATGATACAATTGGAATGGTTGCATTAGATCAATTTGGAAATTTAAGTGGCAGTTGTACTACAAGTGGTGCAGGGTATAAAATGCGAGGACGTGTAGGAGACTCCCCTATTATTGGTGCAGGATTATATGTTGATAATGAAGTGGGTGCTGTGGTGGCAACTGGACAAGGAGAAGACGTTATTCGTGTTGCAGGTGCAAGTGCTGTGGTTGAATGGATGCGTCAGGGAAAAAGTCCAGAAGAAGCATGTAAACTAGTGGTAGAAAAAGTGAATCGTATAAAAAAAGATAAAGCCAAAGATATTCAAGTATGTTTTGTAGCCATTAATAAACAAGGTCAAGTTGGCGCTTATGCTTTACAGAAAGGATTTAACTTTTCTGTACACAATCAGGAGGGTAACCAATTAATTGATGCATCTTATTTATTTTAAACATGGCTAAAATTACCCTAGAAATAGCTGCATTTAGTATCGAAGCCGCATTGCGTGCTTTAACTGCAGGAGCAGATAGAATTGAATTTTGTGAAAACCCCATGGAAGGTGGTACTACGCCTTCTTACGGCAGTTTATTGTTGTTATCTCAAATCACCAAACAGCCTGTTTTTCCCATCATCAGACCAAGAGGGGGTGATTTTTTATATACAGATAAGGAATTTCAGGTTATGCAAAACGATTTAATGGCTTGCAAACAATTAGGTTTTAAAGGGGCTGTCATTGGATTGTTAAATTCGGATGGAAGCATTGATACTAAACGAACCAAAACTTTAGTAGAAGCAGCTGGAACGATGGAAATCAGTTTTCATAGGGCATTTGATCGATGTAAAGATCCTTTTAAAGCATTAGAACAGTTGATTGAAATTGGATGTAAAAGAGTCTTAACAAGTGGTCAAGTTCCAAATGTGGGCAACGCCATCCCTATGATTCAACAATTGGTGGAGCAAGCGGGTGAGCGAATTATTATTTTACCAGGAAGTGGCGTAAGGGCCGACAATATAGCGACTATCGTACATCAAACTGGCGCAAAAGAAATGCATAGTTCAGCCAGAAAAGCAATGGCGTCTAAAATGGAATTCAATCAACCTACCATGCAGGAAAACATGCAATATTTTGATGTGGACACAGCAGAAATTCAAGCTATGTTAGAAGCCTTACAAAAAAAATAAATCAATTAGTAAAGCATTCGAACACGGATGGTTTCTTTTACTTCTTTTAACAAGGTCATCGCTTGTTTTGATAATTTACTATCCACATCTAGTACCACATAACCAATCTCGTCGTTTGTCTTTAAGTATTGGCCAACAATATTGATTTTGTTTTTGGATAATAAAGTATTGATGGCACCTAATACACCGGGTACATTTCTGTGGATATGCAAAATTCGGTGCGCTCCATCTACAGGAGGTAAACTTAAAGATGGAATAGTGTGTGACCCATTTGAAACACCTCTTTCTAAGTATTGGTATAATTTAATACTAACATCTTCACCAATATTTTCTTGTGCTTCTTCTGTAGAACCACCAATATGTGGTGTTAATAAAACATTCGATAAACCTTGAAGGGGTGTATGAAAAGCATCTCCATTTTTTTCGGGTTCAACAGGGAAAACATCTATAGCAGCACCTGCAATATGCTTGTCTTTTAAAGCTTGTGTTAGTGCGTCTAGATCTACTACTTCTCCCCTTGCATAGTTGATAAGTATAGACCCATTTTTGAATTGCTTTAATACCGCTTTATTGATTAAATTTTTAGTTTGACTGGTCTCTGGAACATGCAAAGAAATGATGTCAGAAGTACTCACTATCTCTTTGATCGATTTTTTTGCTTGCGCATTTCCTAAAGGCAATTTAGTTTCTACATCATAAAATTGTACACGCATGCCCATCGCCTCTGCCATCACACTCAATTGTGTTCCAATGTTACCGTAGCCAATGATGCCCATTGTTTTACCTCTCAATTCAAAACTGCCTTTTGCTTCTTTATTCCAAATGCCTTGGTGGGCAGCACTATTTTTATCTAAAATTCTTCGGATCAATAAAATGGATGCCCCAATTACTAACTCAGCAACACTTCTTGTATTACTATAAGGCGCATTAAAAACAGCTACACCTTTTTGTTTACAAGCTTTTAAATCTACTTGATTTACACCAATACAAAAACAACCGATGGCTTGTAATTTTTTGGCACTATCTAGCACTTTTTTGGAAATAAAAGTTTTGGAACGGATGCCTAAAATATGAACGTCTTTAATAACTTTAATTAATTCCTCCTCGCTTAATGCGCCTGAAATTTTCTTGACATCTGTGTAGCCCTGTTGTTTAAAATATTGAACTGCTTTATCACTGATATTTTCTAAAAAAAGGACTTTGATTTTATCTTTTGGATAGCTAGTTAGATCTAATTGGCTCATAGGACAAAGTTAATTTAAAATAAGCGCTTTTGGATTCTACCACAATATTTTATGATTAAATAACGTTATAAGTTTATATCCTATAAAACTAACAGATGATCGTTCGAATCTTTTTACTCAGTTGCATCCTATTTTTAAATGCATCCTGTGGCACGGGTCAGGGGCCTAATTATACCAATTCAGCTACCAATTTCACCTACAACAAATTAACGGCTGAAGCAAAGGATCAATATACAGAAGCGATCAAATTAAAATACCAATCCATTTTAGGTAATAAGAATTTTAGTGGTCAAATATTAGTGGCTAAAAATGGGGAGATTCTTTTTGAAGATTATAAAGGCTTTGCTAATTACAAATCTAAAGATTCATTGGTAGCCGCTACCCCAATTCACTTAGCTTCTGTTTCAAAAACTTTTACTGGGATGGCGACCCTTCAATTATGGGAAAAAGACCAGCTTGATTTAAAAGCAACTGTAGATCGTTATTTACCAGGTTTCCCATACAAAGGAGTAACCATTGAACTCTTGCTATCGCATAGAAGCGGCTTACCTGATTATGCCTATTTCTTAGAATCAAGACAATATAAATCTGTTCGTTACAAGACAAAAAGAGGACGTTGGGCTAAGAAATTAGTATTAGTTAAAAATGAAGCTCCTTTTAGACAAGGTTTGTATACCAATCAAGATGTTTTAGATTTTATGGTTCAAAGGAAGCCGGCGATTGCTGCTAATCCTGATCGTGTATTTAGGTATTGTAATACAAATTATGTCTTATTGGCCTTGATTATAGAAAAAATTACAGGCAAAGACTTTCCTACTTATATGGAAGAGACCATTTTTAAACCATTGAAAATGGAGCATAGTTTTGTGATGAGTGCCAAAAATATGGATAAATACCTACCCTCTTACAATGCTCAAATGGTGCCCTATCAGGTCGAAAAATATGATATGATCTATGGAGATAAGAACATATATAGTACTGCTAGAGACCTGTATTTATGGGATAAAGCGTTAACTGAGGGTCGTTTTTTACAACCAACCACCTTGGAAATGGCTTATGAGCCTAAAAGTCCAACCAATAAATACTGGCATAATTATGGTTTGGGATGGCGTGTTTTAGCTAAACCTAACGAAGAGAAACTCATTTACCACAATGGCTGGTGGCATGGCAACAATACTGTTTTTACTCGTTTAGTGGGAGAAACTGCTACCATCATCATTTTGGGCAATAAATACAACCGAGCTATTTATAAAGGAAAAGAGATAGCTGCTGTATTTACCGGCAAGGAGGACACTTCGGCACTTGTGGAGTAAAATCGCTCATTTTACCGCCATTTTATGGGGTTTTTTGGAGTTTACCCCCTATTTTTGCAAACCTTAAACGTAATTTTAATTACACATTTATTACTTATGAAAGATATGTTATTTTATGCCGTTCCGGCAATGGGTATTGTAGGTTTATTGTATACCTTATTGAAATTCAGCTGGGTAGCTAAACAACCTGCTGGAAATGATCGAATGAAAGAAATCAGCACTTATATTGCTGAGGGTGCTATGGCGTTTTTAAAAGCAGAATGGAAGATCTTAGGATATTTCGTTGTTATTGTTGCCTTATTATTAGGCTTCATGGCTACTAAAAATGAAGATAGCCATTGGACAATCGCTATTGCCTTTGTGATTGGTGCTGTATTCAGTGCTACTGCAGGTTATATCGGTATGAAAATTGCTACAAAAGCGAATGTTAGAACTGCTGAAGCTGCAAAAACAAGTTTATCAAAAGCATTGAATGTTTCATTTACAGGAGGATCTGTTATGGGCTTAGGTGTTTCTGGTTTAGCTGTTTTAGGTTTAGGTGGTTTGTATTTGATATTAAAAGAGTACTTCTATGTTTCTGGTGATCCAAAAGAGATGCTTAGAACAATTGAAGTATTGACTGGTTTCTCTTTAGGAGCGGAGTCTATTGCTCTATTTGCTCGTGTTGGTGGTGGTATTTATACCAAAGCTGCTGACGTTGGTGCCGACTTAGTTGGTAAGGTAGAAGCTGGTATCCCTGAAGATGATCCTCGTAACCCTGCAACAATTGCGGATAACGTAGGAGACAACGTAGGTGACGTGGCTGGTATGGGTGCCGATTTATTTGGTTCTTATGTTGCTACCGTATTAGCTACGATGGTTTTAGGTCAAGAAGTAACTGGACCTAATGGTGCAATTTTAGTAGATAATTTTGGTGGTTTATCTCCAATTTTATTACCTATGATGATTGCAGGTGTGGGTATTTTATTATCTATCGTTGGTACTTTCTTTGTAAAAATTAGTGAAAAAGCACCTTTGACTACTGCTGTAGTTCAAAAGGCTTTAAATATGGGTAACTATGGTTCTATGATTTTAACTGCTGTAGCATGTTATTTCTTAGTAAACTATATCTTACCAGAAACAATGACTTTACGTGGATTAGAATTCACTAGAAATGGTGTAATTGGTGCCATCGCTGTAGGTTTAATTGTGGGTACTTTAATGAGTATCATTACTGAATACTATACTGCAATGGGTAAGCGTCCAGTAATGAGTATTATCAAGCAATCAAGTACTGGTCATGCAACTAATATTATTGGTGGTTTGGCAATCGGTATGGAATCTACTTTCTTACCAATTTTAGTATTGGCTGGTGGTATTTATGGTTCTTATGCATGTGCTGGTTTATACGGTGTGGCAATTGCTGCAGCAGGTATGATGGCAACAACTGCTATGCAATTAGCAATTGATGCATTTGGTCCTATCGCAGATAACGCAGGTGGTATCGCAGAAATGAGTGAATTACCAGCTGAAGTACGTGAAAAAACAGATATTTTAGATGCAGTTGGAAATACAACAGCAGCAAGTGGTAAAGGTTTTGCCATTGCTTCTGCAGCTTTAACTGCTTTAGCATTATTTGCTGCATTTGTGGGTGTTGCAATGCCAGATAATCAACATATTGATATTTATAAAGCGGATGTATTAGCTGCCTTATTTGTAGGTGGTATGATTCCATTTATCTTCTCCTCTTTAGCCATTCGTGCAGTGGGTGAAGCAGCGATGTCAATGGTAGAAGAAGTGCGTCGTCAGTTCCGTACTATTCCTGGAATTATGGAAGGTACAGGTAAGCCTGAATACGACAAATGTGTAGCTATTTCAACTGAAGCTTCTTTAAAGAAAATGATGTTACCAGGTGCGATCACTATCATCTCTCCTATCTTAATTGGTTTCACAATGGGTCCAGAAGCTTTAGGTGGTTTCTTGGCTGGTGCTACAGTAAGTGGTGTTTTGATGGGTATATTCCAAAACAACGCAGGTGGTGCTTGGGATAACGCTAAAAAATCTTTTGAAAAAGGTGTTGAAATCAATGGTGAGATGTATTATAAAAAATCAGAACCACATAAGGCATCTGTTACAGGTGATACAGTGGGTGATCCATTTAAAGATACATCAGGTCCTTCTATGAATATCTTAATCAAATTGATGTCGATTGTTTCATTGGTAATTGCGCCAACTTTGGCTAAAATGCATCCAACAACTTCAATGGAAGTAAAGTCTCAAACAGTAGAGATTGCTGTAATCAATACCGATTCTACTGCTGCAATGAATGATTCAACAACTACAGTAACTATCTCTGCAGATACTAAAACTTTAGTACAAGCTTTACAAGAAGATGGTTTAGCACCAAAAGACAATGTAAACATTCAAATTAAGGATGGTAAAATTTCTGTGAATGGTGTTGCTTTAACTGAAGCACAAAATGTTAAATACGCTAGTTACTTACAAAAGAAGTAGTTTAATTTTGATATAATTTTAACATAAATCCCTCCGATTTTTCGGGGGGATTTTTTGTTAGTTTCCATTTTTTCGTAGATTTACGAATCAAATCGTATTACTATGAGCAAAACATATAAACCAACAGAAAGTGAATTAGAGATTTTAAGTATTCTTTGGGAGAAGGAAAATGCTACAGTAAGAGACGTACATGAGGTAGTTCAAAAAACGAAAGAGGTGGGTTATACTACTACTCTAAAATTAATGCAGATCATGCATGAAAAAGGATTAGTAACAAGAGATGCCTCCTCGAAAACACATGTCTATACCCCCAGTTTTGGAAAATTAGCAGCCCAAGAACAATACCTTGGTAAAATGATTAAGACATTATTTAGTGGCAGTACATCTGCCCTGGTTTTACAAGCTTTAGGAAACCATCAAACATCCGGAGATGATTTAAAAGCTATTAAAGCATTGATCAATCGATTAGAAAACAAATAATTTAACCATTTTAAAATGGATTTCCTTTCTCATATACCAGAAGCAATGCTACTAAGCATTGGATTCATGGCGATCTTATGTTTATGCTACGAAGGGCTAAATTATTGGTTTAAACACAATACAAAGCAACAATATACATTTGCTATTAGCTTACAACTATTTGGGTTGGTTCATTTTGTAATTGAAATTTTCACCCCAGGTGTAACAATATTACCAATATTCCATATTCCATTATCCAATACATTTCAGTGGTTAAGTTTATTAGGTGGTCTTTATTTTTTATTGCTAACCTTCTTTTTAATTCGTTATGTATTTAATTGGATACAGTTAACAAATATTAAGTCTACTGCTGACTATGAAGTTACTGCCGAATTGAACCAATGGATCAAGCAAGTAACCTATTCAAAAGAATATAGCCAATCAATTAAAATTGGTGTTTCAAATACAATAAATAGTCCAATCACTTTTGGTTGGTTTGAGCCTATCATTCTATTGCCAGTTGCTATGTTGAATCAACTTTCAACAACAGATACAAAATATATTTTATTACATGAATTAGCACATATTCTTCGTGATGATTTTAAAATACATCTTGTATTAGAAATGGTGAAGTCAGTTTTGTGGTTCAACCCATTTGCAATTTATTTGAACAATAAAATACAACTTGAAAGAGAAAAGAGTTGTGATGAATGGGTGGTGGCACAAACAAAGGAACCTTTGTTGTATACAAAAGCATTATACCAATTAGCAAAACATACCTATTTGAATAAACTTTCATTGAGTTTAGCGGCAGTAGAAAATAATGCGGCACTTCTTTTGCGCATTCAACATGTGAATGGTGTCTTAACAAAGGTTTCAGCAAAAAATAGTTTTCCTAAAATTATATTAGGTATAGTTGGCGCCTTTTTACTTTTATTCAATATAGAATTAATCCCTAAAAAAATACCTACTGTACACTATGTTACAGCGTCCAAAAAACAGTCTACAATTTCAATAGCTCAGTCAAGCAAATCCAATAAACCCCGTAAAATTTTAATTGATAGATCAATAGTGCGCAATATGAAAAGTCCTGTTTTAAACGAACAAATTGCAGCCAACTATGAAGATAGTAACTACCAGCTATTGGTAAATTCCACTTTAAGTTGGATTAAATCTAGGGAAGTTAATGGTCAAAATAATGTAATATTCTCCAGTTTTGATCCATCAAATACTGAAGTGGAGTATACCATTGCAGAGCAATTACTTTTAAAAGCCGTCATTCATAGTTATGAATTAAAAAGAGCAATTATAGCCCATGCGATTGAAAAAGCAAATGGCCAAAACGAACTTCTAGAGAGGGTTAAGCAAAGTAATGAATGGTCCGCTTTACAACAA
>JBILQZ010000003.1:0-33712 GCA_044372935.1 Sediminibacterium sp. | reverse complement strand
TACTAATTATTCGATTAAAGTGGACCAATTTGAAGGTCCTTTTGACCTTTTATTGTTCTTTATTGAGCGTGACGAAATGGATATATACAATATCCAGATCACTAAAATTATCAATGATTTTTTGGAATTCATTCATGCTCAAGACAAACTGAATATCGAATTAAGTAGTGAATTCATTTTGTTCGTTTCTACCTTAATGCGCATCAAGGCAAAATTATTATTGCCAAGAAAAGAGATCGATGCTGCTGGTAATGAAATTGATCCAAGACAAGAACTGATCGACAAGATTTTAGAATACAAAAAATACAAAGAAGCTGCGGTTCAAATGGCCGATTTAGAAGCCATGAGGATGTTGATGATGAAGCGTGGTAATATTCAAAAAGAAATGTCTTTGGTGGGCGAAGAGGCTGCAGAAGGTACAGAGTTGCAAACAGTGACTTTGTTCAAATTGATGAAGGCATTTGAAAAAGTGATGACCCGAGTTCAGGATCGTCAAAACAAGCCAGTACATACCGTTGTTCGATACAATTATACCATGGAAGGTAGCAGAACACATTTGCTAACAATGGTGAAAGAAGCACAAACAGTTGCTTTTGAAAAAGTATTTGATATTTGCGAAGACCGTGTACACGCCTTGTTCTTGTTCTTATCTATATTAGAATTAGCACAACAGAAATACATGAAATTAATGGTAGGCGAAGGGCGCAATAATTTTATCATCGAATGGAATGAAAATAGAGAAGATGATTTAGAGCCTGGCTATATAGAACAAACAGATTCTTACGAAACAAAATTCGACCAAACCTCCTTTACAGATGGGCCGGAAGCGGAGGGTGATTTTGATCCTAGTTTGAATTAATTAACCTGCTACTTCAACCGATTTTCCTAAAAGACTCTTTACTGCATTGGCAATGGCGATAGCGTCATAATTACATTCTTGTTGTAATTCTTTAACGGAACCATGTTCTACCACTGTATCTGGTATGCCTAAAATACGTACTTGACTTTTGTAGTTGTGTGCATTCATGAATTCCAGCACTGCAGAGCCTAATCCGCCTACTACAGTTGCATCTTCTACCGTCACAACCAGTTCATAATTTTGGAATACTTCGTGCAATAAAGCTTCATCTAATGGTTTCACAAAACGTATATCATAATGTGCTGGGTCAATGCCCTCTGCCCTTAAATTGCGGATAGCAGTTTGTGCATTGTTTCCAGGATGACCAAAAGTTAAAATGGCTACTTCTTTACCTTCTTTTAAGCGACGTCCTTGACCAATGGTCATTTGCTCGAAAGGTTTTTTCCAATCTACCATAACACCTTCACCTCTTGGGTAACGTATTACAAATGGTAAATCTGTGGAAGGCAATTGTGCGGTATACATCATGTTCCTTAATTCCTGCTCATTCATCGGAGCAGCAATAATTAAATTAGGGATACATCTAAAAAAAGCAATATCATAACAACCGTGGTGCGTTGGTCCATCTTCGCCAACTAATCCTGCACGGTCTAAACAAAATACAACAGGAAGTTTTTGCAATGCGACATCATGTATCACTTGATCATAAGCGCGTTGCATGAAGGAAGAATAAATATTACAAAAAGCTTTTACGCCTTGAGTGGCAAGTCCAGCACTTAATGTCACTGCATGTTGTTCACAGATGCCCACGTCAAAAGCACGATCCGGCATGGCTTCCATCATGAATTTCATAGATGATCCACTTGGCATGGCAGGCGTAACACCCATGATCATTGGGTTTAACTCGGCTAGTTCAACCAAAGTCAATCCAAATACATCTTGGTATTTTGGTGGCTGTGGGGTCTCGATTTTTTTCTTGATGATCTCTCCAGTCAACTTGTCAAATAAGCCTGGCGCATGCCATTTAGTTTGGTCTTTCTCGGCTAGTTCATATCCTTTTCCTTTTACGGTAAGAATATGTAAAATTTTTGGTCCAGGGATTTCTCTAAGGTCTCTTAAAGTATCTACTAAGTTGGTGATATTATGTCCGTCAATTGGGCCAAAATAACGCAATTGTAAAGCTTCAAATAAATTACTGCTTTTGGAAACCATTCCTTTCAATCCTGCTTCCACCTTTGACGCCATGTCTCTAGTAAAAGTTTTACCAATGGGCAATTTACCCATCAACTCCCATAATTCATCTCTAAACTTATTATAGGTAGGTGAGGTGCTAATGTCTGTTAAATATTCTTTAAGCGCACCCACATTTGGGTCGATGCTCATGCAGTTGTCATTCAAAATAATCAATACATCACTATCTGCTACCCCTGCATGGTTCATTGCTTCAAAAGCCATACCTGCAGTCATAGATCCATCACCAATAATGGCTACTGATTTCCTATTCTCGCCTTTATATTTGGCTGCCATCGACATACCTAATGCAGCGGAAATAGAAGTAGAAGAGTGTCCAACACCAAAAGTATCATAAGGGCTCTCACTTCTTTTAGGGAAGCCGCTCAGTCCATGGTATTTTCTATTGGTCACAAAATTGTCCCTGCGGCCTGTTAAAATTTTATGACCATAGGCCTGATGTCCTACGTCCCAAACCAATTGATCATAAGGGGTATTGTATACATAATGTAATGCCACGCTGAGTTCAACCACACCAAGGCTGGCTGCGAAATGACCACCATGTACACTCACAATGTCAATAATGTATTGACGAAGCTCGTCGCACACCTGATGCAGTTTCTCCCTAGAGACTTTTTTTAGGTCTTCTGGGTTGTCTATATTTTTTAATAATGGTCCGGCCTCAATCAGCATGCTCAATTTTTAGTATTGTAAAAGTAAGTTAATAACATAAAAATAGGTCAAAAGTTCGGGGTTATTTAAAGGGGTATTGGGCTTGCCGATGAAACAATCATTTGACCATTAATCCAATTTTCGAGCCGGTCAAGGGGTAAATAATTGTAAATTCGGGGTACATGAATAAGAATACACGCAATTTCTTGATTTGTCAGTTTGCAGGGTGGTTGACCTATGCAATGACGGTTGTCTTTTTTGCCTATTTATTGGAAAAGCAATTGAGTGATATCTTTCTAAAGAGAATTGCATTAACGGTGGTATTTGGTATTATTGCCACTTCCCTATTAAGGTCTACGATTATTTCGAATCAATTAAGACCGCCGACCGCTTCAAAACATTGGTGGAAAATTTTTGTGTTGGGTATTTTGACCATTTTGATTTTTGCAATTGTCGTAGGGTCTTTGATTGAAATTCTTAGGTTATTTGATGTGCGCAATGGACCTCAGGCTTTAAATAGCAATCAATTTGTTTTTTCTTATGCCGAAATCATTCAAAACTGGAACAGTGATCGTGTTGCCAAAAGATTTTTATTTAGTTTGATTTTTGACACACCCATTTTTGTTGTTTGGATTACGATTTATATCCTTTGGCACTATATTGAGTTTACCAATTTACAGGCGATCAACAAAGTGAAGCTTGAAAAAATTATTAAAGAATTAGAGCTTAAAACAATCAAGTCGCAAATTAATCCACATTTTATTTTTAATGCATTAAATAGTATTCGCGCATTGGTAGAGGAAGACCCGAAGCGCTCTAGACAAGCCATTACAGAATTAAGCAATATCTTAAGAAGTAGTATTTTGGTGGACAAAGTGGAAGTCACTACCCTCGAAAAAGAATTGGCAATTGTAAAGGATTACTTGGCGCTTGAATACATCAGATTTGCAGATAGATTGCAAGTTTCTTATAACATTGATGAGTCGGTTTTAGGCCATCAAATACCGCCAATGATGTTACAGACATTGGTTGAAAATGCAATCAAACATGGACTGGGCAAGCAGCCTGGCGATTGTGTAATTAAATTGTCTGTTCAAAAACAAGCAGGCAAGTTGGTCATTGAGGTTCAGAATACGGGTCATTTAGACCAGTCCGAAACCATCGGATTTGGGCTACAAAGCACAAAAGAAAGATTACAAATATTATATGCCGAAGAAGGCGCATTTGAACTCAGTCAGCCACAACCAAATCTTGTGTCTGCAAAATTATTTATCCCAATCGTTTCTTAAAAAAATGCACTTATGCCAATAAAAGCTATTATTATTGATGATGAAAGATTAGCACGTAATGAGTTAAAAAAAATATTGGAACAACATCCCGAAATTCAAATCATTGACGAAGCTAGTAATGTAGATGAGGCGGTAGAAAAAATTGATTTATCAAGACCCGATCTAATTTTTTTAGATATTCAAATGCCTGGCAAAACGGGTTTTGATTTACTAGCAGAAATTGAAAAATCACCACGTGTTATTTTCACTACAGCCTATGACGAATTTGCATTAAAAGCGTTTGAAGTGAATGCGCTGGACTATTTATTAAAGCCAATAGATCCTAAGAGATTAGCAGACGCCATTCAAAAATTACAAACTGAAATTGCATTAGAACAAGCAAGTTTATTGGGGGTCAATAGAGGCCCTTTGACAGAAATAGACCAGGTATTTGTAAAGGATGGGGAGCGTTGTTGGTTTGTGAAATTGGCAGAGATTAGGTTGTTTGAAAGTGTAGGCAACTATGCTAAAGTATACTTCTCCACCAATAAGCCATTGATCTTAAAATCATTGAATGCCTTAGAAGAAAGATTAGACGATCGTGTCTTTTTCAGGGCCAATAGAAAACACATTATCAACCTGCATTGGATCGAAAAAATAGAGCCTTATTTTAATGGCGGTTTATTAGTTGAATTAAAAGGCGGCGAAAAAATAGAGATCAGTAGACGCCAAACAGTGAAGTTTAAGGAAATGATGAGTTTCTAATGAGCGGGGTGAGGGATTAGTTCAAACCATGAATCGCTGCTGCGATCATTTGAATTAAACTTGGGTCTTTTTCAACTGCATTACCTACCACAATAATGTCCGCACCTGCTTTGCAATTTTCTATCGCTTTTTCAGGGGTTGTAATACCTCCTCCAACGATGATTGGTGTTTGTGTATGCTTTGCTACTTGTTGAATCATGCTAGCAGGGATGGCATTTTTTGCGCCACTACCTGCATCCATATAAGTTAGCTTTAATCCTAACATTTCTCCAGCCATCGCCGTACAAGCAGCAATATCATTTTTATTGGATGGAATAGGATTGGTATTTGAGATATAAGAAACAGTGGTGGGTGTGCCGCCGTCAATTAACATATAACCTACAGGAATGATTTCTAATCCGCTTTGTTTTACAAAAGGAGCACTAATTACATGTTGACCGATCAATAATTCAGGGTTTCTTCCAGAAATTAGGGATAAGTATAATAATGCGTCTGCCTTTGGGGTGATCTGGTCGGGAGATCCCGGGAAAAGTACCACAGGGATAGAACAAGCTTGTTTGATTTGGGACACCATTTGATCCAATGTATCCGTTACAACCAAACTTCCACCCACAAAAATATAATCCACTTTAGATTGCACAGCAAGATCGATTGTCTTCTGTAAACCAACAGCATCAAGCTTATCCGGGTCAATTAAGACGGCGAATGCTTTTTGTTGTTTCGTTTTTTTGTCTAGAATACTTTGGTATACTGCTTGCTTCATCTGGCACAAAATTATAAATTTTACGCATACAATCCCAAGGATCTCTACTTATTACAAAAAATAATTAAAAACCGCCATTTTTTTTCTTAAGAAACTAACATACTCTGGGGATAAATCCTGCAATTCAACAGGGATGAAGGGTTTGCAATTGTTCACATAGATTTTCCACAGCTGTTGATATTTCGGTGCGTAAAGTCTCAACATAGAAGGATATTTTCGTCTACCCGTTAAGGTTTTTGAAATCTGTGCGGGGATACCCGAATTACTATAAAAATTGATTAAGACCATGGCTAACCCAAAAACAAAAAAAGGCTTAGAATTTAAGCGCCGATTCACCCAAGATGGAGTGAGTCCATTCGACCAGTTCGAGTACGATTACAGAGACAGCGTAATCAAAAATCCAAATGGCGAGAAAGTATTCGAAATGACGAATGTAGAGGTTCCAAAACAATGGAGCCAAATTGCAACGGATATCCTTGCACAAAAATATTTTAGAAAAGCGGGTGTGCCTCAAGCCGATGGTTCGTTGGGTAGAGAAACTACTGTAAAGCAAGTAGCACATCGTATGGCGAATTGCTGGAGAGTATGGGGTGAGCGCTATGGTTATTTTGCAACTACAAATGATGCACAAGTATTCTACGAAGAATTAGTTTATAGTATTTTAAACCAAGCATGTGTGCCTAACTCGCCACAATGGTTTAACACGGGTTTACATGAAAGCTATGGTATTACAGGTGGCGCACAAGGACACTATTATGTAGATCCTAAGGATAAGCAATTGAAAAGGTCAACAAGTGCTTATGAGCGTCCTCAACCACACGCATGTTTCATCTTGAGTGTGAGTGATGATTTAGTAAATGAGGGTGGTATCATGGATTTATGGACAAGAGAAGCTAGAATCTTCAAATATGGTTCTGGTGTGGGAACTAACTTCTCTCAAATTCGTGGTGCAAACGAAAAATTATCTGGTGGAGGTTCTTCTAGTGGCTTAATGAGTTTCTTGAAAATTGGAGACCGTGCTGCTGGTGCAATCAAGTCTGGTGGTACAACACGTCGTGCTGCTAAAATGGTTTGTCTAGACTTAGATCACCCAGAGATTTTAGAATTCATCAACTGGAAAGTACAAGAAGAAGATAAGGTTGCTGCATTAGTAGCTGCTGGATATGATAATGGATATGAAGGAGAAGCTTACGCAACTGTTTCAGGTCAAAACTCAAACAACTCAGTTCGTATCCCTAATAGTTTCTTTAAAGCATTATCAGAAGATGGTAACTGGGATTTAAAAGCACGTACCGATGGTCGTGTGATGAAGTCAGTTCCAGCAAGAGAAGTTTGGGAGCAAATTGCAAACGCTGCTTGGCGTTGTGCAGATCCAGGTACACAATACGATACAACGATCAACGAGTGGCATACATGTCCTCAAGGTGGCCGTATCAATGCATCTAATCCATGTTCTGAATACATGTTCTTAGATAATACTGCATGTAACTTGGCTTCTATCAACTTAAGAAAATTCTTCGACGAGTCTGATAATTCATTCGACGTAGAAGGTTTTGAGTATACAACAAGATTATGGCAGACGGTGTTAGAAGTGTCTATTTTAATGGCACAGTTCCCTTCTAAAGAAGTAGCACAATTGTCTTATGACTATAGAACGACTGGTTTAGGTTTTGCGAACTTAGGTTCTATGTTGATGGTAAGTGGTATTGCTTATGATAGCGAAGAAGCACGTGGTATTGCGGGAGCAATTTCTGCGATCATGACAGGTATTGCTTACAAAACATCTGCAGAGATGGCTGCATTCTTAGGCACATTCGATAAATACCAAGACAATAAAGAAGATATGTTACGTGTAATGCGTAACCACCGTGCGGCTGCTTATGATGCAGAAGATGCTTATGTAGGTATCGAAATCAAGCCACAAGGTATCAAAGCACAATTCACTCCAGACTACTTATTGAAAGCAGCTACCAAAGCTTGGGATGATGCAGTTCAATTAGGTGAAAAATATGGCTACAGAAATGCGCAAACTACCGTAATTGCTCCAACAGGAACAATTGGTTTAGTAATGGATTGCGACACAACAGGTGTTGAGCCAGATTTCGCATTGGTGAAGTTTAAAAAATTATCTGGTGGTGGATATTTCAAAATCATCAACCAATCAGTTCCACAAGCATTAAAAAACTTAGGGTATACACAAGCGCAAAATGATGCGATTGTAAACTTTGCAGTAGGTCATGCAAGCTTTGAAGGCGCTCCTTATATCAACAACAAAAGCTTATTGGCAAAAGGTTTCACGCAAGAAGAAGTGGACAAATTAAATGGCGCTGCAAAATCTGCATTTGAAATTGGATTCATCTTCAACCGCTTCACTTTAGGGGATGCATGTTTGACAAGATTAGGATTCAAAGAAGAAGAATTTGCAGATTGGAGCTTTAACTTGTTAGAGTCTTTAGGATTCTCTGAAGACCAAATTGATGCAGCAAACGATTATGTTTGCGGTACCATGACAGTTGAAGGCGCTCCTGAATTAAAAGACGAGCATTTATCAGTGTTTGATTGTGCAAATAAAAATGGTAAGAAAGGTGTTAGATATATCCACGCACATGGTCATATTAGAATGATGGCTGCATGTCAACCATTCTTATCTGGTGCGATTTCTAAAACGATCAACTTACCACACGAAGCAACTGTAGAAGAAATTGCAGATTGTTATTTAATGAGCTGGCAGTTAGGTTTAAAAGCAAATGCTTTATACCGTGACGGATCTAAATTGAGCCAACCATTGAGCACTAAATCTGACAAGAAGAAAAAGACAGATAGCGCAGAAGCTGAAGGAACCGAAGAAGCAACTGCTTCTCAAATGGTAGACTTAAGCAACTTAACGGTGGATGAATTATTAGAAGAAGTACAAAAGCGTATGGCTACTTCAACTGATACAAAATTCAAGCGTCAATTGTCTCGCATTGTTGAGCGCAAATCTTTACCAGCTAAGCGTCGTGGCTTCACTCAAAAAGCAAGAATTGGCGGTCAGGTATTGTTCTTAAGAACAGGAGAATATGCAGATGGTACTGTGGGTGAATTATTCATCGACTTAGCAAAAGAAGGTTCAACATTACGTAGCTTGATGAACTGCTTCGCTATCTCTATCTCTGTTGGTTTACAATATGGTGTGCCATTAGAAGAATTCGTAGATAAATTTGTATTCACGAAATTTGAACCATCTGGTATGGTGGATCATCCAAATATTAAAACAACCACTTCTATTGTGGACTTCATCTTCCGTTCATTGGCTTACGAATACTTAGGCAGAACAGATTTAGTACATGTATTAGATAAGCCTACAGTAGAGAACTTAGGAGAGGAGGGAGACATTACCTTAGTGGGAAAGCCTGAATTGAGTAGCATTCGCGTTACTGCGCCAGCTACTCCAACACCAGCACCAGCTGCAAAAGCAAATGTAGTTGCAGCGGTGAACGAAGGCGGTACTATGGACAATGTCACTGCAGCAGCAAAGAGCATGCAAAGCGATGCGCCAGCATGTAGCACTTGTGGACATATCACTATTCGTAGCGGTACTTGTTACAAATGCTTGAACTGTGGTACTTCTATGGGGTGCAGTTAGGCCTACTTAACAAATAAAGTTCCAATACCCGCTCACCAATGAGCGGGTATTTTTTTGTCTAAAACATTCAAATAAAAAATTGCCAACCATACATAAAATAAAGTAAATTCATAGTTCAAATTATCACTAGAAAAACGATTGTATTATGTCTGATTTTCAAGTTAAAGTAGCACCTAAAACATATGACGCTGTCATTGTTGGTTCTGGTGCTGGGGGAGGAATGGCTGCTTATGTTTTAGCTAAAGCAGGATTGAAAGTATGTTTGCTAGAAGCAGGTCCTGATTTTGATCCTGCAAAACATTCAGCACAATTAAAAAACCCTTGGGATTCGCCACGTCGTGGTGCAAGTTCAAAATACCGTCCATTTGGTGAATTTGATGGCTGTTTTTGGGGATGGGAAATTGACGGAGAACCCTATACACAAACAAAAGGATCCGATCATTTTGATTGGTGGAGAGCAAGAATGGTAGGTGGTCGTACGAATCACTGGGGACGTATTTCTTTAAGATTCGGCCCTAAAGATTTTAAAAGAAAAAGTATTGATGGCTTGGGTGATGACTGGCCAATTGGCTACGAAGATGTAAAGCCTTATTATGATAAGATAGATAAATTGATTGGTGTGTACGGCACGAACGAAGGATTAGAGAACGATCCAGACGGCATCTTTTTACCACCACCAAAACCACGTTTGCATGAATTGATGTTTAAAAAAGCAGCGACAGGGATTAACATTCCTGTGATTCCGTCTCGTCTATCTATTTTAACTAAAAAAATTAATGACGAACGCGGTGCTTGTTTTTATTGTGGTCAATGTAATCGTTCTTGTAAAGTATACGGTGATTTTTCTTCTTCTTCTGTATTGGTAAAGCCAGCAGTGATGACAGGGAATGTTGATTTGATCACTGGTGCAATGGCACGTGAAGTGTTGACTGATAACGAAGGAAAAGCAAAAGGTATTTCTTATGTAAATAAAATGGACAAGCAAGAATACCAAGTCAATGCAAAAATTGTGATCCTTGGTGCAAGTACTTGTGAGACCGCGCGTTTATTATTGAATTCAAAATCACAAAAACACCCGAACGGTTTAGCGAATAGTTCTGGAGTGGTAGGACATTATTTGCATGACTCAACAGGTGCTGCATTGGGTGGTGTGATTCCAAATTTAATGGGTCGTAAACGCTACAACGAAGATGGTGTGGGTGGCATGCACGTGTATACGCCATGGTGGTTGGATAATAAAAAATTAGATTTTCCACGCGGTTATCATATTGAATATTGGGGTGGTATGAGCCAACCTAGTTATGGTTTTGGAATGGGCACACAAGGTTTAAATGGACAATTCAAAGTGAACGGTAAAACCAAAGAAGAGGGTGGTTATGGTAGTTCATTAAAAGAAGACGTTCGTTTCTTTTACGGTGCTAGCGTAGGTATGGGTGGAAGAGGTGAAGCTGTGCCACGTTTCGAAAACCATTGTAAAATCGATCCAAATGTAGTAGACAAGTATGGTATACCAGTTTTAAATTTTGATTGTAAGAATTCAGAATATGAAATCAAACAAGCAAAGCACATGAAGGAAACCTTTAGAGAGATCATGCACGAAATGGGTGCGGTGATTACTTGGGGTGACCAAGATGATGCCACAAATAATTATGGTTTATCCAATCCAGGAAATATCATTCATGAAGCAGGTACAGTGCGTATGGGCGCAGACAAGAAATCATCTGCATTGAACGCTTGGGGACAAGCACATGATTGTAAAAACTTATTCTGTGTGGATGGTTCTGTATTTACGTCTCAAGCAGACAAGAATATTACTTGGACCATCTTGGCATTGTCTATGCGTACTTCAGAATACATATTGGATCAGTTACAGAAGCAAAATCTATAACTGTTATTGTTGAAATTTATTAATTAAATGATTTTGTTAAACTAAATATTATGGACAGAAGAAAATCCATTAAAGCGTTGATTCTAGGTACTGTAACAGCTACAGTAGTTTTAGATGCTTGTAAAAGTGAAAAGACGACGGTGACCGAATACAATTTGGATGACCGTATGCAAGAAGAAAAAGATTATTTGGTTAAAGTGAATGCTGAACCAAAATTCTTTGACGAGCACGAAATGGCAACCATTACTGTATTAGGAGATATCATTATGCCAAAGGATGAAACCAGCGGCTCTGCCTCAGAAGCAAAAGTGCCTGAGTTCATTGAGTTTATTGTAAAAGATATGCCTGAACATCAAGTGCCTGTTAGAGGAGGATTAAGATGGTTGGACTTGCATAGCTTTAACAAGCATGGTAAATCTTTTGTAAGCTGTACTCGTGAACAACAGATTGGCATCGTGGATGAGATTGCCTATCCTAAAAAAGCGAAACCAGAAGTAGCACAAGGTGTTAGCTTCTTTAATAAAATGAGAGATCTAGTGACCACTGGATTTTATACTTCAGAGATTGGGGTGAAAGACCTTGGCTATATGGGCAACGTGCCAAATCAATGGCAGGGTGTACCAGATGATGTTTTAAAACAATACGGACTCGCTTACACAGAGAAAGAACTCAAAGAATGCATTTAAAAACAAAGGCCCCAATTATTTGGGGCCTTTGTTTTTAAGTCAGTTTATATGATTTACGAGTCTTTATATTTTTAAAAGGCTCAAAAATTTAAGCAATTGTACTTCCGGCAGCTATGGCTTCGCTCGGACTTACAAAGTATAATTTACCAGCTGCGTCTTCGGCCATTAAAATCATGCCTTTACTTTCGATACCACGCATTTTACGCGGTGCTAGGTTAGCTACAATCGTGACTTGTTTTCCAATGATGTCTTCTGGTTTAAAATGCATTGCAATGCCAGACAAGATGGTTCTTTGTTCAAAGCCTAAGTCTACGAAAAGTTCCAATAATTTATCTGCCTTCTCCACTTTTTTGGCTTCAATAATAGTGCCCACACGTAAATCTATCTTTCCAAAATCATCAAAAACAATTTCTGGTTTCAAAGCATTGTCTTTAGTAGATTCGGTAGGGGCTGCGTTGTTTTCCATAGTTGTTTTTTTAGCGGCTACATTGGCTTGCAATTGAGCTAGTTCAGCTTCAATTTCTTCATTTTCAATTTTTCTAAATAATAATTCTGGCGCACGTAAAGTATAGCCCACTTTTAATAAGTCAAATTTGCCTGCATTTTCCCATTCCAACATTTTATCTACCACTTTCATCATATGGCACATTTTCTTAGCCGTGAATGGAATGAATGGTTGTGCAAGAATCGCAAGGTTAGCGCATAATTGTAAACAACAATGCATGGTATTGTCGATAATTTTTTGAGCATCTGGATTTTGATCTAATGTTTTTGCAACAATCCATGGCTCCTGCTTTTGCATATATTGATTTCCTTTTCTGGCAAGGTCAATCAGTTCGAATTGTGCTTCTCTAAATTTGTATTGCTCTAATAAATTAGTAATTTTTTCTTTAGACTCTTTTACAGCTTCAATCATCCCTTTGAAACTATCGGTCGCATTGTCGCTTATTGTTTCTGCTGCAAGTAGTTCGGTATGGAATGGAGGTACTTTGCCATTGCATAATTTATGCATCAATACCCAGGTACGATTCACGAAATTCGCGAAGATGCTTACCAATTCTCCATTCACGGATTCTTGAAATCCTTTCCAAGTAAATTCACTGTCCTTGGATTCTGGCGCAATAGAAGTTAAATAAAAGCGTAAACTATCCGCTAATCCATCTCCACCATTTTCTTTTTTAATCCACTTGTTAATATAGTCGTCCATCTCGATGCTCCATCCTCTAGAAGTACTCATCTTATCTCCTTCTAAATTCATAAACTCATTGGCAGGTACATTCTCAGGAAGGATATGTCCATTCAATTGTAGCATCACAGGGAAAATGATGCAATGGAAAACAATATTATCTTTTCCAATAAAATGCACCAATTTAGTTTCCTTGTCATTCCAGTAAGGAGACCAGTCTTTGTTATTATTAATCGCCCATTGTTTAGTGGCACTGATATATCCAATAGGTGCGTCAAACCAAACGTATAATACTTTTCCTTCTCCTCCAGGTACGGGCACTTTAATACCCCAGTCTAAATCACGTGTCACTGCTCTTGGCTGTAAGCCACCTTCTATCCAACTTTTACATTGACCCACTACAGCAGGTCTCCAATCGTTGGCATGCTCTTTTAAAATCCACTCGCGCAAAAATGCTTCATGTCTATTTAAAGGAAGGTACCAATGGGTTGTCTCTTTTTTGATGGGCGCTTGACCACTCAATGTACTTACTGGGTTGATCAATTCTTCTGGACTCAAGGTCTTGCCACATTTTTCACATTGATCTCCATAGGCTTCTTTGTGTCCACAACTTGGACAGGTGCCTTTTATATATCTATCTGCTAAAAAAGTTTTCGCAGCTTCATCAAAATATTGTTCCGAAGTTTTGGTTTCCAAATCCCCTTTCGCTTCTATGTTTTTAAAAAATTCAGCAGCGGTTTCATGGTGCAATGGATCACTTGTACGATGGTAGATATCAAAAGCAATCCCTAAGTCTTTGAAGTTCTGTTCAATGATAGGATGGTACTTGTCAATAATTGCTTGAGCGGTGGTACCTTCCTTGGTCGCTTGGATAGGAATAGCGGTACCATGTTCATCACTTCCACATACAAAAACGACATCTCTTTTTTGCGCTTTTAAATAACGTACGTAGATGTCTGCAGGTAAATAAGCGCCAGCCAAATGACCAATATGCTTTAAACCATTGGCATAAGGAAGTGCTGCTGTAATCAAATATCTTTTAGGCGTGTTCATTCCTGCAAAAGTACTTAATATTGCGGTATGATTCAACCTCCTAAATTGATGCCTGGGTCCACTATTGGTCTAGTTTGCCCAGCCGGTGCGATCCCCATGGAAAAAGTGACGATTGCAGCTGCTGTTCTGGAGTCATGGGGCTTTCAGGTGCGTATTGGAAAGACCGTGGGTACTAAATTTGGTCATTTTTCGGCTTCTGATAGGGATCGACAAAACGAATTGCAATCGATGATGGATGACCCTGAAATTCACGCCATTTTATGTGCTCGTGGAGGCTATGGTTTAAGCAGAATCGTGACTGGGTTAGATTTTACAAAATTTAAAGCCCATCCAAAATGGGTGATTGGGTTTAGCGATATTACCATCCTGCATGCGGCCATCCAGCAAGAGGGTATTCAAAGTATTCATGGACCAATGTCGGCTGCTTTTGGAAAAGGAGCTACAGGCCTACCTTATATTTTAGCCCTAAAAGAGATGTTGATGGGCAATACTCAGCCAGTGCAAGCGGCGTCCAATCCTGCGAATCAACTAGGTATTGCAGAAGGGACTTTGGTAGGAGGAAATTTATGCCTCCTTACACATTTAATTGGGAGTAAAAATCAATTAATAACTAAAGGAAAAATTTTATGCATTGAAGATGTTGGGGAGTACCATTATAATGTGGATCGAATGCTAATTCAGTGCAAAAATGCCGGTCATTTAGAAGGATTAGCTGGTTTGGTCGTGGGTGGCTTTACTGAGATGAAGGACGATGCTAGCGAATTTGGCGAAACAGTCACGGAAATGATTCAACGATTAACTAAAGGCGCAAATTATCCTATCTGCTTTGGTTTTCCTGTCAGCCACGAATTGGAAAATATGCCGATACAGCTTGGTGCTAACTATCGATTAACCGTTTCCACAGATTCATCGGTTTTAACAAAAATCTAAAGCCTTCGATACATTAATACATTAAATTTGTATTCTAAATTGTATCCTATGTTAAAATCACTTTTATCTTTTATCACTATCATTTTAGCGAGCCTGCAAATTGTTGCAGCTCAATCTTATGTATTGTCTGGTATTGAAAAAACTGACAAAGACCAGATGCAATACGAAGTCTTAGGAAAAGTTGCGGGTAAGTATTGGATTTACAAAAACAATGACGGTATTGCCACCATTGCACAATACAATGATCAAATGCAATTGGTGCAACAAAACGATTTATCCTTTTTGCCAAAAAATATCAATGCCATTGAATTTATTACGAAATCCGACAGGGTGTTTGCATTCTATCAATTTCAAGCGGCAACTACGATGTATGCAATGGTTGCTGAAATGGACGAAAAAGCACAATTAGTAGAAGCCCCAAAATTGGTGGATACGGCAGAAAAAATTAGGCCAGGCACGAGTACTAAAATTTTTAATTTAATTGAAAGTCAAGATCGATCTAAATTACTTTTATTCAGTGTGAACACAACAAACCCTGCTTCTATAAAAATCAAAGTAATTGCATTAAGCACGCCATTTGGTATTACAAATGAAGCAACAATTAGTATCAATGCACAAAATAAAAAAAGTCATTTATCTGATTTTGCCATCGATAATAAAGGAAATTTATTTTGTTTACGCAATGTTGAACAATCAAAAGCTGCGCCACTAGTGAGTTTATTGTACATGAGTGCAGATGGAGCAGAGGTGATCGAAACACCAATTGTAAACAATAGTTTATTGCTTGATGACATTCGTTTGAAAATTAATAATACCAATGGAACAGTATTGATTAATTCTTTTTATGCCACAGAAAAGAAAGGAGCTATTGAAGGGATGTATACTTTTGTTTGGGATATTGCAAATAAAACAAATCAATTAATAAATGCGAGTCGATTTACAGATGCAGTTAGAGATGCAGTAACAGACAAAAGAAATTTAAAAACTGCATTTGATGATTTTTATTTTGATCAGGTTCAGCCAACTGCAGACGGTGGATTTACAATCATAGCAGAAGCAGCAAAAACAAGTGCAAATAGAAATGTATTTTCTAGATGGGATTATTTTTGGGGCGGTCCATTTTACAATCCATTTATATTCAGTTATTGGAATCGACCATTTGGATTTTATCCATGGGCTAGATTTGGCTGGGGTATGATGCGCCCTTGGGGTTGGGGCTGGGGTTTTGGGTGGAATAGCTGGATGATGTCTCCATTCACTGGATTTGGGTACCCTTCTGTTACTTATACTGCAGGGAAAGTGGCTGTCTTAAAATTTGATGCAAAAGCAAATATTCAATCTGTAAAAACAATCGACAAACAACAGTCAGATATTAATGTCGATCAGTTTATAGGGTATGGCCAGGTTCAAAATAATACAGGAACCAACTTTTTATATTTTCAAAAATCAAAAGGAGTGCGTCAACTCGTTCACAGGCAATTGACCACATCTGGTGATTTGGTGCAGGGTAATCCTATCTTGTTAAATGAAAAGCAAATTGAATGGATGCCAAGGTCTTTAAAACAAGTGGGCGAAAAAGAAGCCATTTTACCTTACCAAACAAAAGGAAAATTAGGCTTCGCTAAAATCACGATCCAATAATTTATGGTATTCTTATTTAGGGACAGGTCCGATATCAATTTACTATTCCTAGTGGTATTAAGTATATTAGTACACTTTCATTTTTATTGGGAAGCCCCTATCGTCATTGCCAATCCGTCGGATGGGCTTTTGGCTTATTTATTATTTCATTATATCCAACCTTTACCGCCATTGGCTTTGATGGTGTTGTTTCATGTCATTGTCATCGTACAAGCACTTAGGTTGAACATTTTATTAAGTAGGTTTAAGATGTTTCAGCAAGTAAGTTATTTACCTGCTTTTACTTTTGTCTTACTCACTGCGTTGTTTCCTTTTTGGGATGCCATTAGCTCTGGATTGATTGCCAATGCATTGATTATTTGGATCTTGGTTAAATTAAATCGTTTGTACGATCAGACGCAGCCAAAGACACTTGAATTTAATATTGGGTTGATTGTAGGGTTCTCCATTTTGTTATATGAACCAATTGCCATTTTAATTCCAGTGGTCGTTTTTGCATTAACAATTATAAGACCTTTTAGATTGGCTGAATGGTTGGTCTTGATCATGGGTATCCTATTGCCTTTCTATTTCATTTTTACCTATGTTTTTTTAACGGATTCCGCTTCAGCATTTACTGCCTTTTTGCCCAAATTGGATTGGAAGAATCCGTTGGCAGGCATTGATATAAAAGTGGCTTTCGCGCTCGTTTTCATCGCTATACAATTGTTGATAGGTATTTATTTTTGGCAAGTTCAACAAAACCGCAATATCATCCAAGTTAGGAAGTATTGGGGGGTGATGCTTTTGACCCTCTTTTTGACCCTTTTTCAACCTATTATTTTCTCTTCTCAGGCTTTATATGCCTCCGCCATTGTACTGGCACCTTTATCTAGCTTTATTTGCTATGCTTATGCTAACCCAAAGCAGCTATTATTACCCAATGTCTTATTTTGGATTTCGGCTGGTCTGATTGTGTATAACCACCTTTTATAAGTGAAGAATTTGAGCTTTTTAGCAGGACTTATTTAAGTACCTTTGTAGCTCAATTTTACTCAATTTTAAGCTTACAACTATGAAATTTGGCGTACTGGTTTTCCCTGGTTCAAACTGTGATAGAGACATGCAAGATGCATTAGAAAAAGACCTTGGATTTGAAGTTGAAATGTTATGGCATAAGGATAGTGATCTCTCTCATTTTACAACCGAAGATTGTATTGTATTGCCAGGTGGCTTCTCTTATGGAGATTACTTGCGTTGTGGCGCTATTGCGAAATTTAGTCCAATGATGCAATCTGTGATTGAATTTGCAAATAGAGGCGGTAAGGTATTAGGTGTTTGCAATGGTTTTCAAATATTATGTGAGTCAGGTTTGTTGCCAGGCGCTTTATTACAAAATGCCAATCAACAATTTATCTGCAAAAACGTTTTTATCAAAGCAGCTAATAGTGGACCACTACAAATCCCAATCGCTCATGGAGAGGGAAGGTATTTTGCAGACGAAACAACATTAGCTGATTTAGAAAAAAACAATCAAATCATTTTCCGTTACTGTGATGCGGAAGGCAATATTGGAGGAGCGGCTAATCCAAATGGAGCTATTCAAGATATTGCAGGTATTTGTAATGCCAATAGAAATGTATTTGGCATGATGCCACATCCAGAAAGAGCGACCAATCCAGCTTTAAACAATACAGATGGGTTACAAGTATTTGAATTACTTGGCTTATTGAAGACGGTAGCCGCTATCTAATTAAAATAGACTTTATGAAAAAAATATTTTTTACTTTATTCCTTTTGATTGCTGCTTTTCAAATGCAGGCTCAAAAATTTGCACCTGTAAAATGGTCTTATCAAGCAGTAAAGACAGGAGACAAGCAATATAATATCGTGCTAACTGCTAATGTGGATGCACCTTGGCATATCTATTCTCAATATGTTAAAAAGGGACCTGTCCCAACAACAGTGCAGTTTGCAAAAAACCCTTTGGTGGTTTTAAATGGAACAACAAAAGAACAAGGTAAATTAGAAAAGAAATTGGATAAAAACTTTGGTGCAGTAATAGGTTCTTTTGGCGGCAAAGTGCAATTTGTTCAAGCTATTACTTTAAAAGTAGCTACCAAAACAAAGTTGACTGGAACAATCGAATACATGGTTTGTAATGAGGAAAGATGTTTACCTCCAACCAAACAAAGTTTCGAAGTGGATATCCAATAAAATTGTTTTAAACCTCATCGCAAAAAGCTTTTGCTATCTTATACCATGCGTAATTTAATCGTAACTATTAGTGCATTTTTTTTGACTTTCTTGCAGTTGCAAGTGCATGCACAAACACAAGCGGATAGCATTGCTACTGCAAGTGTTAAAATCAAACCTGTAAATGATTCTGTATACACCATCAAGGTGAATATTCAGCTTCAAAATGGTTGGAAAGTATATGACGCGAATGCGGCAGAAGGGTTAGAAGCGCCTAATTTAAAGTTTAGTTTAGAGACCGCTTTACCATTCAAGGATGCAAAATTTACCAATGCATCTATTGCCGATAATGATGTCTTATTTAAGAAAGTAAAAAGTTTCAAAGACGATTTCGAGTTTTTTCAAGACATCAAAATCAAGGGATTCCAACCGGATAGTTTAAGAGGGGTTGTAGCCATGAATGTGGGTAAGGGGAAAGAGTTTTATATTTTAGAATTACCAATTGCACTCCCTTTGTATTATGGACAAAAAGGAAGCCAATTTAAAATCTTATTACCAGAAGCTGCGCGCAATGCACCTGCAAATGCCTGTGGTGAAACTACAGCGGCAACAACAGAAGCCAATGGGGCTTGGGGGGTATTTTTATTAGGATTTCTTGGAGGGTTGATCGCCTTAGTGACGCCTTGTGTATTTCCTATGATTCCAGTAACAGTCTCTTTTTTCACTAAGAGATCAAAAACAAGAAAACAAGGTATTCAAAATGGTTTATTATACGGCTTAAGTATATTCTTGATTTATGTTTTAGCAAGTGTCCCTTTTCATATTGTAGGAAATGTTCAACCAGAAATTTTCAATAGTATATCAACTAATGCTTGGTTAAACATTGCCTTTTTTGCCATCTTTATATTTTTCTCTATTTCTTTCTTTGGCTATTTTGAAATTAGTTTACCATCTGGTATTGCTAATAAGACAGATGCAAAAAGTGGACTAGGAAGTTTGGGTGGTATCTTTTTTATGGCCATTACGCTTGCCATAGTTTCCTTTTCATGTACAGGTCCCATATTAGGTACATTATTAGTGGGTTCTTTACAAGGCGGTGCATGGGCCTTAACACAGGGTATGGCAGGATTCGGCTTGGCTTTGGCTTTACCATTTACATTGTTTGCCATCTTCCCACAATGGTTGCAGAGTTTACCTAAGTCTGGCGGCTGGTTGGATACGGTGAAAAAAGTATTGGCATTTGTAGAACTGGCTTTGGCATTTAAATTTTTATCCAATGCAGATTTAGTGCAACATTGGGGATTGTTAAAAAGAGAAGTCTTTATTGGTATTTGGATTTTAATTAGCTTGGGTTTAAGTGCCTACCTATTTGGATTCTTATTATTGCCACATGATGTAAAAGGGGCTAAGATTGCGCTAGGTAGAAAATTAATGGGCTTACTTTCATTGGGATTCGCCTTGTATTTAGGCGCAGGTTTGATGCCTCAAAATGCGAATAATTTAAAATTATTAAGTGGATTCCCTCCGCCAACTCATTATAGTTTATTTGCAACAGACAGCACAGGACATGGATTAAAAGCAGATGTAGTCAACGACTATACAAAAGCATTGTCTATGGCTAAAGCACAACAGAAACCTATTTTGATTGACTTTACAGGATGGGCTTGTGTGAATTGTAGAAAAATGGAAGAACAGGTATGGACAGACCCTGTAGTGCAAAGCTTTATCAAAGAAAATTTTATCCTCTTGTCTTTATATGTGGATGACCGAGCGAACCTTCCAGTGTCAGAGCGTTTTATTTATACGACACAAGGTGGACAGAAAAAACAAATCAATACGGTGGCAGATTTATGGGCTACATTTGAGACAGAAAATTTCAATCAATCTTCTCAACCATTGTATGTGGTGTTGAGTCCAGACGAAGTGCTACAATCTAATCCTATTGGGTACACCCCAGATATACAACAATACTTGAACTGGTTAAAATGTAGCGCAGGCAAAAAGTAAGTCAAAGCATTTATAGTCTATAAAACAAGAAAGGCCCCAAATGGGGCCTTTCTTGTGGGAATAAATTTGGTCAACTACATGGTCATACCGCGTTCGTTCATCATTTTTCTTAAGTTGATCAATCCATAACGCATTCTTCCTAAAGCAGTGTTGATACTGCAGTTGGTTAAAGTGGCAATTTCTTTGAAACTTAAATTTGCATAATGTCTTAATACAATAATCTCTCTTTGTTCTTCTGGCAATAAGTCTACTAACTCTTGAATATTCTTATGCGTTTGAGCTCTTGTCATTTTATAATCAGCAGAATGATCGGTGTGCTTAATCACTTCAAATATATCTTGGTCATCGCTTGTTTTAATAACAGGAGTTCGCTTTACTTTTCTAAAATGGTCAACACAAAAGTTATGAGCGATACGCAAAGCCCAAGGAAGAAACTTGCCTTCTTCGGCATATTTTCTTTGCTTTAGGTTGTCAATAATTTTAATAAAAATCTCCTGGATTAAATCTTCAGCTAGGTAGCTGTCTTTCACCATAAATAAAATGGTGTTGAAGATTTTTTCTTGGTAACGATCAATCAATGCATCGAAAGCACGGGTATTGCCTCCTTGGAAAGATTGAATCAATTCGTTGTCTGTCAGTTCAACTACTTTGTTCATGTTTGTTTTTTATAGGTTGTTCTTAGGTTAGGTAGTAGGGGCTACCTGGGATTAGTATTGGAAAATTACTAGCTTATTGTACCCGTTTCGTAATTGTGGGAAACAAGAAATTTGTTTCAAGGATATCCACATCCCATTTATTCAAATAATATTCGCTTCCAACACAACCAATTACGCCGCGATGGTGTTATTTTGTAGTATGGCTGTAACTAGGAAAGGACAAGAAAAAAAGAACCAAGATACCATTGAAGTGGTGGGTGCAAGGGTACATAACCTAAAGAATGTATCGGTGGCGTTTCCAAGGAATCAATTGATCGTGGTGACAGGGGTTTCTGGTAGTGGAAAGTCCTCTTTAACCATTGATACCCTATTTGCGGAGGGTCAAAGACGATATGCGGAGAGTTTGTCCTCTTATGCTAGACAATTTATGTCAAGGATGGGCAAGCCAGATGTTGATTATATCAAGGGATTATGTCCTGCTATTGCTATCGAACAAAAAGTGACTACTCGTACCCCAAGAAGTACAGTGGGTAGCATGACAGAAATTTATGAATATTTGAGGGTGTTGTTCGCAAGAATCGGCAAGACCTATTCTCCTATTAGTGGTAAAGAAGTGAAGAAGCAGGATGTGCAGGATGTATTGTCCTTTATTGAAAAAGGAAAAACGGGAGATAAGATGGTGTTGTTGGTTGCTTTTAAACAACATGCAAAAAGAGATATCCAAGAGGAACTCAATATCCTGATGCAAAAAGGGTTTGCACGTATTTATTTAAGAGCGCCTAAAACAGCTCCAGTTATATTAAGAATTGAAGATGCATTGGCTTGGACTAAAAAAGAGTTGCAACAAAGTTTCAAAGACAAGGAAATTTATATTTTAATAGATCGTATCGTTGTCAAAACTTTTGAAGAGGATGATATACACCGTTTGACAGATTCTATTGGTACCGCATTTTACGAAGGAGAAGGGATTGTGTGGGTAGAGCAAAACGAAACTAACTTAGTAAGCTTTAATAATAAGTTTACTTTGGATGGTATTGAGTTTGATGAACCAAGTCCCAATTTATTTTCCTTTAATAATCCTTATGGTGCTTGTCCAACCTGTGAAGGCTATAGCCAGGTGCTCGGAATAGATGCCAACTTAGTGATCCCTAACCCACACTTATCTGTGTATGATGGCGCTGTTGCTCCATGGAAGGGAGAAAAATTGTCTTGGTGGAAAGATCAGTTTGTGAAGGAAGCGGGTAAAACAGGATTCCCTATTCACCAACCTATCCTTAAATTAACGAAAGTACAATTGGAGCAGCTTTGGAAAGGAGTGGGCAAAGCTTACGGGATAGATGATTTCTTTAAAGATGTAGAAGCCCATTTATATAAAGTACAGTTTAGGGTTTTATTGAGTAGGTACCGCGGCAGAACAAATTGCCCCGATTGTCAAGGATATCGTCTACGCAAAGAAGCTTTGTATGTGAAGATCGCGGATCAGCATATAGGTCAATTATGCGCCATGCCAGTAAAAGATTTGCAAATCTGGTTTAATGCCTTAAAATTAAATCCAACAGATACAGAGATCGCAAAGCGCGTGTTGATGGAGATAGAACAACGCATACAAACTTTAATGGATGTGGGTTTAGGTTATTTAACTTTAAGTCGTTTGGCCAATAGTTTGAGTGGAGGGGAAAGTCAAAGAATTCAATTAACAAGATGCTTGGGCAGTAACTTAACCAACTCTTTATATATTTTGGATGAGCCATCCATTGGGTTGCATTCAAGGGATACAGAAAGATTAATCAAGGTCCTACAAAATTTAAGAGACCTTGGTAATACAGTGGTGGTAGTAGAGCATGATGAACAGATTATGCGTGAGGCTGATCATATTATTGACATGGGGCCTTTGGCAGCACATTTAGGTGGAGAAGTGGTCGCAGTGGGCAATGCAGCGCAGTTGATGAAGGATAAAAATAGTTTAACAGGTAAATATTTAAATGGCACCCTTTCTATTCCAATTCCTGCAAAAACAAGATCTACAAAACATACCATACAATTAGAAGGTGCGTTTTTACATAATTTAAAAAACATTGATGTGCAATTTCCATTACAATGTTTGACAGTGGTGTCTGGTGTTAGCGGTAGTGGAAAAACGACTTTAGTGAAACAGGTTTTGTACAATGCATTATTAGATGCCAAACAATTACCAACAGAAATTAAAGGTGGATTTAGTGCGATCAAAGGAGACTTACATTTATTTGACCAAATAGAAATGGTGGATCAAAATCCAATTGGTAAATCTTCCAGAAGCAATCCTGTTACCTATATCAAAGCGTATGATGCAATTAGAGAAATCTATTCAAAACAAGCTTTGTCAAAAATTAGAGGCTTCTTACCAAAGCACTTTTCTTTCAATGTGGATGGAGGAAGATGTGATACTTGTAAAGGAGAGGGAGAGCAATTGGTAGAGATGCAGTTCTTAGCGGACGTGCATTTGGTTTGCGAGGACTGTGGTGGAAAAAGATTTAAAGAAGCAGTTTTAGAAGTTCAATACAAAGGAAAAAACATACACGACGTTTTGGAGATGAGTGTAGATGAGGCTATCGAATTTTTCAAAGAAGAAAAAAATGTAGTACTAGCAATTAGTCCATTGCAAGAAGTGGGTTTGGGTTATGTGAAATTGGGACAGAGTAGTAGTACTTTAAGTGGCGGAGAAGCACAGCGTGTTAAATTAGCAAGTTTCTTAGGCAAGGGCAAAGCAAGTAGTAAGATGTTATTCATCTTTGATGAGCCTACTACTGGTTTACACTTTCATGATATCCATAAATTATTAAAAGCCTTTAATGCCTTAATCGATCAAGGACATTCTTTGATTGTAGTAGAGCACAATACGGATATTATTAAGTCAGCAGACTGGGTCATTGACATGGGGCCAGAGGCCGGGGTCAATGGAGGCACTGTTGTTTATGCTGGTGTACCTACAGGATTGGCCAAATCTAAGGCCTCTCAAACTGGGAAGTACTTAGTCTAAATTCTATGTAACTTATTTAAAATCAAATACTTATATGCTTATTTGAAGCATGATTTAAATTTTATTGCTTAAATTTATGTAACTGAAAAATAGTTGCATAAATTTGTATGACAAAGAAAGATAAACTACTAGATAGATTCTTAACATTTCCAAATGATTTCACTTTTGATGAGTTAAAGTCATTATTAGAAAGTAGGGGTTTTGAAGTTGAAAATAAAGGCAAAACTTCTGGATCAAGAGTCGCTTTTGTTCATGTAAATTTTAATAAACATATTCTAATACATAAACCTCATCCGAGTAAAAACATAAACAAGATTTACTTAAAACAAATAAAAGTTGAACTTACGTTAATGCAAATTATATGAATAATACATTGAAATATAAAGGTTTTTATGCTTCAGTTGTCTTTAGTGATGAGGACAATACTTTGTTTGGTAAAATAGAGGGGATAGATGACCTTATTATGTTTGAGGGTGCATCGGTTAAGGAATTAAAAAAAATGTTCATAGAGGCGGTAGAAGACTACATTGAAATATGTAAGCAAACAAAAAAGCCGTTAATGAAAAGCTTTAAAGGATCCTTTAATGTTCGTGTTAAGCCTGAAATACACCAAAAGGCTGCCCTGCTTGCCACTACAAAAGGAATCAGCTTAAATCAACTAGTGCAAAAAGCAATTGAAAGAGCCATAGAAGCTGCTTAACCGAAGATTTTTTCCTATTTATTTGTTTAACTAAATATTTAGTTATAATATTGACTAAGAATTTAGTTATAATTAAATAATTAGTCAATATGAAGAAGCTCACTCAAGCCGAAGAACAAATCATGCAAGCCTTATGGTCCCTGGATCAAGGTGGTTATATTAAAGATATTTTAGAGGCCTTGGAAGCGCCTAAGCCACATCATAATACAGTGGCAACTTTATTGAAAATTTTAGTAGAAAAGGAGTTCGTTGGAATTCAGAATCCGAATAGAAATAATTTTTACCATCCATTAGTGAGTAAAGCTGCCTATTCAGGTAAAAGAATCGAAGGCTTAACGGAAAGTTATTTCGAAGGCTCTTATGCCAATGTGGTTTCCTTTTTAGTAGATAAAAAACAAATGTCGATCGAAGATTTGGAATTGCTTTTACAACAGCTTAAAAACAAAAGCCATGACTAGTCAATCCATATTACTTTATTTATTTCAAACTATTTTAATATCAGGATTATTTGTAGGCTACTATTGGGTGGCTTTAAGAAATAAAAAATTTCATTATTATAATCGATTTTATTTATTGTCTGCATCTGCTATTAGTTTGATTGTTCCTTTGTTTAATTTTAATTGGTTTTTGATCGAAGAGCCAATCTTGTATGGTTCTTATGAGACAATACAGTTTGTATTACCAGTAGTACAAACTGATGCTGCTTATCATTTTAATTGGATGGACTTTGTATTGATGGGTTCGGTTTTGATTGCAATAACAATGATGACCATGTTATTCATTCAAATAATTAAAATCCAAAATCTTAAGCGTAAATCAAAAGTAACGCCCATGGAAGGATTTGACTTTGTGCATACTCAAGAAGAAAATGCACCTTTTTCATTTTTTAATAATCTGTTCTGGAAAGAATCTATTTCATTACAAGAAGAAGGGGGGCAACAAATTTTAAAACATGAAATTACCCATATCCAACAAAAGCATACCTGGGATAGGATATATTGTCAAATTGTAGCTTCAATTTTTTGGATGAATCCATTTAACTGGATTATACAGAAAGAACTCATGGTCATTCATGAATTCATTGCAGACGAGGAAGCTGTTGGTAATGCTGATGTGGCTGCTTTTGCAAAAATGTTATTACAAACACATTATGGCAATCATTTTTTAAATCCATCACACCAATTTTTTTATTCATCCATTAAACGTCGCTTAATCATGTTAACAACATCCACCACTAAATACTCTTACCTAAGAAGGGTCATGGTATTTCCAGTATTAATTACATCTGTATGTTTAGTATCGATTAAAGTGCATGCAAAAGAAATCATTGAAAAGAAAGTAGAAGCATTTAAAAACAATATTTCATTATTAGTAATAGATACTGCAAGGCCTGCAAATACTAGTAATACGAAATTGCCACCAACTCCACCAACCCCACTTCCACCGCCAACTTTTTCAAATGAGGCAAAACCAGTTTTTTTTGTAAATGGGGTAAAAATGTCAGAAAGTGAAATGCGTTCAATTAAACCAAACGACATCGAATCAGTGAAAGTATGGAAAGGCGAACAAGCCATCAATAAATTTGCTAAAGATGGTCAAAATGGAGTGGTAGAAATCATATTAAAATCGGCTACTTCTGTAAAAAGAATTGAAATTGATGCGAAAAATGAATCCAATAAAACACCTTTATATATTGTGGATGGTGTCCCATTAAAGAATATAAGTGCTTTTGGTATAGATAGTATTGCCCCAAATGATATTGAATCTATAACTATTCGAAAAGACACTTCAGTTATTTCAGTCTATGGTGAATCTGCTAAGAAGGGCGTCATTTTTATAGCTACTAAAAAAGGGAATGCGTTAACTGATAAAAAAGATTCAAGTTTTTTAAAGCTAGTTAAGATTAAAAAGAACAATTAAGATATATATGCTTTGTATTATACCCCTGCATTTTAGCAGGGGTTATTTTTTACCTTAATCTATCCGCGCTCTTTACTAATTTTTCGTCTTGGTAGATTTTATAACAAGCAATCAGTTGCAATACTGGAATTAAAAATAAAGCTGCTGATGCCAGCGTAAAGCCGCCACCTGGATGTGCTTTCACAATGGTATAAATAAAATAACCAACCAAGCCTGATAATAAGAAGTTAGCTAAGGTTACTTTTAATTGCAACATTCGATTGCCATATAAAAAGATGCTAATAAAAGACAAACAAGCGCTAAATGCTAAGCCAATTAAAGTAGGGTATTGGTCAGCGCCAGTCAGTTCTAGTGCATTTGGTTCTGGTGTATAATAAAATGGAAATTTCAATATCAAAAATGCAGCTGCACTAGCAACCAGTAACCATAGGGTTTGAATTCTTTGTATCATGGTTTAAAGTTAATGGTTTATCCTAACTCTGGGTACAATACAAATTGCTCCATGAATTTATTCACTTCTTTCTTTGTGTTGGCTAGTATCGTTTCGTTGTCTGCATTCATCAATACAGTATCAATGGCGTCTACTACAAATGGAATATGACCTTCGTTCATGCCTCTTGTGGTAATAGCGGCTACGCCAAAACGGATACCAGAAGTTACAAAGGCAGACTTATCGTCATAAGGCACCATATTTTTGTTTGCAGTAATATCGGCCATGCCTAAAACCTGTTCTGCTTTTTTGCCGCTGATATTTTTATTTCTTAAGTCAATCAACATTAAATGATTGTCTGTGCCGCCACTGATAATTTCATATCCTTTAGCAACAAAGGCAGCAGCCATTGTTCTCGCATTTGTTTGAACTTGCTTTTGATACACCATGAATTCATCTGATAAAATTTCTCCAAATGCAATTGCTTTTGCTGCAATTACGTGCTCCAAAGGTCCACCTTGTGTACCTGGGAATACAGCCATGTCAATCACATTGGACCATAATCTTAAATTGCCTTTTACATCTTTAAGTCCTAAGGTATTCTCGCCGTCCTTCGCCATCATAATGACACCACCACGAGGTCCACGTAATGTTTTATGTGTGGTAGAAGTTACAAAATGACAATGGTTAAATGGAGAGCTTAGTAATCCTTTTGCAATTAAGCCTGCTGGGTGCGCAATATCTGCTAATACAAATGCACCCACTTCGTCTGCTACTTTACGTATACGTGCATAATCTATATCTCTACTATAAGCACTTGCCCCGCAAATAATTAATTTCGGTTTGTGTGTTCTAGCTTGACTTTCTAACATCTCGTAGTCAATCAATCCAGTTTCTTTTACCACGCCATAAAAATATGGGGTATAGGTTTTACCAGAAAAATTCACAGCACTTCCGTGTGTTAAGTGACCACCCATGCTTAAATCTAAACCAAGGATTGCATCACCTGGTTGTAAGATGGCTAACATCACTGCCGCATTCGCTTGTGCACCACTATGTGGTTGTACATTGGCATATTCTAATCCAAACACTTCTTTTAATCTGTCAATAGCTAATTGTTCTGTTTTGTCAACAATCTCACAACCACCATAATACCTTCTGCCTGGATACCCTTCGGCATATTTATTTGTCATTACTCCACCCATTGCTTGCATTACTTGTAAACTTGTAAAGTTCTCTGAAGCAATTAGCTCAATGCCACGTCTTTGACGTGCTAATTCTTGATTGATAATGTCGAAAACAAGGGTATCTCTTTTCATAGGTATATTTTGTAAATGATGGTGCAAAATTAATCCATTATCAGCCCTGCCCAAAGCTTTCTTTCAACAGTTATGCGAAGGAATATCCACATTTGTTGACTCTTTTGTTTAATTCTTACATTTGAAAAGGATATTATGGCTGTAACTAACAGTTATTTGCTATTTTTACCCTCCCCAAAAAAAACGAACTGAATGAAGGCGATAATACCGGTTGCAGGCGCAGGAGCGAAATTAAGACCACATACTTATACTCAACCAAAGGCGTTGATCCCAATTGCAGGTAAAACAATCTTAAGTTTTATTGTGGATCAATTGAAGGCGGAAGGTATCGATGAATTCATTTTTGTGGTGGGCTATTTGGGAGAGAAAATTCAAGATTACGTAGAACAAACTTATCCTAATTTAAAAACACATTTTGTACACCAAAATGACCGTCAAGGAACGGCGCATGCCATTCAATTAGCACAAAATATTGTAGGGGGAGACGAGGTTTTTATTGCATTAGGAGATACTATTTGTGAATATGATATAAGGGAGGTGTTAGATAGCCCTTGTAGTATGTTAGGGATTCAGAAAGTAGACGACCCAAGACAATTTGGGGTAGCCGAAATCAATGAAGAAGGAGTAATTGAACACGTAGTAGAGAAACCGTCTATTCCAAAAAGCAACCATGCCCTGGTTGGTTTATATAAAATAAAAGAATCAAACACCTTGTTTGAATGTTTTCAGCAATTGGTAAATGATAATATTAAGTCCAATGGTGAATACAATTTAACAGATGCGTTGGATTGCATGATCAAAAAAGGTGTACAATTTAAATCCTTCAAAGTAAAGAATTGGTTTGATTGTGGTAAAAAAGAAACTTTATTGGAAACCAATGCCATGCTGCTTAAGAAGTCTGGAGGTTATGCAATCAATCCTGAATTATATACCAATAGCATTATCATTGCACCGGTAAGTATTGCAGATGGTTGCATTATTGAAAATTCAATCATCGGCCCACATGTAACTATCGGAAACAATACAACGATAAAGAGTTCTATTGTAAAAGATAGTATCATTGGCTCTTTCACATCGCTTGACGAAGTAGTATTGGATAATTCATTGATAGGAAGCGATGCCGCTATCAAAGGCATGAGTCGTACCTTAAATATTGGTGACAATACCGAGATCGATTTCGGTTAAGCTTTATGAATTAAAGTAGAGTTTCCTTGTGCCACACAGGTTAATACTAAATCATTGATACATACGTGTGCAGGTGTATTGGCTACAAACCAAATTGTATCAGCAATGTCTTCTGGTTTAAGTGGGGTATAACCAGCATATACTGCTTTTGCTTTTTCAGCATCTCCTTTAAAACGAACTAAAGAAAAATCTGTTTCAACTGCTCCAGGATGTATTGCTGTTACCTTTACTTGGTATTGTAATAAGTCAATTCTTTGTGCTTTGCTAATTGCATCAACTGCATGCTTTGTTGCGCAATAGATATTGCCATCTTTGTACACTTCTTTAGCAGCGGTACTGCCAATATTAATGATATGTCCTTTCTCTTTGATTAGATTTGGCAAAACTGCTTTAGAAGCGTATAATAATCCTTTTACATTGGTATCAATCATGGTTTCCCAATCTTCTAAATTCGCTTGTTCAAAAGAGTCTCTCCCAAGTGCTAAGCCGGCATTGTTGACTAAAATATTGATCGCCTGCCATTCGGTAGGTAAATTTTGCAAATTAGCAAAGACTGCTTTTTTATCTTGAATGTCAAAAGCTAAGCATAAAGTTTTGACACCATAACTGGTTTCAAGCGATTTGGCTAGTTCGTCTAATTTTTCTTTTCTTCTTGCAGTTAAGATTACATTCCAACCACCTGCCGCAAATTTGGTTGCGATTGCTTTTCCAAAACCTGCACTTGCTCCTGTAACTAAGATAATTTTTGACATATAATATTTTTAAACTTAAATATAAATTTAGGCGTTTTTGATAAAGGTTTGAATAAATTGATTCACTTGGTCTGGTGCTTCCAACATACCCATGTGCCCCACTCCTTTTAACACTAAACACTGATGGGAAGGTAATTGTTTAATTTGTTCTAAACTATCTTCAATCGGTACAGCCAAGTCTTCAGTTCCGGCAATTATCCATAAAGGAATCGAATCTTGCTGAAGTAGATGGGTTAAGGCTTTTCTGTTACGCATAGCAAATACATATTGAATCATGGCTTCTTTGCTTATAGCACTACCGCTATCAATTATGTTTTGAATCATACCCGGATTGACTTTTTTAAATTCATTGCCAAATAAATTTGGCGTGGCTGTCTCAAGGTATTTTGAAACACCAAATTCTTCTATAAATTCTGCCACTTTCATCCTACTTGCTTTTTTGGCTTCATTGTCTTCATAAGTGGTCGAATGAACTAGTAATAATCCTTGCACATGATTGATATAGTAATCGGCAAAAGATAATCCAATATAGCCACCCATGCTATGCCCTGCGATATAGTAATGTTCGATTTTTAAATGATGCATTAATTCATGCAGCACTTCTACAAACATTCTAATGCTGGGTGCATGACTATGGTGCAAGGTTAGCGGCTTGCATTGTACTCCAGGTATATTGGGTGCAATCACTCTATACTTTGAAGCTAAAAATTCAATTTGATGCTTCCATATGCAATGGTCTTCTCCAAATCCATGAATGAGTAAAATTGTTTTTTCACCTGCGCCGGCGTCAAAATAGGAGAGTTGATCTACTCCGTAATCGTAATGGTAAGTTGTCAGGCTAATTGAATTTTGCATCTGTCCCTCTTTTGATCAATCTGTAATGTAAAAACAAGGAAAGAAGTAATAACAAGTATACTGAAACAGAGAAAGATTGAGGTAGCCAATAGCTTGTTAGTAATAAAAGGGCAGAGGCAATTAAAAATAGGCGCCCTAAATAACCTGCCCACACAGGACGAACAAAATAGCAAAGGAGTGCAACCCAATAGAATGGATGCAGCCAAATGAGGTTATAGTTTTCATGGCATGCGGTATGTAATGAAAATAAACTCATATATAGGACAAGCAAACCGCCTAGTCCAAAAAGGAACAATAAAACAATGTCAAAAAATTTCGCAGAAAGTACGGACCATCTAGCATTCCATTTTGAAACAAACAAGTAGATCAAAAAGAAGCCAACAATAAAATAGATTGGATTGGAAGGTTGACTTGAAGTTGGTTTTGAGAAATCATACAATGCTGTTCTACTGATCCAATTAGGTTGAGCAGCAATTTGGTCATGCAATAAATCAGGAAGGAATCCGGCTTCTAAAGCAGCGGGCGCTTTATCTGACACAGCACCTAATAATAAATCAATACCTAGTCCGATCCAAGGAATACCTTGTTGATAGGGCGCTTCTACCACATGGGTCCTAAAACTTTTGAGTATAGAAGGGGTTGCTTGATTGGATGTATATTGATACAGGCCATCTTTTACCCTTGTTGTACAATTGTCTGTAATAAAATTATATAAGTAGTAACGATTGTTCCCTTCTAAATTTTTTTGCAAGGCATTTTGCCAATTGGTTTTTTCAGCCTCCGTTAAGTTCAATACTTGTTCTTGAATACTTCTGCCTTCGTATTGGTATTCCAGTAAGAAATTTTGAAAATAATCGGCCGATAAAAAATAGTTCAAATTCCCCTTTACAAATTCAGCTAAAAAATTTGGTGTATTAAAATCAAATGTTCCAAAATTATAGACTACGTCTGTTTGTTTGACTGAATCTACAATCCTGATAGCAGTATGTCCCCATGCAGTGTATACATCTTCGCCGGGTGCACAGGTTAAAATACTAATTTGAAGGGCTGTCTTTGTGCTATCCTGTGCATATATCTCGCTCGTACTGCTCCCCAAAAGAGATAACAAAAAAAACATTTGTAAACATAGTTTACGCATTGGATCTATTTATAAGTGTAACTTATTTTCGGCTATAGTTTGGCGATTCCTTCGTGATATCAATATCATGTGCATGGCTTTCTCTCATACCCGCATTGGTAATTTGAACGAAAGTAGCGTTTTGTAAATCTTTCACTGTCTTCGCGCCGCAATAACCCATACCTGCTTTTAATCCACCTACAAATTGATAGATGATTTCGCCTAAAGTTCCTTTATAAGCAACTCGACCTTCAATCCCTTCTGGTACAAATTTCTTTGCATCTGCACCTTCTTGGAAATAACGATCACCACTGCCTTGAGACATGGCACCAATACTGCCCATGCCACGGTATCCTTTGAATTTTCTGCCTTCGTAGATAATTGTTTCACCTGGACTTTCTTCGGTTCCTGCAAAAATGCTACCCATCATCACGCAATTGGCACCTGCTGCTAAAGCTTTTACCATATCGCCTGTATAACGAATACCACCATCTGCAATGATCGGAATATTTTTTCCTTTTAAGGCTTTCGCTGCTTCCATGATGGCTGTCAATTGGGGCACACCAGCTCCTGCAACAATTCTGGTGGTGCAAATTGAACCTGGACCAATACCTACTTTCACTGCGTCAGCGCCTGCTGCTGCTAATGCCAATGCACCTTTTCCAGTGGCAACATTACCTGCAATGACTGGTAGGTTTTTAAAATTCTTTTTGATCAGCTTCAATGCTTCAATCACGCCTTTACTATGTCCGTGCGCACTATCTAATGAAACGATATCAACGCCCACACTTTGTAAAGCAGCAGCGCGGTCTAACACATCTTTAGTAATACCTAATGCGGCACCTACTAATAAACGACCAATAGTATCTTTAGCTGCATTGGGGAATGCAGATACTTGTAAAATATCTCTATAAGTGATTAAGCCAATTAATTTACCTTGTTTGTTAACGACAGGTAATTTTTCAATTTTATATTGACGTAATATTTTTTCTGCTTTTTTTAAATCCGTTCCTT
>JBILQZ010000050.1:0-9758 GCA_044372935.1 Sediminibacterium sp. | reverse complement strand
CTAAACTTTCTTCGATGGTTTGAATACGCGCAAGCGCATCTGCCTTTTTCTTTTGCTCAATTGCAATAACTTCTGGTTTTGCATTTTGAACAAACTTCTCGTTGCTTAATTTTTTCTCAACAGACTCTAAGAAGCCTTTTTGATGCGCTAAGTCTTTTAATAAATTATCTTTTAAGCCTGCTGTATCAATGGCTTGATCTGCTACTAAGTAAAACTTATCTTTTTCTAAAGCCACCACAATGCTAGAGCCAATAGGCCCATTGGTGTAGGCAACAGATTTTGCATTCACTTGTTTTGCTACAATATTTTCGATGCTTTGGTAAGCAGCATTATTTTCTGATTGAATATGTAAGTCTATCGCGTCTTTTGGTTTGATTTGATTTTTATTTCTTGCATCACGTAATGTCGATATCACATTTTTTAATAAAGCGCCTGCATTTAAAACAGCTTCGTCTACTTTGCCCACTGCTTCATATTCTTTCACACATAAATCTTCGGTCTGTGTTTTCAAAGCATGGTGTAACTCTTCTGTGATAAATGGCATGAAAGGGTGTAGCAATTGCAATAAAGAATCATAATAAGCGATACTCTTATTGTATACATCAGCATGTATAGGTTGTTCAAAGCCTGGTTTAATCCATTCCAAATACCAACTACAATAATCATCCCAAATTAATCCGTAGATCGTTTTTAAAGCCTCGCTTAATCGAAACTCTTTTAACATACCATCCACTTCAATCTGTGTAGCACTTAATTTTGCTTGGAACCAATCCATCGCAAAAGCTGCATCCTGTTCCACTTTTCCTTCAGTGCTAATACGTGGCTCCCACATTTTCAATAATTTGGCAGCGTTCCACAATTTGCTATTAAAGTTTCTTCCTTGCTCTAAAGTTGATTCATCAAATAATAAATCGTTTCCAGCAGGGGAGGCAATCATAATACCAAAACGAACTGCATCAGCGCCATATTGATCTATTAAACCCAACAAGTCTGGAGAATTCCCCAAACTCTTACTCATCTTACGTCCTTGTTTATCGCGCACAATACCTGTAAAGTAAACATCCTTAAAAGGAATCTTACCCATGTATTCTTCGCCCGCCATAATCATTCTAGCTACCCAGAAGAAAATAATTTCAGGGGCTGTTACTAAAGTGCTAGTAGGGTAATAATAGTTAATTTCTGCATTGTTTGGATTGGACATGCCTTTGAATACTTCAATAGGCCATAACCAACTACTAAACCAAGTGTCCAAACAATCTGCATCCTGTGTTAAAGTTTTGCCTTTTGTTGCTGGATATTTTGCATTGACTGCCGCCTCATTTTCTGCCACATACACATTACCTTCTGCGTCATACCATGCTGGAATACGATGCCCCCACCACAACTGACGGCTGATACACCAGTCCTTGATATTATCCATCCAATGACGGTAGACATTCTTAAACTTAGCAGGATGAAATCGAATCTCATCACTCATCACTGCCTCTAAAGCAGGTCCTGCTAATTGCTTCATATCCACCCACCACTGTAAACTTAATCTTGGTTCTACAATGGCATCTGTTCTTTCGCTAAAGCCAACCTGATTAACGTAATCTTCTAGCTTTACCAAATTGCCACTCGCTTCTAAATCTGCTGCAATAATTTTTCTTACATCGATACGATCTTTGCCAATATACATAGGCGCTGCTTCGTTCATGGTGCCATCCTCATTCAAAGTTTCAATCACTTCCAATCCATGTTTTTGTCCAAGGTTAAAGTCATTGATATCGTGCGCTGGAGTCACTTTTAGGGCGCCAGTTCCAAAATCCATTTCTATATAATCGTCAGCTATAATTGGAATACGACGATTGATCATTGGAACAAATGCAAACTGACCGACTAAATGTTTGTAACGATCATCCTTAGGGTGAACGCAAATGGCCGTATCTCCAAAAATGGTTTCTGGACGTACCGTTGCAATCGTAATATAGTCCTCACCTGGCATATCTAATTTGTACCTAATATGGTACATCTTTCCATTTACTTCCTTATGGATAACTTCCTCATCGCTTAAGGCTGTTTTAGCACGCACGTCCCAGTTGATCATGCGTTTGCCACGATAAATTTTTCCTTTATTGTATAAGTCAACAAATACTTTAATAACTGTTTCATAATAATCAGGATCCATGGTAAATGAAGTACGATCCCAATCCAAACTACAGCCCATTTTTCTTAACTGCTGTAAAATGATGCCACCATATTTTTCTTTCCATTCCCATGCATAGGATAAAAATTCTTCTCTTGATAAAGATGATTTTGCAATTCCTCTTTCTCTTAACATAGCAACCACTTTTGCTTCTGTTGCAATGGATGCGTGGTCGGTTCCAGGAACCCAACAAGGATTCATGCCTTGCATGCGTGCACGACGTACTAAAATATCTTGAATGGTATTGTTTAAGCAATGCCCCATGTGTAACACACCAGTTACATTGGGTGGAGGGATCACCACTGTGTAAGCAGGCTTCTCGTTGGGTACACTATGAAAATAACCTTGGTCTATCCAATGTTGGTACCATTTGGTTTCTACTGCTCCAGGGATAAAATTTTTGCTCAATTCCATGCTAATTGCTTTTCCTATAATGAGTTACAAAAATAAGGAAAAGCCGCAAGCTATTATTGACAAAAAAATGCGAACTTGGCGACCAATGGAATTTGCTATTGTAGACATAGAAACCACCGGCGGAATGCCCCATATGCATGGGATTACCGAGATCGCGATTGTGATGCACAATGGTGTAGAAGTGACGGGTAAATATGTGACTTTAGTGAATCCTAGACAAAAGATCCCTCCATTTATCGTCAATATGACGGGCATTAGCGATGCAATGGTGGCAGAAGCCCCTCTTTTTGAGGAGGTTGCCCCTCAGATCTATAATTTATTGAAAGACCGCATTTTTGTGGCGCACAATGTTAGTTTTGACTATTCATTTGTACATTATTTATTAGGCAAGTCTGGTTTTCAGTGGTCGGCTCCTAAATTATGTACTATCCGTTTGAGTAAAAAAGTTTTCCCAGGCCTTGAGAAATATGGGCTTGGTTCATTGACGAGAGACCTGGGCATTAAGATAGAAGGAAGGCACAGAGCTTGGGGAGATGCGCAAGCGACTGCAGAAGTATTAACGATGGCGATTGAAAAAGAGGGTATGGCGCCGATTCATACTTTGTTGAATAAGAAAGAACCCCGTAAAAAAATAGCGCCACCAAGTTCTGAGACCGGTGACGCTAACGTATCTTCTTAAAAAATTAAAAGCTCCTATTCCTAATTCCATTTTTGTGAAATAGGGGAAGAGGTAAATTAATATGCTGCTGTTACGCCTGTATAGTTTTGAGGTGTAATTTTCTTCAATTCTTTCTTTAATGTTGCCGTTACTTTTAGGCCATCAATGAATTTATGCATTGATTTTTTATCAATTTTACTATTGCCTCTTGTTAAATCTTTCAAGGCTTCATAAGGGTTCGGGTATTTCTCACGACGTAGAATAGTTTGAATTGCTTCCGCTACTACTGCCCAGTTATTTTCAAGGTCTTCGTTGATCTTTGCTTCGTTTAAAATCAATTTGCCCAATCCTTTTTCAATCGAATTGATAGCTATGGCAATATGACCTACAGGTACTCCAATATTTCTTAATACGGTTGAGTCAGTTAAGTCTCTTTGTAATCTGCTGATAGGCAATTTAGCTGAAAGGTGTTCAAGGATTGCATTTGCCATGCCTAAATTACCTTCGGCATTTTCAAAATCGATAGGGTTTACTTTATGTGGCATAGCGCTAGAACCTACTTCACCTTTTTTAGTTTGTTGCTTAAAGTAATCCATCGATATATATGTCCAAATATCTCTAGCCAAATCAATTAAAATGGTATTCAATCTTTTTAGGTTATCGCAATGTGCAGCAAAATGATCATAATGTTCAATTTGAGTGGTGAATTGCATACGCTCTAAGCCCAACACATCATCTACAAATTCATTGCCTAAAGCAACCCAGTTCTTTTTTGGAAAAGCAATATGGTGTGCATTAAAATTACCTGTCGCACCACCAAACTTTGCGGCATAAGGAATGCTAGAAAATAATTCAATTTGGTGATTGATCCTTTCTACAAAAACCATAATTTCTTTGCCCAGTGTAGTAGGAGAAGCAGATTGTCCATGTGTTCTAGCCAACATAGGCACTTTCTTCCATTGCTTTGCAAATTGGTACAATCTATTTTGTAGGTTGATATAGGCAGGTAAAATCTCAGATTCCATGGCATTTTTCCAACTCAATGGAATGGCCGTATTGTTAATGTCCTGAGAGGTTAATCCAAAATGAATCCATTCTTTCAAAGCACTTGCATTGTGCTGATCTAAAATTTCTTTTAAAAAGTATTCAACTGCTTTAACGTCATGATTAGTTGTTGATTCTATTGTTTTTATTTTTGCCGCGTCTGCTTCAGAAAATTGGTCTACTACTTCTAATAAAGCTTTTCTTAATCCAACAGGTAGTTTAAAGAATTTCTTGTCAGCTAAAAATAAAAAGTAATGAACTTCTACCAATACCCTGTATTTGATCAATGCATATTCAGAGAAATAGGCACCTAATGCAGCGGTTTGTTTATGATAACGACCGTCGATTGGAGAAATAGCGCTTAATTGAGACATATAGTTTGCTTTAAACAATTTGTATTTAATATCTTTGTGCAAAGTTAATTCAATTGGACAAGAGATGGCGCATTGGGGCGGTAAGTTATTTAAACACACGTCCATTATTATTGGGGATAGAAAAGGAAGGCTTGATGCCTCAGATTGATTTATTAAAAGCTTATCCCGCTAAAATTGCTCAAGACCTTATAGAAGGCAGGATAGATATTGGACTTGTTCCGGTGGCGGTATTGCCTTTATTGAAAGAAGCCCATTTTGTATCAAATTATTGTATCGGGGCTGTGGGAGAGGTGGCTAGTGTGTGTATTTATAGTAAAGTCCCAATGGATCAAATAGAAAATGTTTACTTGGATTATCAGAGCCGAACATCCGTTCAATTGGCGCGCATTTTATTACAAGATTACTGGAAAAAAGAGATCAACTTCTTAAAAGCAGAGGAAGGATATATTGATCAAATACAAGGAACGACTGCAGGGGTGATCATTGGCGATCGTGCTTTGGTTGCTAGAGCCCATTTTCCTTATATCTACGATTTAGCGGGCGCTTGGTTGGCATATACTGGACTCCCATTTGTTTTTGCCACATGGGTTGCTAATAAACCCATTCCTACTGAATTTATGGAGGCATTTGACAAAGCAAATGCATTTGGATTAAATCATTTGAAAGAGGTGATTGCAGGTATACCCACTAAAGACCAGGTGTATGATTTACACAAGTACTATACAGAGAACATAAGTTATGAATTTACCCCTGAGAAGAAAGAGGGGATGCAATTGTTTTTAGAAAAAGTAAATCAATTAGCGCCTTAAGAATCCGAAAACTTTATGCTTAATAAATCCTTGAACTATTTCTTTTAGCTCAGGTGCTGGGTTGATCCAGCTTAAAAGTCCATAAAAACCTACTCCATAGATGGTTGATTTGATGGCAATATTCAATGCGAAATTGGATACAGAAGGTATTTTATAAATAAGGAACATCAATCCAATAGTCAATACCAAAAACAATCCATGTTGTATAGTATAGGGCTGCAATTTAAATTTCTTGTACAGGAATAAAAATCGAACACTATTGTATAAGATCAATGCTGCTAAATTAGAATAGGCCAATCCAATTAATTGGTAATGACTAATCAAATAGTAATTAAGTGGGAGGGATAAAACGATGTAAAATAAATTGGTGAAAAAGTCAAATCTCCAATAATTTGAAGTGCCAATGATTTGTCCATTCACTCCTGTAGCTAAGTCGATTAATTTTGCCAGCCCCATGATAAAAATTAGCGGCACCAAAGCGTCATAGCCTCCATTTTCTTTATTGCTAATCCAGTTTAAAAAGGAAACCAGGTTTTCTATATTTAACCAGATGAGTCCAAATAAAAGCAGGCCAATTGCAAGCAAATTGGATACACTTTTATGGTACACATGTTTGATATTAGCAAAGTCTTTATCCTTCCATGATTTAGCTAAAATGGGTATGCTAATTGCATTTAAACTCCTTTGGGGAATTTCCATAATCGCTGCTACATAGGTCGCAATGGCAAAGATGCCTGCATCACTCAAACCTCTTAAGCCCACAATCATAAAAGTGTCATTTGTCCTTGCTAGCAAGTTGAAAAACTGGCCTGCAAAAACAAATAAGGCAAAGTTTAACATCTTACCCTTTAAGCGCCTTGTTACATTGCTAATACGAAAGCTTCTAAATGACCATTCTTGAGAGGTAGATAGGTTATAAATGAGTAATAGGGTTGGGATGACATAAATGCCACTAAATAATAAAATAAATTGATCAAGGTTTAACCATTTTAATCCAAAAGCAAGAATTAAACAAGTCGTTAAAATCCTTACAGCAGTTTCTCTTAAGAAATTGGTGAATACTCCTTTTTGTAAGCCCCAGGCAAAGGCCTCTAGCCAATAAAAAATGAGCAAGAAAAAAGTATATGGATAGACATAATTAAAATAAGTAGCAAGGCTAGGGGATTTACCTAATTTTCGTATTATAAAATCCTTGTTCTCCCAACCAATCCAAAGTAATAATCCAAAACCAATTAGATTGATGATTAAGGTTAAAAAAGGTAATTCGTTTTTCTTTGGTCCAAGGTAATGGTTGTAAAACGGGAAAAATTTATACACAACAGGCAGGGTCCCTAAAGTACAAAAGACCGAAAGGGTAGCACCAATATCGATCATCGCTCTCACCAGCCCTTGATCATTCTTAGAGAAGAACATGGGAAACAATACAAGTAAATTGACTGCCCCTATCACGAACCCAATCATGATAAAGATAGAAGACTTGATACCTTGTTTTTGGATAATACCCATGTTACAAATATATTGTAAATAAGCCTAAGCAAGACTTATAGACTGGCTGAAATCTTTATTTATACTTGTTTGTCAACCTGTTTTTAAGCATTTTCCAGATTTGCTGAAAGGAGATACGAGATTCGGTATAAACCACTTCTTTTTGATCAATCAATTTACTAAGACATGCTGTATACCAATCTTTGTGCTTTTCAATTATATATTCAATGATCTGCTTTCTATTTGGGTGAGTGTCGTTGGCTAGTGTAGACTTATTGGTTTGTCTATAATGTAATAAATATTCAGGGATCAAATGCACTTCCCATTGCGCTTTTGTCACGCGTATATAAAATTCCCAATCCTCGTAGCCTAATTTCATAGATTCATCATATCCTCCAATTTCGTCCCATACCGAACGGCGCACCATAGCACATGCAGGGCATTGATTTGAAAATAAGAAGTTAAATGCATTGCCGCCTCTTGGCTTGGCTTTGCCGGTCCTGTTACCGAAGTATTGGATATAACTGGTAACGACTCCAGTGTTTGGTTCTTCTTGAAGTACTTTTATCCCTTTTTCAAAAAAGCTAGGGTCAAAAAAATCGTCTGCATCTAATGCAACAATGATATCACCTTTTGCATGCGCTACACCGTAATTTCTTGCAGCAGACATTCTTCCATTTTCTTTATGTAAAATTTTTATGGAGGGGTCTTGTTCTAATTGTTTCAATATTTCAATAGTTCCTGCATCAGTTGAACCATCATTGACAATTATAATTTCACCTGCAGGTGTAGATTGCATTTTGAGTTTGCTAATCGTTTCTGGCAGGTATTTACCATCGTTAAAACAGGGTATGACAACGCTAATCATATTGCAATCTAATTGATTTGTTTATAACAGAAGCTATTTAATTGAACTTCAGTTGGAGGATCCATTCGTTTTTGGAAAAAAGGACTTTGTAAATGATCGGCCATCAAATTAATATACATATAGCGTTCAATGGATTCGGCTTGCTTATTTTGGATCCCCTTTAGTATATTTGTAATGAACATAAATATTTTTTTGATGTCTGATTGCCTCATCTCTATTTGTATACCTGCTTATAAAAAGCCCGAATATGTGGTGCGTGCCATTCAGTCTGTCTTAAAACAATCGTATAAAAAAGTAGAAATTGTCCTGTCAGACGATTCTCCAAATGAGGATATAAAAATAGCGATTCAGCCTTATATTTCTGAAGTAGACATAAAATATTATCACAATCAACCTGCTTTAAAAAGTCCAATGAATTGGAATAATGCCTTGGATAAAGCAACGGGTGATTATGTAATGTTATTACATCAAGATGATTGGTTGCATCATCCGAATGCGCTTGAGATTTATATAGCAAGTTTTAAAAGTCATCCAGAAGCGGGGTTTGTATTTTGTAAAAACACAGCTATCCAGCCTGACGGGATGCAGTTGAATTTGCAAGCCATTAAGAGTCTACTGGGAACGATGGCTCAGAAACCACATCATATACTCAGAGCCAATGTGATTGGACCGCCTAGTAATGTGATGTTAAAACGTGCTATTGCGATTCGTTATGACGAAAACTATATCTGGCTAGTGGATGTAGATTATTATGTGCAATTATTAGAAGCTGGCAATCAATATGTTTATCTAGACCAGCACTTAGTAAGTATTGGTTTACACGAAGATCAGACGACTGTATTTTGCAGAAACAATGAAGATGTGATTGTAAAGGAAAATATCCACTTTGCTTTTAAACTAGGCAATAAAGCATTTTCGGATATCTTGATCTATGATTATTATTGGAGATTGTTAAGGAATTATAAAATTCGTTCTCAAGAGGACTTATTCAAAATGGGGGTTAAGCAAGATCAATTACTTTCTGTTATTCAGCATCAATTGAATTGGGAAAAACGCTTCCCAGTTTGGTTATTAAATTTTGGGCCATTTTCGAAAATGATGATGATTTTAAATTTTTTGACAAGACCGGCTATTTAAAATAACGTTTAAGGTTCAAGGCCTTTTTTTCTACCAATTTCCAGGATAAAATTCCAAATGCAAAAGCACCAATGCTTGCGTATAAAAACAATTCGAATGTGCTAGGCTTGTAAAAATAAACAATGAATTGTTGAATAGGAAATGCGTAAAGGTAAATGCCATAGGAAGGATCGCCCAATTTTTGATGCACCCAATTCGCTGCATTAGATTTCATCTGCCCAATATAAAGTATGACAAATGGCAAACAGGTAAAAAGCCATGCACGATCCAGTTTTAAAATAATGATTGTCAAAAGTAAAATCAGCGATCCAATAAAAACATATTTTTTAAAGGACCAATTGCGCCAATCTATACAAGCCAAAAAAGAGCCAGTGATAAAGTAGATACCTAGGTCAAAAACCAGGTCTAAGGGGATAGGTTTTTTGATACTAAGTAGTTCACTTGCATAAAATAGGTTGCCAACAGTAAATAAAGCCATCAAACCTAATAAGGCCCATCTTAGTGATTTTACATTTTTTCTGATTGGAAAAAGTAGCAATAAAACAATATAAAATAAGAATTCAAATTCTATCGTCCAAAGGGAGCCATTGATTGCCCTTGATGGTAAATGATCAAAAACCCCACGAATAAAAAATGGAGGTGAAAATAATAAAAGATTACCCCAGAAATAATGATAGATGGCTGGATTGAATAGGTAAGGTAACTGAGTAGTAGGATAAATAAAATACACTGCAATTAAAGTCAAGATCAATACCATTATCAATCCTGGGAAAATGCGTAAAAT
>JBILQZ010000245.1:0-2506 GCA_044372935.1 Sediminibacterium sp. | reverse complement strand
ATCCCAATGTATATCAATGGGAAAGCTGTTCGTACTGGAAAAACAATGTCCATTCATCCTCCACATGAAACAAAGCATGTACTTGGTCAGTTTCATATCGGCACTAAAGTGCATGTAGAAAAAGCAATAGAAGCTGCTTTAAAAGTGCGTGAGAACTGGTCTTTAATGACCTGGGAATCTAGAGCACATATCTTTTTAAAAGCAGCCGATTTATTAGCTACAAAATATAGATTCGAAATGAATGCTTCGACCATGTTAGGTCAAAGTAAAAACGCCTACCAAGCTGAAATTGATGCAGCTTGTGAGTTAATTGATTTTTTAAGATTCAATGTGCATTTTTTAAGCCAAATATATCAACAACAACCTATTTCTTCTCCTGGCATGCATAACAGAATGGAATGGCGTGGTTTAGAAGGATTTGTTTTAGCCATTACACCCTTTAATTTTACAGCGATCGGTGGCAATTTGCCTGCTTCTGCCGCAATGTGTGGTAATGTGGTGGTATGGAAACCAGCTAACACACAAATCTATTCTGCACAATTGTTCATGCGCATTTTAAAAGAAGCTGGCTTGCCAGATGGCGTAATCAATATCGTATATACAGATGGCCCAACTGTAGGTGATATCTGTTTCAAACATCCTGATTTCGCTGGGGTGCATTTTACAGGATCTACAGGCGTATTCAACCATATGTGGAAGCAAATTGGTGAAAACATTCCAAGGTATAAATCTTACCCAAGAATTGTTGGTGAAACTGGTGGTAAAGACTTTGTAATGGTACATCCAAGTGCAGATGTGGATACAGTTGTAACTGCATTAGCAAGAGGCGCTTTTGAATACCAAGGTCAAAAATGTTCAGCAGCTTCTAGAGCTTATATACCTAGTAATTTAGCGGTTGCAGTGAAAGCAAAATTGGTGAAAGCAGTGCAAACAATGAAAGTAGGTACAGTGGAAGATTTTAGCAATTTTGTAAATGCGGTGATTGATGAAAAATCATTCAATAATATTTCAAAATACATAGCTGCTGTTAAGAAAGATAAACAAGCCAAAATCCTTGTTGGGGGTAACCTTGATAAATCAAAAGGTTGGTTTGTAGAGCCAACAGTGATTGATACTAAGAATCCAAAATCTTTGACGATGTGCGAAGAAATCTTTGGCCCTGTATTGACCCTTTACACTTATCCAGCAAATCAGTTTGAAAAAACATTGAAATTGTTAGATAGTACTTCTAAATATGCATTAACTGGTTCAATTATTTCTCAAGATAGAGCTTCTATTGAATTGGCTACCAATGTGTTACGTCATTCTGCTGGCAATTTTTATATCAATGATAAGCCAACAGGAGCGGTGGTTGGACAACAACCATTTGGTGGTGCCAGAGGATCTGGAACCAATGATAAAGCAGGTAGTGCGTTAAACTTATACCGTTGGTTAAGTGCAAGAACCATCAAGGAAACTTTTAACCCTCCTACTGATTATAAATATCCATTTTTAAACGAAGCATAAGGGCGTATTTTAGTCTTAAAATACTATATTTGCTACTCAAAAATTAAGGACTGTGGCGCAAAAATTTTCTAAAGAAACCTATCTATATTGGTACGAATTGATGCAATTAATACGTCAATTTGAATCCAAATCAGAGGAAATGTATAAAATGGCGGGTAAAATCCGTGGATTCTTTCACGTATACAATGGCCAGGAAGCAATTGCTGCTGGTTGTATGACCGCTACGAATCATGAAGACCCCTATATTACAGGATATCGTGATCATGGTTTAGCACTTGCCAAAGGGATGAGTCCCAATGCAGCAATGGCTGAATTATATGGTAAAGCGACTGGTTGCTCTAAAGGAAAAGGTGGCAGTATGCACTTTTTTGACAAAGCAAATAATTTTTACGGCGGTCATGGTATCGTTGGTGCTCAAATAGGAACAGGTGCTGGTTTAGCATTTGCAGAACAATATCGTGGTTCAAAGAATGTGGTATTATGTTTCTTTGGAGACGGTGCTGCAAGACAAGGTATGTTGCATGAGGTTTTTAACCTAGCCATGCTTTGGAAATTACCTGTGATCTTTATTTGTGAGAACAATAATTACGCAATGGGTACTTCTATTGAAAGAACTTCTAACGTAATTGATATTTATAAATTAGCAGACGCATATGATATGCCATCTGATAAAGTTGATGGTATGACACCTGAATTAGTGCACGAAGGTGTTGCTAGAGCGGTTAAGCGTGCTAGAGATGGTGAAGGTCCAACCTTATTAGAAATGAAGACCTATCGTTACAGAGGTCATTCTGTCTCTGATCCTCAGAAATACAGAACGAAGGATGAGGTAGAAGAATATAAAGACCAAGATCCAATTATTAAAGTAAGAAAGACAATTTTAGAAAATAACTATGCAACAGAAGCTGCTTTACAAGAAATTGATGAAAAAATCAATGGTATTGTGGAAGCCTCTGTAAAATTTGCTGAGGAAAGTCCTTGGCCAGATGATAGTGAAGTT
>JBILQZ010000244.1:0-2529 GCA_044372935.1 Sediminibacterium sp. | reverse complement strand
TTTATTCGCAGGCACGCCTGCTTTTCTCAACATCGTATAAATACCAATATGCCAACCTAACCAATAAATGATAAAAAGAATCATGCCCATGAGAATAGAATTATATAATACAAAAATATCCCTTTGTGAGGGATATTAAATAAATTATTTATTAGCTGTAAAGCCATTGTTTAAATGGTCAAATACAAGGATTTAGGCATTATTTATATTGCTGTAAGACCTCTTTTACCAATTTTACTGAACGGGTCACATCAGGAATGGCTAAAGCAGTCAAATTAGGTGCATAGTGCATAGGCGCATCCGCACTTGTAATTCTTCTAATAGGCGCGTCTAGATAGTCAAACCCTTCTTTTTGTATTCTATAACTTAGCTCAGATGACACCGAAGCAAATGGCCATTGCTCTTCAATAATCACCAAGCGATTGGTTTTTTTAACACTTTCTAATACCGTCATCCAGTCTAAAGGGCGAATGGTTCTTAAGTCAATCACTTCCGCACTGATCCCCTCTTTCTCTAATTCATCCGCAGTGGATAAAGCCACTTTCATCATTTTATTATAAGACACAATGGTAATATCTCTACCTGGGCGCTTCACGTCAGCCTTACCCAATGGGATATAATATTCTTCCTCGGGTACATCACATTTATCGCCATACATCACTTCACTTTCCAAGAACATGATTGGATCTTCCTCGTATCGGATTGCTTGCTTCAACAAACCTTTTGCATCATAACCATTAGATGGAGATACCACTTTAATACCTGGGATATTCGCTAAATAACTTTCAAATGCGGTAGAGTGTTGTGCGCCTAATTGACCAGCACTTCCATTTGGTCCTCTCATGATAATTGGACAACCAATTTGACCACCACTCATTGCCAACATCTTGCTAGCAGTATTTAAAATCTGATCTAAAGGTAATACAGCAAAGTTCCAAGTCATGAATTCAACGATAGGCCTTAAACCATTTTGTGCAGCGCCCACTGCTACAGCAGTGAAACCTAGTTCAGAAATAGGCGTATCAATGACTCTTTTTGGTCCAAATTCAGCCAACATACCTTGACTCACTTTGTAAGCACCATTGTATTCAGCTACTTCCTCTCCCATTAAAAATACGCGTTCGTCTCTTCTCATCTCTTCGTTCATCGCTTCGCGTAATGCTTCTCTAAAGGCTATTGATCGCATGAAAAAATCGTTTTTAAATTTGAAATGCAAAAATAGCATTTTATCAAGGAAAAAAGTACGAATAGCACCAAAAAAAATCCCCTCCCGGTTATCGGGAAGGGATTAGGAACTAACCCATCTGAGTCGTTTTAAAACACGTTATATGCAAAGCTAACATAGTACAATCCACCGATTTGTGGACTACCATGTGCAGTGTTATAATAAGTGTTGGTAATATTAGTACCACCCAATTTAATCAAGGACTTGATTGAAGGTACTTTATAAGTTAATACAGCGTCTAATGTGTTGAAAGCAGATACTTCACCTACTCCGAATGTTCCTTCGTAAGTAAAGCCATCTTGGTAACGATAGATCGCGCTAAATCCTAAACGATTCTTTAAAGCAAAACCACTGTTGTTCAATCCCACGTTTGCTCTCATTTTTGGTGTGTTGAAGTAAGAGATAAATCCTTCTTCTAAGCCACCAATTTTATCCCCATAGATACTACCATTCACTGTAAAGTTAGCAGGTAAGATATAATCTAATGAAAGACCCCAACCAGAAGTATTCACTTTTTGAGTTGCATTAGTAGAAATAGAATAAGCAATACGCTTGTTTGCATCTAATACATCTAATGGACTAGGCGCTGCAGCATTTCTAGATTGTAATACAGTTACGCCACTAATGAAGTTTTCATATGCACCAAAATAGTAATAGAAATCGATCAATAATTTTTTAGCAACTAAACCCTTGTAACCCACTTCAAAAGAAGTCATAGACTCAGGCTTGAATTCTGGGAAGGCTTGTACTTTCAATAAACCTGGATTTGGAGCACCTGCTAATGCAGAAGCACCAAAAGAGTTCACACTCGCTAAAGAATAAGCAGGGTTGGTATTGAATTTATAATAATCTCTTAATTGAGGCAAACCACCCATTAATCTTGTACCACCTCCAATCAATAAATTGATCCATTGGTTTTGAGTTGTTGGGAAACGGTAAGCTGTTTGATAAGAAAGACGTAAATTATGATCTTCTTCTAATTTAACAACCAAAGATGCTCTTGGTGTAAAACGACCTTCGAAGTTTTCATTCTTGTCATAACGACCAGAAAATGAGAACTTGAATAAATCGTCTAAGAAACGCTTAGACAATTGAGCATAAGCACCAGTCTCATTGATCTTAATATTTCCAGCTGTATCCGCAAACAAAGTACCTTGAGAATTCAATATAAATTGTCTTGTACTTGCGCCTACTAATAAATCAGCATTGTACTTATCTAAACCAAAAGTCTCTGTTAAATTGTATTGACCTTCAGCTGCACGCATAGAAGTTCTTTCTAAGAACATCGCACCACCTTTAGAAAT
>JBILQZ010000049.1:0-9979 GCA_044372935.1 Sediminibacterium sp. | reverse complement strand
GTCATTTTTGCAAGTGGTATCGGTGGCTTAACCACTTTTACAGAAGAGGTGACTAATTTCGTTCATGGCGATGGCACACCAAGATTCAATCCCTTCTTTATCCCTAAAATGATTTTAGATATTGCTGCTGGACAAATCTCCATGAAGCATGGCTTTAGAGGTCCAAACTATGCAGTAGTAAGTGCATGTGCATCAAGTACCAATGCGATAATTTCTGCGATGGATACTTTAAAATTAGGCAAGGCGGATATTGTCATCACTGGAGGATCAGAAGCGGTGATTGGTGTTGCGGGGATGGGTGGATTCAATGCGATGAAAGCAATGAGTGAGCGCAATGATGATCCAAAAACAGCAAGTCGTCCTTATGATAAAGACCGTGATGGTTTTATCATGGGAGAGGCAAGTGGTGTATTAGTATTAGAAGAATTAGAGCATGCGATTCGTCGTGGTGCCAAAATATATTGTGAAGTAGTGGGCGGTGGTGCCACTGCAGATGCCTACCATTTAACGGCGCCACATCCAGAAGGATTAGGGGCAAAAAATGTAATGAATGCTGCATTGAGAGATGCGGGCATGCAGGCCAATGAAATCGATTATATCAATACACATGGCACTTCGACCCCATTAGGTGATATTGCGGAAGCAAAAGCAATCACCGAAGTGTTTGGAGAACATGCATATAAATTAAACATCAGTTCTACTAAGTCTATGACTGGTCATTGCTTGGGTGCGGCCGGTGTCATTGAAGCAATTGCTTGTATTCAAACCGTGATCCATGACATTATTCCTCCTACGATCAATCACTTTACAGACGATCCTGAACTTGATCCAGGTTTGAATTTTACTTTTAACAAAGCCGAAAAGCGTGTGGTGAATGCAGCCTTGAGCAACACTTTTGGATTTGGTGGTCACAACGCTTGTGTGATTGTTAAGAAATACAAAGCTTAACAAACACCCTCGTGAAACGCTTATACCATTTTATTTTTTCATTCAGGAAATCTGAATTTGAAAAAAGCGTGTACTTATTGATAGGGTACCACACTTCTAAAATGGTATTATTTCATACGGCCCTTAATCATCGCTCCATTAAAGACAATCCTTCCGAGAACAATGAAAGAATGGAGTTTTTGGGAGACGCCATTATAAGTTCTGTGGTAGCAGAATATTTATTTAAAAAGTATCCTTACAAAGGAGAAGGCTTTTTAACGGAGATGCGCAGTAAGATGGTCAATAGACAACAATTAAATCATATTGCCATACAGATGGGTTTAAAAAAAATGACGCGCTTTAATAAATTAGACGGCGGATTAAAGAGTAGTCAAATTTTTGGTAATACGCTAGAAGCTTTAGTGGGCGCTATTTACCTGGACAAGCAATACGACTTCACCAAGAAATGGATCATTGAAAGAATGATTCAACCTTATTTGTTCATGGACGAATTAGAGCAAATAGATATCAATATTAAAAACAAAATTATCGGTTGGGCTTTAAAGCAAGGCAAGCAAATCGATTTTGTTTTAGCCGATGAAAAATTGGAAGGACGAAGAAGGTTGTTTACCATAGACATAGTGATTGATGGCGAAACCATCACTTCTCAAAAAGGCTTTACTAAAAAAGATGCAAGCCAAATTGCAGCACAAAAAGCCATCGAAATTTTACATATCACTTAAGGCCTGTAAAGTCAATTTAATTTTAAGCCTTTGTTTGGCATAGCTCAATTAGTACACCATTCGTGTCTTTTGGGTGTACAAAACAAACCCATTTATTGTCGGCACCAGCTTTTGGGGCTTCATTGAGTAAAGTAAATCCTTCCTTTTTCAACCGCTCCATTTCGGCATGAATATCAGCTACTTCAAAAGCAATATGGTGTAATCCTTCCCCTTTTTTTGCTATAAATTTCGCAATCACGCCATTGGGGTCAAGGCTTTCTAATAATTCGATTTTAGCGCCATTTTGTAAAAAAAACGCGGTATCAACCTGTTCTCCTAGTACTTCCTCGGTTTTATAACATTTGCTGCCCAAAAGGCTTTCATACAGGGGGATACTTGAGCTTAAACTGTTTACTGCAATGCCAATATGGTCTACTTTGTACTCCATTTTTACTTGTTTTACGAATTGGGAAAAAATTGCCTGCTAAAGCTAACGAAATCCTACATATTGCTGTCCAATCTTTAACTTTGTGCCCTTAGACAAATATAAAAGAGAACTATGTTAAAATTACCAATTTATCTTGATCATAACGCAACTACACCAATGGATCCTAGGGTTTTAGAAGCGATGATCCCTTATTTTACCGAAAACTTTGGAAACGCAGCAAGTAGAAACCATTCTTTCGGATGGCATGCAGAAGAGGCTGTAGATTATGCGCGTGAGCAAATCGCTCAATTGATTGGAGCTGATCCAAAAGAAATCATCTTTACTTCTGGTGCAACTGAAGGCGATAATTTAGGTATCAAGGGTGTATATGAAATGTATGCAAGCAAGGGTAACCACATTATCACTTGTACGACAGAGCATAAAGCTGTATTAGATACTTGTAAGCACTTAGAGAAATTGGGTGCAGAAGTAACTTATTTAGAAGTACAACCTGATGGATTGGTTGACTTAAAAGAATTAGAAGCGGCAATGAGACCTACTACAATTTTAGTAGCGATCATGTATGCAAATAACGAAATTGGAGTGATCCAACCAGTAAAAGAAATCAGTGCGATTGCTAAAAAGCATGGTGCTTTATTTTTCACAGATGCGGTACAAGCAGTTGGAAAAATTCCAGTGGATGTAAACGCAGACGGTATTGACTTGATGGCATTTACAGCACATAAAATGTACGGACCTAAAGGGGTAGGTGCATTATATGTTCGTCGTAAAAATCCAAGGGTAAAAGTAACTGCGCAAGTAGATGGTGGTGGACATGAAAGAGGTATGCGTAGTGGTACTTTAAATGTACCTGGTATTGTAGGTTTTGGTAAAGCTTGTGAATTAGCAAGATTAGAAATGGCTGCTGATACAGCGCGTATTTCTAAATTAAGAGATAAATTAGAAAATGCTTTAAAGCAAATCGACGAGTCTTATGTGAATGGAAATCCTGCACATCGTTTACCACATGTAAGCAATATTTCTTTCAAATATGTAGAAGGTGAAGGTTTGATGATGGGCTTTAACCAAGACATCGCATTGTCTTCTGGTTCAGCATGTACATCGGCTTCTTTAGAACCTAGTTATGTATTGAAAGCATTAGGCTTAGGGGATGACTTAGCTCATAGCTCATTACGTTTTGGCTTAGGAAGATATACGACCGAAGAGCAAATCGATTTTACCATCAAAGCAGTAACTGATACTGTGTTGAAGTTAAGGGAGATGAGCCCATTATGGGAAATGTTCAAAGAAGGTATCGATATTGATTCAATTCAATGGGCACATCACTAGTATTTCAAAATACTTAGCATTTTAAAATTAACAATTAAAAATTTTCAATCATGGCATACTCAGATAAAGTAATCGATCATTATTCTAATCCTAAAAATGTAGGAACATTAGATAAAGCTTCTAAGACAGTTGGTACTGGTTTAGTTGGCGCACCAGAGTGTGGTGACGTAATGCGTTTGCAAATCCAAGTAGATGATGCAACAGGTATCATTACAGATGCTAAATTCAAAACATTTGGTTGTGGTTCAGCTATTGCCTCTTCTTCTTTAGCGACAGAGTGGTTAAAAGGAAAGTCAGTGGATGAAGCAGTTAAAATTGACAATATGGATTTAGTAGAGGAATTAAATTTGCCTCCAGTTAAAATTCACTGTTCAGTTTTAGCAGAAGACGCTATCAAAGCGGCTATCAATGATTACCGTGCAAAGAATGGTTTAGAGCAATTGGTTTTCGAAGAGCGCATTCACTAATTTATTGCAATGAGCGAAGTAGCAGCAAATACAATCTATGTAAGCGAAAAAGCAAAGGCAAAAGTGAAACAACTGATGCTGGATGCAGGCGTTTCCGATGATCCCGCTTATTTTTTAAGAGTAGGTGTGGTGGGCGGAGGCTGTTCTGGACTGAGCTATAAATTAGATTTTGACAATGAAATCAAGCCAATGGATCAGGTTTTTGAAGACAATGGCGTAAAAATTGTCACTGACCTCAAAAGCTTTTTATACTTAGTCAACACAGAATTAGAATTTTCCGATGGGTTGAATGGAAAAGGATTTTATTTCAACAATCCAAATGCAAGTAGAAGTTGTGGATGTGGTGAAAGTTTTGCAGTGTAGCTAGTACTATAAAGAATATATACAAGCCCCCGAAACTCGGGGGCTTTTTTGTAGCTTTGAGCTATGTGGGCAATATGTAAAAAAGAGTGGGCACATTATTTTGGGAGCTTTTCTGGCTACCTGATCATTAGTTGTTATTTATTGGTGAACGGGATGCTATTATTTATCCTTCCTAATTTTAATATTTTAGATTTTGGGTATACAAGCTTGCAAGCCTATTTTGACTTTGCGCCATGGATCTTGATTTTATTGATCCCTGCCATTACGATGAGGAGTTTTTCCGAAGAGTACAAACAAGGCACTTATGAAATTTTAAAAAGCTTGCCGATTGCAACAAGGTCCATCTTATTTGGAAAATACTTGGGTGTCTTGTCCATCACTTTATTAGCGATTTTACCTACTTTTTTTTATGCTATAGTTTTAAATAGTTTAAGCACTGTTGGTGGACTAGATTGGGGTGCGACGATCGGCGCTTATATTGGATTATTTGCCTTAGCCGCAGTCTATGTTGCAGTGGGTGTTTTTGTGAGTAGCACTACAAAGCATTCCATAGTTGCTTTATTGGCGTCCATCTTAATCAGTATTTTTTTGTACAAAGGATTTGATTGGTTAGCTGCCCTAACTATTTTTCAGCATGGATATGAATATGCCATCCGCCAATTGGGTTTGTCTTTGCATTATCAAAATTTAAATAAAGGGGCTATCGTATTGCAAGATGTCTTGTATTTTAAGACCATCATTTTGCTTTTTGGATTAGGATGCATTGAGCAATTATCTGGGAAGTTCAAGTATAGTTGGATTTTATTTGTCCTTTTGATACTTAATTATTTGAGCTATTTATATCCTTTACAAATTGATTTAACCAAGGACCAGCGCTACACGATGAGTGGTGAATCCAAAAAATTAATCCAAGCATTAGATCAGCCTGTACGCATTCATCTCTATTTGGGCGGGTCCGTTCCAGCACATTATAAAAAATTAGAACTAGCTACCACGCAGTTTTTGAACAAATTGCAACAATTAAATCCTAATAATATTCAATGGGATCAAGCGGTGCCGGGAGAAATTTACAAGGATAGTGCCTTATTACAATTTTATGATAGTTTGCAAAAACAAGGTTTACCGATTGATCGATATCAAAATGTAGATAAAATCACGGATCAAAAATTAGATCAATTATTGGTACCTGGCCTATTGATTGAGGTTGATGGGCAAAATCCTATTGCTATTGATTTAAGGAGTAGTAAACAATATTTCAAACCCTACAATGTCATCAAAGACCTGCCTGAAATTGATATAGAAGCAAGTTACAATGCTGCGGAAGCTTTGTTGGAATACAAAATTGTACAAGCCATTTATTTACTGAACAGAAAAGTTCGTCCTAATATAGCCTACCTCATTGGAAACGGACAACCTTTGGATTTAACAGTGAATGATCTGGGCCAGTCTATCAAAAATCAATACAATTTAGGGGTGTTTGATTTACAAAAAGGGTTTCCTGATCCTACAAAAATTAATACCTTATTAATTGTAAAGCCTTCTAAAAACTTTTCGGAATTAGATCAATTAAAAATTGATCAATATATTTTGGGAGGTGGCAATGTGATTTGGGCACTGGATCCATTGTATGCAGAGTATGATAGCTTACGCAATACCAATGGTGCCTATCTTGCCTATGATCGTGGACTTGGATTAGAAAAGCAATTGTTTAAATATGGCGTAAGGGTGAATTCAAATTTAGTGCAGGATTTAAATTGTGCGAAATTGCCCATGGTGGTTGGGGTTAATGCGGATGGAGCTCCTAATATCCAAAGAGTGCCATGGCCCTATTATCCTTTCGCACAATCAGGTTCAGGGCATCCGATGGTACAGAATATGGATCGATTGTTGACTGCTTTCCCGGCCAGTATAGATACGGTGCGTGCTAATGGCATTTCAAAAACTATTTTATTAACGACAGATACCACGAGTAGAATTATTACGAGCCCTACGATGATAGAAATCAATAGTGGACAGCAAGAAGGGGAGTTAGCAAGCTTTGTTCAAAAAAATGTACCCATTGCGGTGTTATTAGAAGGACAATTTAGATCTGCATTTGCTGGTAGCATTACCCAAGCTTTATTGGATTCAGTTCAATTAGCCACTGGAAAAACATTTATTGCTTCAGGTAGTAAAGCATCCAAGCAGGTGGTGCTTTCTGATGCCAATTTGATCACCAATTTTGTAGATCCTCAAAAAGGCCCGCTACCAATGGGTGTGATCCCCTTTGAAGGATTCAAGTTTGCAAATAATGTCTTTTTTCAAAATGCAATCGCTTATTTAAATGAACCTATTAGTTTAATGGAGGCAAGAAAAAAGAACTTAGTCCTAAGGAGATTGGATAGGCAAAAAGTGGAGGAGAACAAGTGGTGGATACAGCTTATTTTATTGGCTGGTCCATTGTTGCTGTTAGGTGTTGGATATTTTGCCTATGCTAGGTATCGTCAATCTCGATTTGTCGAATCTAAATCATAGCGTATCTTTACTGCATGACAACAGATCAAATTGTATACGCTGTTTTTGGAGTAGTCGTTGTAACTGCTTTGATTTTAGACTTAGGATTCTTAAGTAAAAAAAATACTACTATTTCTATTCGCCAAGCTTTGCAACAAACCTTTATTTGGGTCATGTTGGCTTTAGGATTTTTTATTTTTATGTGGGTAGAAGAAGGTCAAAAATTAGCCTTCGAATATTTAAGTGGGTACTTAATGGAATGGAGCTTGAGTATTGATAATATTTTTGTTTTCATTTTAATTTTTGACTCTTTTAAAGTAAAAGAACAACATATCTCAAGGGTCTTATTAATTGGCATTTTAATTGCTATTATTTTTAGGGTGATCTTTATCACTGTTGGTGTGGCCTTAGTAGCAAAATTTGCATGGATCTTATACTTGTTTGGAGTGTTCTTATTGTACACGGGTTATAAAATGTTTACTGCCAATGAGGACGAAGCTTTTGACCCCCATGATTCAAAAATTTATAAGTTCTTAAAAAAATTCTTACCTATTACTAATGAGGATGGGAATGGCAAGTTTATGGTACGTATCGGAGGAAAGCCAATGTACACAAGCCTTTTTGTGGTGGTGGTTTTATTGGCGGCTATTGATTTAGTGTTTGCGCTTGATTCAATCCCTGCTGTAATGGGTATCTCTATGAGTAGCTTAGTTATTTATACTTCAAATATTTTTGCCATACTTGGTTTGCGTTCTTTGTTTTTCTTATTGAGGGGTGCGGTGAATCAGTTTGAGCACCTGCAACAAGGTATTGCTATTGTGCTCATTTTTATTGGCGTAAAAATGTTAGGGGAACATTATATCAATTTGGTGATGGATAAAAATACACAAGTATTATTGTCTTTATTGGTGATCGTATTTTCAATCACTGGTTCAATTTTATATTCTATCTTTTCAAATCGTCAGAAGAACCTTCCAAAGGACATCAAGGACAATACAATATAATTTATGCAATTCAATATGAACGGTAAAAAAGTAGCAGCATTGATTATTGCCATTATCGCAATAGATCAGTTGTTGAAGTTTTATATCAAATTAAATTATTTCTTGGGCGAGGAGCACTTGGTGATGGGTGATTGGTTTAGACTTCATTTTGTAGAAAACGAAGGGATGGCCTGGGGTTTAAAATTTGGCGGCGGATTCGGTAAAATTGCATTGACCTTATTTAGGTTGGCTGCTGTGATTTGGGGTACTTTCTTAATCAAAGGGTTTATTCAAAAAAAGTACCACAATGGATTTATTATATGTTCCGCGCTCATTTATGCGGGCGCTTTAGGCAATTTGATTGACAGCATGTTTTATGGTCTTTTATTTGATGCCAGTATCCCTTATACAACCATGGTGGCTCAGTTTTTACCTGAGGGAGGTGGTTATGCCAGTTTCTTACATGGCAAAGTAGTAGACATGTTCTATTTCCCTATTGTTACAGATGCCCATTTCCCAACTTGGATGCCCATTTGGGGAGGCGAATCCTTCGAATTCTTTCGTCCTGTCTTCAATTTTGCCGATATGGCCATAAGTTCGGGGGTGATTGCTTTATTTGTCTTTCAAAGCAAGTTTTTCCCTTCTGAGGACCAGGCATAATTTCCTTTCCATTTTTGCGCGCTTCTTCGTACCTTCATGGCCTAAAAATCAGATAGGACAAGCGTTTTATGAGTAATCAATATCCAGAATTCAGTGGCTTACACCTGCCTACTATTGAGGCAGAAATATTAGCAGCTTGGAAAAAAGAACAAGCATTCGAGCAATCCGTTCAGTTAAGAGAAGGGAAACCCCCTTTTGTGTTTTATGAAGGGCCGCCAAGTGCCAACGGTATGCCTGGCATTCACCATGTGATTTCAAGAACCTTAAAAGACATGGTATGTCGTTATAAAACCATGCAAGGTTTTCAGGTAAAACGAAAAGGTGGATGGGACACCCATGGCTTGCCAGTAGAATTAGGTGTAGAAAAAGAATTAGGTATTACCAAAGAGGATATTGGTAAGACAATCACAATTGAAGCCTACAATCAAAAATGTAGAGAAGCAGTTTTACGTTATAAAAAAGAATGGGACGATATCACCAATAAAATGGGCTATTGGGTGGACCTTAACAATCCATACATCACTTTTGAAAATAATTATATCGAAACACTATGGTGGATTTTAAGTACCCTATATAAAAAAGGGTACCTCTATCAGAGTGTAAGTATTCAACCTTATTCACCAGCAGCTGGAACAGGATTAAGCTCGCATGAGTTGAATCAGCCTGGTACCTATAAAGATGTAAAAGACACTTCGGTTGTAGCCATGTTTAAAGCCATCGCTTCAAAAGAAAGTCAATTTATTTTTGATGCTGCAGCTGCGAATACATTGACGAACGAAGTGTACTACATGGCTTGGACAACAACACCATGGACTTTGCCTTCTAACTTAGGATTAACCGTTGGCCCTAATATCGATTATGCATTAATCGCAACCTACAATCCATATACAGCAATGCCTGTGAATGTCATTGTAGCAGAAGCTTTGGTATCAAAGTATTTCAAAGAAGAAGGATTAAGCTTGACTTCATTTGCAGAAGGGGACAAAATTTTGCCTTGGAAAAAATTAGCCAATTTTAAGGGCAGCCAGTTAAACGGGTTACGCTACGAACAGTTAATGCCATTTGAAGCAAACAATCCAGCTAATATAGAAGGAGATCCATTTAAAATTATTCTTGGAGATTTTGTAACCACAGAAGATGGAACGGGTATTGTACATACTTCACCAGCATTTGGTGCCGATGACTATAAGGTGGGACAAAAAAATAATTTAGGTATCATTACTTTAGTGGATAGAGAAGGAAAGTTCATTGATGGGGTTGGAGAATTCGCAGGAAGATTCGTTAAGAATTATAAAGATGAAAAAGATTTCCAAGATGTGAACGTAGATATTTCTGTAAAGCTGAAGAAAGAAAATCGTGCGTTCAAAGTAGAAAAATACGAACACAATTATCCGCATTGCTGGAGAACAGATAAGCCTATTTTGTATTATCCATTGGATGCATGGTTTATAAAAACTACTGCAGTAAAAGATAGAATGGTTGAATTGAACAAGACCATTAACTGGAAACCAAAGAGTACAGGGGAAGGTCGTTTTGGTAATTGGTTAGAGAATATGGTGGACTGGAATTTATCTAGAAGTAGGTATT
>JBILQZ010000243.1:0-2566 GCA_044372935.1 Sediminibacterium sp. | reverse complement strand
GGATGGGGACTGGGTCAAATTGCTAAAGCAGATGCAATTCAACATGCAAATGTGCCCTTTGTAACCCAACTCTATAAAACCTATCCTAATAGTACTTTGGTGACTTGCGGAGAAGAAGTGGGTTTGCCAGAAGGACAGATGGGCAATAGCGAAGTAGGTCATTTAAATTTAGGTGCAGGAAGAATCGTTTACCAAGAATTACAAAGAATCAATGTAGCCATCAAAACAGGTGAGTTTGCAAGTCATCCCACCCTACTTGCTTCCATTCGATATGCTAAAGAAAATAACAAGCCCCTTCATTTAATGGGTTTAGTAAGTGATGGTGGTGTACACGCACATACACAACACTTAAAGGCATTATGTGATTTATGCAAATCCGAAGGATTGACAAATGTATTTATTCATGCATTCACAGATGGTAGAGATACGGATCCAAAAAGCGGACAATGTTATATTGAGTCTCTTGAAACGCATTTAAAGCAATCGGTAGGTAAAATTGCGACCCTAAGTGGAAGGTATTATGCGATGGACCGTGACAAGCGTTGGGAAAGAGTTCAACTCGCCTACAATGCAATGGTAAATGGTGTTGGAAGTTTTGCGAATAGTGCACTTGAAGCGATTCAAGAAAACTATGCAAAAGACAAGACGGATGAATTTATATTACCAACCGTGCTTACTGAAAATGGACAACCTATCGCGCGCATTCAATCTGGCGATGCAGTGATCTGTTTTAATTTCAGGACAGACCGTTGTAGAGAGATTACAGAAGTGTTGACTCAAAAAGATTTTCCAGAACATAGTATGCATGCCCTTCAGTTACATTATACAACCATGACAAAGTATGATGAGACCTTCAAAAACGTGCATGTGGTTTTTGAAAATGACAATTTAGAAAACACCTTAGGTGAAGTGTTAGCCAGACATCATAAAAAACAAATCCGAATTGCAGAGACAGAAAAATACCCACACGTTACTTTCTTTTTTAGCGGAGGAAGAGAACAGCCTTTTGAAGGAGAAACAAGAATTATGGCAGCTTCACCAAAAGTAGCTACCTATGATTTACAACCAGAAATGAGCGCCTTCGAACTCACAGATAAAATATTGCCCGAAATCAATGCAGGCAACCCAGATTTCATTTGCTTGAATTACGCCAATGCAGACATGGTTGGCCATACCGGCGTATTTAGTGCAGTCGTAAAAGCAGTTGAAACCGTAGATGCCTGTGTCGAAAAAGTAGTCACTGCAGGTTTAAATAATGGCTATACGATCTTTTTAACTGCAGACCATGGCAATGCGGATTTTATGATGAATGAAGATGGTAGTCCTAATACCGCCCATTCATTGAATTTGGTGCCCTTTTTTATTATTGACAAAACTTGGAATGGCCCTATACAAGCCGGCAAATTAGGCGATCTTGCACCCACTATCTTAACGATGATGGATTTACCTATTCCTAAAGAAATGACGGGTAAGGTATTAATCTAACGCACCACAAAAGCTTCGAGCAATCGTCCTTAAACTAAACAATGAAAATACACAAAGCCACTTATTTAATATCTAGTCCTAACTATGATCAATGCCCTAAATTAGAAGCGCCAGAGTATGCTTTTATTGGACGAAGTAATGTTGGAAAATCTTCTATCATCAATGCGATCTGTGGTCAAAAGGGATTGGCAAAAACTTCATCTGCGCCTGGAAAGACTCAATTGATCAACCATTTTGAAATCATTAGCAACGAAGTGGTTAAAGGACGACAAGAGAAATGGTATATCGTGGATTTACCAGGCTATGGTTATGCAAAAGTGTCTCAAAGTAGTCGCAGAAGATGGGAACAGATGATCGAAAATTATTTACGTAAGCGTCCTAACCTCAATCGTGTATTTGTCTTGATTGATTCTAGGCATAGTCCTCAAAAAATTGACCTTGAATTCATTGAACAATTGTTTCAATGGCAAATTCCTTATACCCTTATATTCACCAAATCGGACAAAGAGAAACCGGGTGTCGTAAAACGCAATGTAGAAGCGTTTTTTGAACACTTAAAAGCTTCATTCCCTTATTTACCAGAAGGATTTGTAACCAGTGCCGAAAAGAAATTAGGTACAGAAGAAGTACTTGACTGTATCGCACGCTACAACCTCCTTTTTAACGAAGACAAAGCATCCCACTAATATGAAAATACTTATTCAATACATTAAGCCTTTCAAAGGCTTAGTTTTTTTAGCGTTTATCCTTGCAGCCATCAACCAAACCTTTTCTTTATTTGATCCAATGATCTTTGGAAAATTAATTGACGGCTTTGCAAAAAATCCTTTCACCGATGCAGCAGGCAACCCAAGATCACAAGCGATGTTCTTACAAGGCGTAGGCAATATGTTGTTATTGTTAGTCGGTACCGCGATGGTCAGCAGGATTGCCAAGGCTTTTCAAGACTATACCGTAAACGTAATCATCCAGAAATTTGGCGCAGCTTTATTTACAGATGGCTTAAAGCACTCTATGCAATTGCCTTACCAAGCTTTCGAAGACCAAAGAAGTGGAGAAACCTTATCTATCCTAACCAAGG
>JBILQZ010000242.1:0-2576 GCA_044372935.1 Sediminibacterium sp. | reverse complement strand
GAGGCGCAGATGGACAACTTGCTATAGCAGATTTAGCCGCTTTAGATTTAAACGAATACGGCATTGTGCATTTTGGTTCCGCTACTGGATTTTTACCAGGTCCATTGCAATCTACCTATACCGATTTGTTAAATAAAGCAAAAGCAGCAGGTGCTTTAATTAGTTTTGATCCCAATTATAGACATTTATTATTTCAAAATAATACACCTGATTTTGTTCAACAATCCTGGCATTATATTCAAGCCTGTGATTTTTTTAAATTAAGTGACGAGGAAGCCATGTTAATTACAGGACTTGATACGGTTCAAGCTGCAGCAGCTGCATTAGGTGCAAAAACAAAAGCCATATTTGCAATTACCCTGGGTAAGGAAGGCACGTTATTATCTACAAGCCATGGTACTGAAATTATTGCAAGTATTCCTATTACCCCTATCGATGCTACCGGAGCAGGTGATGCATTTGTGGGAGCCGTATTGTATCAATTATTAGATAAGAAGCCAGCTGATTTACCAAATCTATCCATTGAAAGTTGGCGCAATATCATTACCAACGCCAATAAAGCGGGCGCTAGAACCTGTGAATACATGGGCGCCATGGAAGCTTTCAAGCATTTAAATAATTCTATTTTCAATTCCTAAATAGCGATTGCACTGTGAACCTGACCCCATTACATCAATTTGGTACTGACTTACTATCGAAATACAAAATTGATACAAAGAAAAAAGATAAAGAATTTAGCGTAAGATTTTTCGAACATTTAGATGCTATTGAGCAATTATTTGACGAGGTATATGCTTGGCATCCAAGAAGAAATGAAGCATTCGAAGGATTATTAGCTACATTGATTCAGCAATACAAAGATCGATCTATAGTGCTACTAAAAAAAGATGCCCAAAAAGCAGCACTTGGTCACTGGTATTTGAGCAATGAAATCACTGGCATGAGTTTGTATGTAGATCGTTTTAGTGAAAACATAAAAGGGCTTCAACAAAAACTAGATTACTTTAAAGAACTTGGCGTGAACTTTTTACACCTCATGCCCATCTTTGAAAGTCCAGAAGGAGAAAGTGATGGAGGCTATGCCGTTTCTGACTTTAGAAAAGTAGCAAGTCGATTTGGCACTTTGCAGGATTTGCAACATTTAATTGCCGACATGAATACCTCCAACATGTATTTAATGTTGGATATTGTTTTGAATCATACTTCCTACCACCATGAGTGGGCACAGAAAGCAAAAGCGGGCGATCCTTATTACCAAGATTTTTTCTACTTCTACGACAATAGAAGCATCCCGGATCAGTTAGATCAAACGATGCCAGAGATTTTTCCTGAATCTTCCCCTGGCAGTTTTACCTATGTGCCAGAATGTGACAAATGGGTGATGACCGTATTTCATCATTATCAATGGGATTTAAATTATAGCAATCCAGCAGTGCTTGTTGCTATGATGGATACTATTTTATTTTATGCCAATCTAGGCGTAGACATTTTACGTATTGATGCTCCTGCATTTATTTGGAAAGAATTGGGTACGAGTTGTCAAAACTTGCCCAAGGCACATACTTTGCTAAGATTGATAAAGCAATGTACCCATGTTGCCAGTCCTGGCATGGCCTTACTTGGAGAAGCGATTGTTGCTCCTAAGGAAATCATTAAATATTTTGGTACCGATCACTATACTGCTAATGAATGTGATGTAGCCTATAATGCGACGCAAATGGCTTTACAATGGGATGCATTGGCGACAGGAGATACCAGGATTATGCTCACCGCACAACATGATATTTTACAAAAACCTTATGGCTGTACTTGGATCTCTTACACAAGATGCCACGACGATATTGGCTTAGGCTATGACGATGAAATGATTGCAAGAGTTGGATTTAATCCCTACCACCATCGTACTTATTTAAAAAATTATTTTTCAGGGAGTCACGAGGGTTCGGTTTCCGCGGGGGCTTTATTCTCTGTCAATCCAAAAACAAATGATGCACGCATCAGTGGATCTCTTGCTTCCTTATGTGGCTTAGAAAAAGCGAAAGAATGGAACCACGCTGCAGAGATTGAAAATGCATTGAGAAAAATCATTTTAATGCAGGCACATTCGATGTTGATGGGTGGTATTCCTATGTTGTATTATGGAGACGAAATGGCATATACCAATGACTATAGCTATTTAAACGACCCAGGTAAAAGTTATGACAACAGATGGATGCACCGTCCAATCATTGATTGGCGTAAAAATGAGCAAAGACATCAGGAAGGCACAATAGAAGCTCGAATCTTTAATGAAACAAAGCAATTGATTCAAATCAGAAAATCACTCCCTATCCTAAGTGATTTAAAAAATGTAACCTGGATGACCCCACATAATATCCATGTGGCTGGGCTGATCCGCTCTTACGAAAACAAAAAGTTTTTCTGTTTATTTAATTACAAACACACAGCATCTTTTGTAACTTGGTTTGCTTTTAAAGAACATGGCATAAGGCCAGCACAACTAAAAGATCATTGGACTGGCCTTACACACCATGTGGGTAATGACAATGAATATTTCGTATTAGGAGGATATCAAT
>JBILQZ010000241.1:0-2578 GCA_044372935.1 Sediminibacterium sp. | reverse complement strand
AACGGATTCTTATATCAGTCATAAATTTGACTTAAAGTATACCGATTTAAATTTATTGATTGCAAGTAGTAAGAGTTAAGCTTACTTGTAATCCATCAAGTTAATTTGCTGAGTGCAAAATGCGTATTCTTCTGGATCGTTACTTCCTACAATAATTAACTTATGCATAGCATATTGCTGAATCAATTGTTTATACAATGCATAGCCTTCTTTGTCTAAATTGCTGCAAGGTTCATCTAGTAATAATATTGGTGCGGTAGAAAAAATGGCTAATGCCAATTTTAATCTTTGTTTCATACCGCTACTAAAATATCGAATTTGTTTTTGAGTGGCATTTTCTAAACCTATCAACTGAATCATTTCTTTAATAGTAAGTGAATGAATCAATGATTTGAATGTTGCATGAAATTCAAAATGTTCTAATGTGGTTAATTCTTCCACCAATTCTAAATAAGGTGCGGCAATACTCATTTGGTCATAAATAGTTTGACTATCTGCATTAGCCCATTCAATGGTTCCTTTGCTTAGCGTGGTATATCCTGATAAAACTTGTAAGAGGGTACTTTTACCTGATCCATTATTGCCAATGAGTGCATAGTGTTGACCTTGCTCAAATTCAACATTGAGTGATTGGAAAATCCAATCCTTATTGAATCTTTTACCAGCTCCTATAAGGCTTATTTGTTTCATGTATTAATCTTCAACTACTTCACCCTTGCCAAAACGTTTGATGATGCCTCGGCCACTCTCTCTGATGAAAGTAACAATCTCATCTCTTTCGTCTGTTGCTGGTAATTCTTCCTCAATAAATTCCAATGCCTGCGTTGTATTCATTCCTTTATTGAAAATATATCTATAAATATCTAGGATGTGATTGATTTTTTCTAAATCAAAGCCTCTTCTTTTTAAACCCACACTATTGACACCACCATAGCTTAAAGGATTTCTAACCGCTTTGATATATGGAGGAACATCTTTGCTTACTAAGCTACCTCCGGCGATATAGGAATGCTGTCCAATATTGACAAATTGATGAACCGCACTCACACCTGCAATCCATGCATAGTCTCCCAAAGTAACATGACCTGCTACTTGTACACTATTGCTTAAAATACAATTATTACCAATGATACAATCGTGCGCAATATGACTATAAGCCATGATCAAACAGTTATCACCCACTTTAGTGGTCCATCTATCTGAAGTACCACGGTTGATGGTTACAAATTCTCTGATAGTGGTATGATTACCAATTTCAACAGTGGTTTTTTCTCCATTGAATTTTAAATCTTGCGGATCTGCACCTAATACTGCTCCAGGAAAAATTCTACAACCCTTACCAATTTTAGTGCCTTTCATAATGGTCACGTTGCTACCAATCCAAGTACCTTCTCCAATTTCTACATCACCATGTATTACTGTGAATGGATCAATTTTTACATTGTCTGCAATTTTTGCATTGGGGTCTATATAAGTATAAGGATGTGTCATAATCTTAAATTTTAATCGGCTCTTTTAACTACTTGTGCAACTAAATCTGCTTCCGTAGCTACTTTGCCATTCACATAAACGGTACCGCGCATTTCGCAAATACCTCTACGGATTGGCGCAGTTAATTCCATTTTCAACAACATAGTATCACCTGGCTTCACCATTTGTTTGAACTTACAATTATCAATTTTTAAAAAGTAAGTATCGTATTGTCCTTCAGGCATAGCGTTGATACAAAGAATCCCGCCTGTTTGTGCTAATGCTTCAATTTGTAATACTCCAGGCATTACAGGATTACCAGGGAAGTGTCCAGGAAAGAACCATTCATTGAAGGTTACATTCTTTACACCCACAATTACTTTATCTGTTAATTCGATAATCTTGTCAACAAATAAAAACGGATATCTATGAGGCAATAATTTTTCAATCTGCTCTAAATTAAACACTGGTGTAATGGATGGATCATATACTGGTACATCTTTTACATGCTTGTTCTTTTTAATGTACTGTTTGATCTTTTTAGCAAACTCCACATTGCTGCTATGTCCTGGACGATTCGCAATAATTCTTGCTTTAATCGGAAAGCCTATCAATGCTAGGTCTCCCACTACATCTAATAATTTATGTCTTGCAGGTTCGTTGGGAAATCTTAATTCTAAATTATTCAAATAACCCTCACTCTTTACTTCAATCTTGTCTCTCTTAAATACTTTAGCCAATCTTGACATTTCTGCATCTGTCACTGCTTTATCAACCACTACAATAGCGTTATTGATATCTCCGCCTTTAATTAAGTCGTTATCTAACAATGCTTCTAGTTCGTGTAAAAAACAAAAAGTTCTACAAGGAGCAATTTGTGATTTAAAATCTTTGATGGTATTTAATGCAGCATGTTGTGTTCCTAATACTGGACTATTAAAATCTATTAAAGTGGTGATTTGGTAATCTAAAGCAGGCAGTGCTACCATTTCTACACGTTTACCTTCATCGTAATGAAAAATATTTTCATCTATGCTATACCAAGCTTTTGCGGCGTCTTGTTCAACAACACCTGTCTTTTCTATTTTTTCAATAAAAGGAGTAGAGC
>JBILQZ010000048.1:0-10113 GCA_044372935.1 Sediminibacterium sp. | reverse complement strand
AAGTTAAAGCGCAATACGAAAATGTAAAAGCGAGCTTGAGTGGTTTAAAGAATGGTTATGAAAGTAGTAAGGCTGCTTATGAGCGTTACAAAAAATTATTTGCAGATAAGATTGTTTCTAGAGCGGAGTTTGAGCAAGTAGAACAAACTTTTCGTACTGCAGAGTCTAGCTACAATGGAGCAAAAGAATCTATCAAAAGTGGCGAAGCACAAGTACAAGGCGTGAGAGCGCAATTGGCTAGAGCAGAGAAAGACTTAGCTAGAACAACAATCGTTTCTCCAATGGATGGCATCATTAGTTTAATGAACGTGAAAAAAGGAGAGCGTGTAGTAGGTACGGCACAAATGGCTGGTACAGAAATGATGCGTGTAGCTGATATGAAAAGCATTGAAGTTAGAGTAGATGTGGGTGAGAATGATATTACCAAAGTAAAGATTGGGGATACAGCATTGGTAGAAGTAGATGCTTATAACAATAGAAAGTTCAAAGGGATTGTATACAAAATTGCGAATCCAATTACAGCTGCTGCCTCTGGTATTAGTTCTGCTGCAGAAGTGGCGAACTATAAAGTGCATATCCGCTTGTTGACAGAGAGCTATGCAGACTTAATCAAAGAGAATGCAATTTTCCCTTTCAGACCAGGTATGACTGCAAGTGCAGACATTCAAACCAAGTCTAAAGTAAATGTCATTTCAGTGCCATTGAACGCAGTAACTACAAGAGATAATGATGGTCAAGGCAAGGACACTAAAGTATCTAGCTCATCTTCAAATGCCGCTGATAAAGAGCCTGCAAAAGAGCAGGAGTTGAATGAAGTTGTATTTGTCTTACAAAAAGACAATAAAGTGAAAATGGTGAAAGTGAAAACAGATATCCAAGATTTAAACTTTATCGAAGTGTCAGGATTAAAAGTAGGAGATCAAGTGATCACTGGACCTTATAGTATTGTAAGTAAGACTTTGAAAGAAGGTTCTTTAGTGAAAGTAGTGACTAAAGAGAAGTTATTCGAGGAGAAGAAATAAGTCGATACCTGCTGAGTAAGCTTAAAAAGGGGTGCATTTAAAAAATGCACCCCTTTTTTTATGAATTTCTTATGTTTGTAACATGGAAAACAAGCAAATTGGACTCATTGGTAGTGGAAGTTGGGCTACAGCGATTGCAAAAATTGTGACAGACAATGGCCATCCTATTACTTGGTGGGTAAGACAACAAGCCAATATTGATTATTTTGTTAAACGCAAACACAATCAACATTACCTAAGAAATGCCTATTTTAATGTACAACAGCTTAGTTTTTCAACGGACATTCAATGGGTGGTGGCGCAAGCGGATATTTTAATCATCGCAGTGCCCTCTATCCATATCGAATCTACTTTAGCAGGTTTGGATGCAGATGATCTTAAAGGAAAAATTATTATCTCTGCCGTTAAAGGGGTTTTGCCAAAACATAATATTTTATTGAATCAATTTTTAGCAGAAAAATTCAATCTGCCCATCACGCAATACTTTACTTTACTGGGTCCAAGCCATGCTGAAGAAGTAGCTGCAGAGCAATTATCTTATTTGACTTTTTCTGGGGTGGATGCATCAGCAACTGCTTCCATTGCGGCTTATTTTAAATCTGAATATATCAATACTATTGTCAATCAGGATGTAATAGGTGTTCAGTATGCAGGGGTAGCTAAGAATATTTATGCCCTTGGCGCAGGGATTGCACATGGTCTTGAATATGGTGATAATTTTTTGAGTGTGTTCATTGCCAATTGTGCCAACGAAATGCAATTACTTTTAGCTAAGATAATGGACCAGCAAGGGGCTGCTTGTTCTAGCATTAATCATAACGCATCTGTTTATTTAGGGGATCTTTTGGTGACCTGCTATTCATTGCATAGTCGAAATAGAACCTTTGGTAATATGATTGGCAAGGGGTATTCTGTAAGAGCAGCCGAATTGGAATTAAATATGGTTGCAGAAGGTTATAATGCCAGCAAATGTATTCATACGATGAACGAAATCTTACAATTAGAATTACCAATTATGGATGCTGTTTATCAAATTCTTTGGCAGGGTGCAGACCCAGCTGAGACTTTTAAGTCTATTGAGCCATTGTTAGTATAAAAAAGTCTGACGCAATCCCATCCGCTAAAAATTTAGCCTCTTTGTTTAATGCAAATCTATTTTCCTGTTGCAGAAAATAATTTTTTGTACGCATTGTATCCATCACTTGTAGCGTATGTTCAAAATAGGAGTTGCCGAAATGTGTTTTGACAAAATCAAGATCAAATCCTTCCAAACGTCTTAATTGCGTCATCATGTATTCGTTGTATCGATTGGCCTCCGTCAAGTATTCTATCTCAAAATTCAACGCACCCATTGTAGCACTTTGAATGTACAATGCGTTATTGGCAATATTCCATTGTCTAGAAACTTGATTAAAAGAATGGGCAGAAGGACCAAGCCCTACATAAGGAACTCCAGACCAATAATTACTATTGTGTTGACTCCTATGTCCAGGCTGTGCAAAATTTGAAATTTCATAATGCTCCATGCCCATGACTTGAAGTCTTTCCGTTAGGATATCAAAATGCCTTGCTTGTTTTTCTGGATCAACCGCTTCTATTTTTGCTTGTGCGATCATTTTTTTTAAGGCCGTTTTCTCTTCCACAGTTAAAGCATAACAAGAAACATGTTTGATCTTATATTTTTCAATCCAGTCTAGATCTGCCATCAATTCAGCGTCGCTTAAATTGGGTGTACCATAAATTAAATCAATACTTATATTATCAAAGCCAGCCGCATGAGCGAGTTCAATCGCTGCATGGGATTGTTCGATGGTATGTGCTCGATTCATCCAAGCGAGGGCAGGTGCTTGAAAACTTTGTATGCCAATGCTCAACCTGTTAATGCCTATATTTTTCCATGCAGTTAATTGTGTCGCATCAATATCATCCGGATTGGCTTCGAGGGTGCATTCAATGGCAGGGGCGATCTCAAAATGGGTGTAAAGCGCTTCTAGGATTTGTTTTAATTGACTTGGCTCCAGTAAAGAAGGAGTGCCACCACCAAAATAGATGGTCTTTATGGGTTCATTCAAATACCCTTTTTGAAGTTCAATTTCTTTCAGGATAGCAGTTACAAAAGCCTCAATATGCGTTGTCTGCGTTGAAAAATGAAAATTGCAATAATGACAAGCTTTTTTGCAAAATGGAATATGTAGATAGATGCCTGCCATAAGGTGAATTACCAACAAAGCTAGGCATTGTTCTTTAATTCTGCTTTACTATACTTATTTTTGCAGCAGATGTTAGCCCGTTTCAACAAATTCCCTTTTCTGCTTATTGGACTTTTTATATTGTCCAGCTTCGCTCCTATGAAACAAGTTGTGGTAAAAGATACGGCTAAAAAAACCTTGGATACCAGCACCTTATTACAAGACACCCTGCTTGTAAAAGATACGCTTTGGATAAAATACACACCCATTATACCAAAGACATTTATCCAAACAGATGCATGGTACTTGCAATCTATTCCTCGAGATCCAAGAGATAGTAGTTTTAATGTTATCCAACTGTATCGAAAATACTATGCGCAAAAAAAGAATGCGTATCAATTGTACAATCAAAAAACAACCCTTGCCAATGCAGGGGATGTATTGTATAAAATTGAACAGAAATATGCGGTACCTGATAAAGACATTTTATTTTATGCATTGATTGCATTGCTTTTTTTGTACGGTTTTATAATTAATATTTTCCCGCAATATATTCCTAAACTATTTAGTCAGTTTAGTCAGTCCTCTTTAAGAATGATGCAACATAGAGAACAGCTTTTACAAAACAGCATGGCTTCATTAATTATGAACTTAAGTTTTGTAATGAGTTTTTCTTTGATGGCAACACTCATTATTTTTAGCAATCATTTACTACCTATCAATTTCTGGCAAGGGTATTTGTATATGTGTTTGTTCTTCTTAGGTTTATATATTGGCAAGTACATTTGTTTAACCATTGCAGGCTATGTATTTAACACCAAGGACCTGGTGCAGACCTATATTTTTGTGGTCTTTATGATCAATAAAGTACTGGGTATACTATTGATCCCCTTTGTGCTTATCCTGGCTTTTGCAAAGCCATTTTTACACCCATTTGCAATCGCAGGGGCGGGGTTCCTGATGGTCCTATTGATCCTCTACAGGTACCTGTTTTCATTAACATCTGTTAGGAATAAATTACATATCTCCTCCTTTCATTTTTTTCTTTACCTTTGTGCTTTCGAGATACTGCCACTATTGATTTTGTACAAAATAATAGTTCAATATTTTGGAGGTACTTACTAAAGTAGAAAGTGTAAAATGGCAAAAGAAATGAGTGGAGACAAAAAAGCAACTGCAACTAAGACCATTAAGAAAATTCTGATTTCACAAGCAAGACCTGAAAGTGAAAAATCTCCTTACTTTGATTTAGAAAGAAAGTACAATGTGACTTTATTCTTTAAGCCATTTATTGAATTAGAACCAATTGGTGCCAAAGAATTTAGAAAAACCAAGATAGATGTAGCTGCTTATACGGCTGTTATTTTTACCAGCAAAAACGCCATCGACCACTTCTTTAGAACCTGTGATGAATTAAAGGTGAATATTAGCCAAGACACAAAATATTTCTGTATCACTGAATCGGTTGCATTGTATTTGCAGAAGTTTATCATGTACCGAAAAAGAAAAGTATTCTTTGGTGCTGATGGAACGAATAAGAAATTATTTGATGTTTTAAATAAACATAAAGCCAACGAGCAATTTTTATATGTGTGCAGTGAAAACCAGCAGGACAATGAAATTGTAAATTGGTTAAAAGACCATGGTTGCACTTTCGACCTGGCTTATATGTACCGTTCTGTAAGCAGTGATATTAAACCACTCTTCAAAGAGCATCAATTTGATGTAATTTGTCTTTTTACACCAAGTGGTTTAAAAAGTTTATACGACAATCAACCTGACTTTAAACAGAATGGAACAAGCTTAGCTGCATTTGGTTCTAATACTTGCAAGGCCATTGAAGATGCGGGGTTGAACCTTCACATTAAAGTGCCTAGTCCACAAGTGTCTAGTATGTTTGCAGGGCTTGATCTTTTTTTAGCCCAAGCTTCTAAAAAGAAATAATCTAAATTGCACTCCTATGAGTGTCTCTAAAAAGTTTACCAATTCCTTAATTCAGGAAACCAGTCCTTATTTATTACAACATGCACATAATCCAGTGCAATGGAGGCCTTGGTCCGAGGACTTATTTACAATCGCAACAACAGAAGATAAACCTATTTTATTAAGCATCGGTTATGCGGCCTGTCACTGGTGTCATGTGATGGAACGCGAGAGTTTTGAAGACGAAGCAGTGGCGGAATATATGAACGCTCATTTTATCAATGTGAAAGTAGATCGTGAAGAGCGTCCCGATATTGATCATATTTATATGGATGCCTTGCAAGCTATGACAGGGTCTGGTGGCTGGCCTTTGAATATTTTCCTCTTACCCAATGGACAACCTTTTTATGGGGGCACTTATTTCCCGCCTATCCCCATGCAAAACAGGGCTTCCTGGTTGGATGTGTTAAAAGGCGTTCAACAAGCATTTGAAAACAATCGAGATAAGTTAATTGAGCAAGCCACTCATTTGACGCAACATTTGTTGCAAACCAATATCAAAGCACAACAAAGTCAATCCGCCAACGATGGCGATATCAATGCACTTGCTTCTAAGGAAGATTTTCAATTGATTGCAGCAAGAATTTTACACAATGCGGATACACAATGGGGAGGGTTTGGTGCTGCACCAAAATTTCCTCAAACCTTTTCGATTCAAATTTTATTCAGAAATTATTTTCAAAATAAGGACCAAGCTTCTATCGTGCATGCCTTAAGATCGATTGATAAAATGATACAAGGAGGTATCTATGATCATTTGGGTGGCGGCTTTGCAAGGTATAGTGTTGATGCAATGTGGCAGGCGCCGCATTTTGAAAAAATGTTGTACGACAATGCATTGCTATTGGGGGTGTTGGCAGAAGCGTATCAAATTACCCAGAAGCCCATTTATACAAAAGTGATAGAAGCAAGTTTTGCTTTTTTACAAAGAGAATTATTCAATGGAGCGGGTGGATATTATGCAGCTTTAGATGCAGACTCAGAAGGCGTAGAAGGGAAATTTTATACCTGGTCTTATGCCGAATTAAAAGCAACTATTGACCCTGCACTTTTTGAATCGTTTTGTAGTTATTATCAAATTCAAGAAAAGGGCAATTGGGAACATACCAATATTTTATGGACACAATCCGATCTTGAAACAGGATGGTCGTCCGCATTTTTAAAAGAGAAAGAAAAATTATTTCAACTACGCGCGCAACGTATTCGTCCAGCCTTGGACCACAAAGTTATTTTAGGTTGGAATGCCTTGTTGGTGGTAGGATTATGTAAAATATATGGTGCAACCGGAAACGCAACCTATAAGCAAGCTGCAATTCAATGTATGGATTGGATGGAAGGCCATTTATTCCATGCTACGGAAGGGTATGCTTTTCATAGTGCAGTCAATGGCGTGCCCAAAACACCTGCATTTTTAGATGATTATGCCAATTTGATTCAAGCCTATATCCAATTGCAAGAAGTAACTGGAGAAAGTGCTTATTTGATGAAGGCTAAAAAATGGATGGACTATACGCTTGTCCACTTTATCGACGAGGAGGGGCTCTATTTTTATTATACCGCGGCGTATCAGCAAGACATCATCCTTAGAAAAAAGGAAAGCTATGATGGGGCCCAGCCTAGTGGAAACGCCTTGATCTGCAATAGTTTATATTATTTAGGACATGTTTTTGACCAGCCAAACTGGGTTAAACAAGCCGAAAATATGATTGCTTCGATACATAGAAACTTGCTTCAATATCCTGGTTCATTTGGCCATTGGGCCCAGACATTTTTTGTGCTTTCTGAAGGGCTCATTGAGCTAGTGGGGATGGGGCCAACGGTGCAGGAGCATATTCCTGCGCTACTTATGCCATTTTTACCTCATACGATACGCTTAAATAGCTCCGTTCAAATGGGGGAGATTCCTTTGTTAAATCGAAAATTAAGTATTGATAATCAATATTTTATGTGTAAAAACAAGACTTGTTCTGCCCCTCTCTCTAGCGTGGAGCTGATTTTAGCAAATATCTAACATCTTATGTATTAATTTGCACCACTCAAATCTGGTGAAAATCAATTATTTCATGTTACCCTAGGCCAAAAATAAATGGCTGATTTTTCACCTAAAAATGTAATTTTTTGTAAAAAAAATCGTTCTAAATCAATATGATACCATTTTTAAAAAATAGAAAGATCAATTTTCCCATTGCGGTTCTAAGTGTTTTGGCACTTTCTTTTACTTTGATCGCTTTTGATAAGGATAGAAAGGGTAGACAAAACGGTAAAAACAAGCGTTTGGATCCCCTTACTGTATCCATCCCAAGTGGGTCATTTTACATGGGGGCAAGTGACGAGCAAATGGACCTTTCTATGGTGAACAGAAAAAAACTAGTTTCTGTTCAAAGCTTCTTTATGGATAAAACAGAAGTAACGAACGAGCAATACAGAAGATTTGTAAAATATGTAGCGGATTCATTGAAGTATTTGGCGATATATGGTGGCGGTATCAATCAAACAGAAGATACGATTCGCGTGGATTGGGCTAGAGCCGCAAGAATCAATCAAAATAGCAGAGCGGTACTTGAAAAATTAAATGAACTTTTATTAAGTCCAGACAATCGTATCCAAGGCAAAATAGAAATCGATCCAAATAAATTAGTGTACAAATATTCTTTTGTCGATTTAAAAGCAGCTGCCAAAGCTTCAAAAGGACTAGAACAATCTTTGGGGGATTATTTAATCACGGTAAATCAACAAGTTTACCCAGACACTTTAGTTTGGATGCGTGATTTCTCATACTCTTACAATGAGCCATTAACTAGATTGTATTTTAGCCATGCCGCTTACAATGAGTATCCGGTGGTAGGGGTGACTTGGAAACAAGCTGTAGCATTTACACATTGGAGAACGAATAACAGCGACTACTATGCAGGTAAACCAGGCAGAGCCGATCAAAAGGTAGATGGTATTTACAGGTTGCCAACAGAAGCGGAATGGGAATATGCTGCACGTGGAAATTCAAAATCCAATGCAATGTATCCATGGGGGTCTCCTTATACTAAAACAAAAGAAGGTCGTTTGTTAGCAAACTTTAAACCAGGTAGAGGGGATTATTTTGGTGGCGATGCAAAGAATGATAATATCTATACTACCAAAGTAAAATCATACACAGAAAACGATTTCAAATTGTATGATATGGCGGGTAATGTGGCAGAGTGGACTAGCTCTGTGTTTTATGAAGGTGGCTATAACTTTATTGGAGACTTTAGTCCAGATGTTCAATATAATGCAAAAGAGAGTGATCCTATTTTGATGAAGCGAAAAGTCATCAGAGGTGGTTCTTGGAAAGACATTGCTTACAACTGTCAAGTAAGTTCAAGAAATTACGAATACCAAGACACTGCTAAATCTTATATTGGATTTAGATGTGTATTATCCATGGCGCCTAGAATTAATTAATTGGCGAAATACAACTAATAATAAACTTTTTAATTTTTATAATTTTCCCTCATGGCAAAAGCAATTTCAGAAAAAACAAATAAGATCGTAAACGTAGTCATCTCTTTAGGTGCTGCAGTAGTTATACTTGGTGCATTGGCTAAAATCATTCACCTTTCTTGGGCAGACTGGGCATTGATTGTAGGCTTGACGACAGAAGCAGGTATATTTGTCATTTATGCATTTTTACCTCCTCCTCCAGTGGATCAACCAACAGGTGCAATAGGTGGCGGTAAAGTAGATGCCACTGAATTGGTACATGCTTTGAATAGCGTACAAAAAACAGTACAAGATGTATCTAACAATTTAGGTACGATCAATAGTTCAACAGAAGGTTTAAAGAATTTGAACAATCAGTTTTTATCAATGGGTAAGACGATGGATGAAATGAACCATTTCTATGGTAGTTTAAAAGAGATGTCAACTTCAATGAGTTCTACAGTACATGAAGCTGCAAGAACAAAAGAGCAAATGACACAGTTGGCTGATAATTTAACGCAATTGAATCAAGTGTATAGCAGAATGATTTCCGCAATGCAAGGTAAATAAGCGGGATTGCTTTTTGATTCAAATTAATTTAATTCACTTAATAAAATATAGCGTAAATGTCGTTACCTAAAGAACCAAGGCAGAAAATGATTAACATCATGTACTTGGTGTTGACTGCGCTCTTGGCATTGAATGTATCTAGCGAAATTTTAAATGCATTCAAAACAATTGATCAAAGTTTGATGAATGCCAACCTGATTATTCAAAAGAAGAACCAAGATATTTATACCTCTTTGGCCTCCAAATTAAATGACCCAAAGACGGCAGAGAAAGCAGCTATATGGGCACCTAGGGCGAATAAGGTAAAAGGGATGGCAGACGAAATGTATGCCTACATTGAATCTTTAAAGTTGGCGTTAAAGGAAGAAGCTGGCCTTAAAATAAAAGACGGAAAAGAAACTTTCAAAGAAGATGATTTAGACGCAACGACTAGGTTGTTCTTAAATAAAAAATCAGGCATTTCGAGAGGGGAAGAATTGTTTAATAAATTAAAACAGTTCAAACAAGATTTAGGAGCGATTGATCCTGCGATTGAGAAAGAAGTGATGCCAACTGTTTCTTTGGATTTATCTATTCCTACTTCTAATAATATGGCTGCAAAGAATGATTGGTCCTATGCTTATTTTAACATGACGCCAACGATTGCTGCTATTACAATTTTGACAAAATTTCAAAATGATATCCGCAATACAGAAGCACAAGTGGTGGAGTATTGTCATAAAGAAATTGGACAAGTAGAATTAGTATACGATCAGTTTAATGCATTTGCTGCTTCTAATTCTCAGTATTTAATGTCTGGCGAAGAATTAGTAATTACAGCAGGTGTGGGTGCTTTTAGTAGTGCAGCAAAACCAACCATATCTATTGATGGGGTGGTAGTGCCTGTTACAGCA
>JBILQZ010000240.1:0-2607 GCA_044372935.1 Sediminibacterium sp. | reverse complement strand
ACTTTTCTTCGTCATTTTCTCTTTTAATGGCTTCACGCTCTATTTCTAATTGACGAATTTGCCTTTCTAAACGATCCAACTCTTCTGGCATAGAATTCATTTCAAGGCGTAATTTTGCTGCGCTCTCATCAATAAGATCTATCGCTTTGTCTGGCAAGAAACGATCTGTTATATATCTATTGGATAATTCAACAGCAGCTATAATGGCTTCATCTTTAATTCTTACATGATGATGCGTTTCGTAACGATCTTTAAGCCCACGCAAAATAGAAATAGCATCTTCAACAGTGGGTTCATCAATCATTACTTTTTGAAACCTTCTTTCTAATGCCTTGTCTTTTTCAAAATACTTTTGATATTCATTTAATGTTGTTGCTCCAATGGCCCTTAATTCGCCTCTTGCCAATGCAGGCTTTAAAATATTGGCTGCGTCCATTGCACCTTCTCCACCTCCGGCACCAATCAATGTATGAATTTCATCTATAAATAAGATAATCTCTCCATCACTTTCAGCTACTTCTTTCACTACACCTTTTAACCTTTCTTCAAACTCTCCTTTATATTTAGCACCTGCAATTAATTGCCCCATGTCTAATCCAAAAATGATTTTAGATTGTAGATTTTCAGGCACATCGCCATTTACAATTCTCATGGCCAATCCTTCTACAATAGCTGTTTTACCAACACCTGGTTCTCCTACTAAAATGGGATTATTTTTTGATCTTCTTGTTAGAATGTGCAGGGTTCTTCTAATTTCTTCATCTCTACCAATCACAGGATCTAATTTGCCATCTCTAGCCATTTGATTAAGATTCTTGGCAAACTTATTCAGTACATTTAATTGGGTTTCTTGAGTGGCAGATTTAATGGAGTCTCCCTTTCTTAATTCTTTGATTGCCTCTATCAAACCCTTTTCGGTTAATCCAGCAGATTTAAGCAATTTAGCAGTATCATCGTTCAATTGAATTAAACCAATTAACAAATGCTCTGATGTAATAAACTCGTCTTTAAAAGTATTCAGTGCTGCATTGGCTTTTAATAAAGCATTACTAAAATCTCTCCCTGTAGATTGAGCAGGTTCGCCTGTTTGAATTTTAGGTAATTTAGTAATTAAGTCATCGAGTTTATTTTCTAAAAAAACAGGATTAACATTGTTCTTCTTTAATAAAAAAGAAATGGCAGAATCTTTATCTGCTAATAACCCTTTCAACAAGTGTTCTGTTTCAATAGATGGATTATTTTTACTAAATGCAATTTGTTGCGCAGACTGAATTAGTTCTTGCGCTTTGATTGTATAATTATTTAGATTCATGGTATTGATTTTAACTTTTGATAAGACTGAAATTGACTTAACTTTAAATACTCAAACAAATTTATATCCATTCTAAATATTCGGAAATTATGTCGCACAATACCAAGCGAAACTGCGTAAAAGTCAGTCTGATAGCTGTTTTTCTGCTATTATTACAGACCAGTCAAGCTCAATACAATTTTACAGAACTCGATCAAAAACTGGTTACCCTAAAAAAAGAATTAGGCTCAAACTTTTCTTTACTGGTATACAGAGATGGCAAGATTATTTATGATAAATCTATAGGAGAGTTTACTCCAAAAACACAAGTTCCTATCGCAAGTTCTAGTAAATGGTTAACCGCAGCTTTGGTGATGGTATTGGTTGATGAAGGGAAATTAAGTTTGGATGACAAAGTGAGTAAATTCTTGCCCATTTTTAATAAGTATAGCAAAGGATATATTACTATTAGACAATGCTTATCCCACCTAACAGGAATTGAATCTGAACCGATCAAATTAAGCAACCTAATCAAAAGAAATAAATACAATAGTTTAGAAGAAGAAGTTGAGGAATTTGCTACTAAGAAAGAAATTATGGCCAACCCTGGTTTAGAATTCAGGTATAGTAATATAGGATTAAATATTGCTGGTAGAATCATAGAAATCGTTTCTAAGCGAGGCTTTGAACAAGTAATGCAAGAAAAAGTTTTACGCCCATTACAAATGAGAAATACCAGCTTTTCTAGTTTTAACGCAGTAAACCCTTCTGGTGGAGCAGTTTCAACAGCCAATGATTATATGAATTTCTTAGTGATGATTTTAAATAAAGGAATGCATAATGGAAAAAGAATACTGAGCGAAGCTTCCATTGAATTGATGCAAACAGCACAAACTACTTCGCCAATGATTAAGTATGCTCCAAATCTTGCCATTGGATACACTTATGGTTTTGGAGAATGGATACAAGAAACCGATGAAAATGGCAACTCAACAATCGTTTCTAGCCCTGGTTTGTTTGGCACATGGCCGTTAATAGATAAATGCAGAAATTATGCCTCAATTATTGTAACCAAAGAATTGCTAAATGAAGAAAAAAAAGAAGCCTATATGTTGGTAAAAAATTTGATTGATCAACAAATCATTGCTAATTGCAAGTAAAAGGTTTTCTTAAAGCGGCAAATGATGCTCTTCCTTTTATACTTTATTAAGCGGAGTTGCATTGATTATTCATATTGGATTATTAATTGCTCCTTTAGCAGATCGATTTTTTCACATTCTACAAGCCGAATAATTTTTTTGAGTTAGCTTTATATT
>JBILQZ010000047.1:0-10152 GCA_044372935.1 Sediminibacterium sp. | reverse complement strand
GTTAACGAGTAAGGGGATTGCAGGTGTTCCAAGAGCCTCTCTTGTAGTCGTGACAGCAACCTGTGCCATGTTTAATATACCTCCAGAAGGGATAGCATTGATTTTGCCGATTGATCATTTTTGTGACATGTTCAGGTCTGCAACCAATGTGTTAGGTAACAGTTTGGCTACAACTGCCGTTAGTAAATGGGAAGGTGCTTTAGAAGATCCACAGCAAGTTTAATTTTATCTCTATCAACATGATCACATTATTAGAAGCTTTTCATTGGAGTCAATTATTGCAACCTCAATTTTATATTGAGCATGGGGGGCTTTGGTTAATTCTATTAGTAGTTTTTGCAGAGACAGGTTTATTTGCAGGATTTTTCCTTCCTGGTGATAGTTTATTATTTGTTGCAGGCATTTATAGTGCACCCTTGGCGGCAGAAATTTATGCTTCTAACAACCAATGGTTAAATTTATCTATCTTATTTATATTCATTTCCGTGGCAGGAATTTTAGGAAATTATGTGGGGTATCTATTTGGTAATAAAGTGGGGCCCACTATGTTTGACTGGAAAGAGAATTTATTTTTCAAGAAAAAATATTTAGTCCAAGCACAAGAATTTTATGAGAAGCATGGTGGAAGGGCTATTGTGATAGCGAGGTTCATTCCAATCATAAGAACCTTTGGTCCAATCGTAGCAGGCATTGTAAAGATGGATAAGTCAAAATTCATGTTCTATAATATTGTGGGTTGTTTGGCTTGGGTAGGTAGTATGTTATGTGCAGGTTATTTTTTACAGTCTTGGATTTTGACTCAATATAATTTTGATTTAAAAAATCATTTAGAAATCATTGTCTTAGGCATTGTTGGTGTAACCACTTTGCCGGTGATTTTAAAAGTAATTACACATCGTGCTAAAAAAGCGTAAGCATTAAACTTTCTTACATGAATAATAATAAGCAAATTGGCCTTTTTTCTTTGCCTGTATTTGTTGCAGCATTAGGGTATTTTGTAGATGTATATGATTTATTATTATTTACCATTGTTCGACAACCGAGTGTTTTAGCTGTTGGATCTTCCTTAGAAACAATTATTGTTGATAGTGCACATATCATTAACTGGCAAATGTCGGGCTTATTAATTGGCGGTATTTTATGGGGTGTTATTGGAGACAAGCAGGGTAGGTTAAAAGTATTATTTGGTTCTATCTTATTATATTCAGTTGCAAATATCCTTACTGCCTATGTTCAAACAGTGGATCAATATGCTTATTGTAGATTTATAGGAGGTATTGGTTTGGCTGGGGAATTAGGTGCAGGGATTACCTTAGTATCAGAAATGCTACCTAAAAATAAAAGAGGGATTGGCACTTCCATGGTAGCAGGGATAGGTTTATTCGGCGCAGTGTTTGCCTATTTTACTTTTAAGTACACACAAGATTGGAGATTATGTTATAAAATTGGAGGAGGATTGGGTTTCTTTTTATTGGTTTTACGTGTACGTGTTGCAGAGTCCTTTATGTTTGAATCTGCTAAATTAGCCAATATCAATAAGGGTAATTTTTTAATGTTCTTTACCTCTTACAAAAGATTTTCAAAATACATCAAAGCAATTTTGATTGGACTCCCAACTTGGTTTGTGATTGGTGTCATGGTCAATTATAGTAATAAGTTTGCTACTGGTTTATACGGAGAGAATTTAATTGACTCTGGTAGATCTGTGATGTTTGCTTATGTAGGCATTGCGGTAGGTGATTTGTTAATTGGTTGGGTAAGCCAATATTTTAAAAGCAGAAAAAAAGCTTTACTGCTATTCTATTCCATCAGTATCCTTGGCATGGCTTTATTCTTTAGTGCATTCAATAGCAATGACACTAGGATGTATGCCATCTGCGCTTTCTTAGGCTTTAGCACAGGTTATTGGGCTATCTTTAATCAAATGGCCGCAGAACAATTTGGCACCAATTTAAGAGCAACTGCAGCAACGACAATTCCTAATATGGTGCGTGGCGCATTACCTTTGATTAACTTTTTGTTTTTAGATATTTTACAAAAGTCCATGGGATGGACGATAGTACAAAGTGGTATTGTAACTGGTATCATTGTGATGGGTATTACATTGGTAGCCTTTGTATTTACAGAAGAGACTTACCATAAAGACTTGGATTATTTAGAGCATGACAATCCGTTACCTTAATTAAGACGCATGCGTTTATTATTCATTCGTTTTTCATCTATAGGAGATATTGTATTGACTACTCCAGCAATGCGTTGTGCAAAGCAACAAATTCCAGGCGTGTCGATCCATTTTTTGACAAAGACTTCTATGAAAGCGGTGACGATGGGCAATCCTTATATCGATCAGTTCCATTATTTTGACAAAGACCTACAAGCTACGATTCAAGACTTAAAGCAATATCAATTTGACTATATCATTGACCTGCATAAAAACTTTAGGTCTTATCGAATTCAAAAGGCTTTGGGGGTTCCCGTTTTAGCTTATAATAAGTTAAGCGTTCAAAAATTCTTCTTGACAAAATTGCATTTAAATTGGATGCCGAACAGGCATATATCAGATCGATCTGTTGATGCCTTAGCAAGTTTAGGGGTAGTGAATGATGGGAAAGGATTGGATTATTTTATACCTGAATCAACAGCGTTAAAGACCAATGCATTGCCTGTCTCTTTTCAGTCTGGGTATATAGCCCTAGTGATAGGTGCTTCTTATGCAAGCAAAAAATTACCTGTATCGGAATTACAACAACTTTGTCATAAGATCCCTTATCCAATCGTATTAGTTGGAGGGAAGGATGATCAAGCAGAAGGGGAGGCAGTTGCTGCTGCGAATCCTATTAAAATTTTCAATGCTTGTGGGCAGTTCAATTTACATGAATCTGCTTTGTTGGTTAATAATGCAAGAACAGTCATCTCTCACGATACAGGCTTCTTATATATTGCCTGTGCCTTTCATAAAAAGACGGTGGCGATTTGGGGGGCTACTTCTCCGGCTTTGCAAGTAGAACCTTATTATCCAACTACCATGAAAGTTGACGGGTATTATAATTCGATTGTACCTGATTTGCCTTGCCAACCTTGCTCTAATTACGGTACTAAACAATGTCCACAAGGGCATTTTGCTTGTATGAAAAAGCAAGACCTTCAACGCATTGCGGATAAAGCAATTGGTTATTTTAAAGAAGCCTAAAATTTTTATTTAGTAAGTGCTTGTAGTACCTATATTAATAAAGCCTCGCATTGCGAGGCTTTATTGTGGAGCACTTTGTTCAATATTAAATTGACGCTATGCTTATAAAGTTTTCAAAACGTCATTCATGTTTCTAACAGCGTCAGCGCTTTTGTTGAATGCGGCTTGTTCGTCTGCAGATAAATCCATTTCAACAATCTTCTCCCATCCGTTTTTGCCAATTACTACAGGTACGCCTAAACAGATATCATTTTGACCGTACTCGCCGTTTAAGCTAACGCAACAAGTGAATAATTTTTTCTCGTCACGTACAATGCTTTCTACCAATGCTGCTCCTGCTGCACCTGGTGCGTACCATGCAGAAGTGCCTAATAATTTAGTCAATGTAGCACCACCCACCATTGTATCGTTGATGATTTGTTGTTGTTGCTCTTCAGTCAAGAATTTTGTTACTGGGATACTATTCCAAGTAGCATGTTTTACTAAAGGTATCATCGTTGTATCGCCATGACCACCCACTACAAGAGCGTTTAAGTCTGCAGGGCTGCAGTTTAAATGCGTACTTAATTGATACTTAAAACGGGCGCTATCTAAAGTACCACCCATACCAATGATTCTGTGTTTTGGTAAGCCAGTAGATTGCATTGCTAAATAAGTCATAGTATCCATTGGATTACTAATCACAATGATGATAGCATTTGGCGAATACTTTAAAATATTTTCGCAAACACCTTTTACAATACCTGCATTGGTGCCAATTAATTCTTCTCTTGTCATCCCTGGTTTACGTGGTAAGCCAGAAGTGATCACCACTACATCAGAGTTGGCAGTTTTAGTATAGTCGTTGGTACTACCGCTGATGCGTGTATCAAAACCTAATAATGCAGCTGTCTGCATCATGTCCTGTGCTTTACCTTCTGCAAAGCCTTCTTTAATGTCTAATAATACTAGTTCAGAAGCTAATTCTTTACGTGCAATATTATCTGCACAAGTTGCTCCTACTGCACCAGCGCCAACAACGGTAATTTTCATATCTATAAATTTAAAATTTGAGCTTGATTTTATCGGGGCAAAGTTAGTTATTTGCCTCCTATAATTTTAACTAATTCAGGAACTTTAACGCCTTGTTCATACACTTTTAAAAACTGGCCTCGGTCGTAGATAGCCACAAAAGGGGTCATACGGGGTCTAAAGAATACAGGGATCGAAAATTCTGGGTCCCTGCCCACTACCACATTGGCTTGTTTATCTAAGCCATATTTGGTCGCAAAATCTTTGATATCCTTCATTTCTTTATAGCTATTCCAAATAAAGAATACGTTTTTAAACTTGTCTGCATTTTTTGTCAACTCCGTTGCTTCTTCCTGGCAATGGGAACAGTCAGGACTAAAAATAATGAAGCAAGTGTACCTGGTTTTTGGAATTTGAGCATGGCTAAAAGATTTACCCGTAGTTAGATTTAAAGTAAATCGGGGCATGTTTTTATCTTTTAAGAAAGGAGCATTAGGATCGATATTCGACTGTGCAATTAAACTGGTAACAGTCATAAAAAAGGCCATTACCAAGCCAGCTTGTTTGAATTTACTTTTCATAATTATTTATTTTGAGCCATCATACGCATGGCTTTTGCGTCTTGTAAAAATTCAGAAGCAAAGATAAAATCGTTTAACAGTTTGTTTTGACTAAAAATAATGTCTTGATTACTGCCTTCCCATTCTTTTTTGCCTTTGTGCAAGTATATTATATATTTTCCTATCTCCATCACACTGTTCATGTCATGGGTCACCACAAGCGTGGTAATATTAAACTCTTTGGTGAGGTCTTCAATCAATCGGTCAATGACCAGAGATGTTTGGGGATCAAGGCCCGAATTAGGCTCGTCGCAAAATAAATATTTTGGTTCTAATACCAGTGCGCGTGCCAAGCCTACTCTTTTTTTCATACCCCCACTAATTTCGGCAGGGTATTTTTCATTCACTCCAGTTAATTGTACGCGGGCCAATATCTTGTTTACCTTCTCTAATTTTTCTGCCTCAGTTAAATGGCTGAACATGTCTAAGGGAAACTTTACATTTTCTTCTACAGTCATAGAATCAAATAGGGCATTGCCTTGAAACAACATGCCAATGCTGTTTCTAAGTTCTTTTTTTGCATCCTTTGATAGACTTGAAAAATCTGTTGTTCCAAAAAAAACCTTTCCTAGATCTGCTTGAATTAAATCAACAATACATTTGATCAATACTGTTTTTCCGCTACCACTTGCGCCAATAATTAAATTACAAATGCCAGGTTTAAACTGTGCACTCACATCATCGATAATGACTTTATCCCCAAAGGCTTTGCTGATATGTTGTATTTCGATCATGAGGGGTATAAATTATAAAGGCATTTGTAAAGATAAAAGATCTTCAAACTGGTCTGCTCGACTAATCAATTTTGCGGTATCATTTTGAATTAAAACCTGAGCAGGTTTAAACCTTGCATTGTAGTTGCTTGCCATTTCATACCCATAAGCACCAGCATTGTAGAATACAAGCAGGTCGCCTTCTTCAATGGTAGGAATAGGCCTGTCCCATGCAAAAGTATCTGTCTCGCAAATATTTCCTACAATGGCATAAGCTTGCTTTTCCTTTGTTGGGTGGCTTAAATTATCTATATGATGGTAGGCGTCATAAAACATAGGTCGAATTAAATGATTCAATCCTGTATTGACACCTGCAAATAAATGTGCGCCTGATTGTTTTAATACATTCACTTTGGCGATAAAAAAACCAGCCTCACTCACCATGTACTTACCTGGCTCAAACCAGGCTATGAAAGAACGTCCAAATTTTTCGGATAAATATTGTATTGCCTTGTTGACTTCAGCGCCAAGTAAAGCAATATCAGTGCCGGTTTCACCTGGCTGATAAGGCACTTTAAATCCACCACCAAAATCCAATACTGCTACTGTTGGAAAATGGGGAAGTAAGGTTTCAAACACTTCGGCAGACTTCATGAATACGCCCACATCTTTAATCTCACTACCTGTATGAATGTGTAAAGTATGAATATTGATTTGATACTTTTCTTGAATTGATTTGAGTTGGTCTAATTGTGCAACAGGAATACCGAATTTACTTTTATCATGACCTGTAGATATTTTTAAATTACCGCCAGCCATTACATCGGGTCTAATGCGCACACCAACTGCTTTAGTTGAACCATATTTTTCACCAAATTTTTCTAGGTTCGACAAACTATCGATATTAACGTGCACTCCAAATTCAACCGCAGTGCTAATTTCATCAAAGTCAACACTATTACTTGTGTATAAAATATTGGTGGGTTTAAAACCAACATGCAAGGCCAATCGAACTTCGTTGATAGAACTACAATCTATATTGCACCCCATTTCTTTTACCACATTCAAAATATGAATATTGGTCAACGCTTTACAAGCGTAAAAAAAACGCGTCTGTGTGGACGAAAAATGGCTCAATAAATTTTGATATTGCGCTTCTATTTTTTCTGCATGGTACACATAAAGTGGGGTACCATAAGTTTGAGCTGCATGATTTAATGCGGAATAAGTAAGACTTGCATTCATGCTATAAAGATACGGCCAGAACTAGGTTCTGGCCGTATCTTGGTTCAATATTTTAGGAAAAATCCATGAAAGGAAAACTACTAATTGTTATTCTACTGGACTTTCAGGAGCAAAGTCTTCTTCATTGGAATCTGCAGTGTAATCTCCCGTCTCTTCTTCTGTATTTGGTGTTTCTGTTTGCTCAAACACGCTATTGTCTGTAAAATCTTCTGGCTTGATCACTGTGGCTTCAATGAGTTGATCTGCCAATACTTCTTTGATCTTTGGTAAGTCCTCTGTTGAGTTGATGCCAAAGTAATCCATGAAGTTTCTAGAAGTAGCGTAAACCAATGGCTTGCCTGGAAGTAATTCATTACGACCGCTGATTACAATCAATTCTTTTTCTAATAATTTCTGAATAGAGTAGTCGCTATTCACGCCTCTGATTGCTTCTACTTCACCTTTAGTGATGGGTTGCTTGTAAGCAATGATCGCTAAAGATTCTAGTGCAGCATTGGATAAGCGCTTTAAGAACTTGTCGCCATTCAATTGTGCAATCGTAGTATGGAAAGTAGGCTTTGTTAAAAACTGCCAGCCACCACCACTTTGCTTTAATTCAAAAGGGTAGAATTCTGTGCTGTATTTTTCTTGAATACCTTCTAGTGCCGCTTCAATCTGATCGATCGTGATGCGCTCTTCTAGGAATCCAAAAGCATTATTGATTAACTCAGTAATGTCATTCGCATTCAATGCTTTATCACTTGCGAATACCAAGGCCTCAATATGCGGAATGATTTGACTTATTTCCATAATTCTTTTGCTTATCCGTTTAATGCTGCTGCACCACTTACGATCTCGGTTAACTCAGTCGTAATAGCAGCTTGTCTTGCACGGTTATAAGATATTTTCAATGATTTCAACAATTCGTTGGCGTTTTCACTTGCTTTATCCATCGCTGTCATTCTTGCTCCATGCTCACTTGCATTGGCATCTAATACGGCTTTGAATAATTGGGTGTTCAATATTTTTGGCATCAATTCTGCCACTAAAGCTTCCTTCTGTGGTTCAAAAATGAAGTCTGTTTTTTTAGTGTTCGCCTTCTTTTCCATTTTTGGAATTGGTAAGAAAGGTTCTGATTTAAACACTTGAGTAGCAGCGTTTTTAAATTCACTGTACACAATTTCAATCGCGTCAAACTCTTTGTTTTCAAAGGCTTTCATCGCCGCTTTAGCAGCAGCTTGAACCGTTTCAAATTTCAAGTTTAAAAAGATATCTTTAAAATCGGCGTTTGTGTTGTAGCCTAATTTGCTTAAACTTTCGTATCCTTTTTTACCAATGTTCCAGATGGTTACATTTTGAGTTGGATATTTTTCTGCGATCGTTGCACGCGTCATTTTTACAATGTTGGCATTATATCCACCACATAATCCACGATCAGAGGTTACGACGATAAACAAAACATTGTTCACCATGCGTTCTTCTGCAAGGGCCAAATTCATATCTCCCTCCAAGCTACTAATGATATTGCTTAACATATCTTGTAGTTTACGAGCGTAAGGTCTCATTTGGGTAATGGCATCTTGTGCACGACGTAATTTTGCAGCACTCACCATCTTCATCGCTTTGGTGATTTGCTGTGTACTTTGGGTACTTTTTATTCTATTTCTAACTTCTTTTAATTGACCAGCCATAGTGCTTGTTTATTAGGCGAGCAAAGGTATCATTTTTTGGCCAATTTTCCGTTCAAACCCCCTCCAACTTAAATTTTTAAGCCAACTGGCCTTAAAATCACCAAATCCCCCCCAATTACTTATCTTTGAAGCCCCTTGATTAACAAGGACAAACACCCAATTTTAGCAAGAATATGTTGCAGCTTATCAGTAAACTATTTGGCGGATCGAAAAGTGAGAAAGACGTCAAGAAAATACAGTATTTAGTTCCTATCATAAATGGTCATTTTGAGGCCTATAAAACCCTTAGTCATGACCAATTAAGGAACAAGACGGAAGACTTTAAATTCCGTATCAAAGCGCATTTGAGCGCCATTGACCAAGATATCACTGCCGCTCAAAATAGGGCGGAAGCTTTGGACATCGCAGATTTATTAGCTAAAGATGCCATCTACCAAGAAATTGATCAGCTGAAAAAAGACCGTGATCAGTCCTTGGAGCAAATTTTATGGACCATTTTACCCGAAGCATTTGCAGTGGTAAAGGAAGCAGCACGACGTTTTACAGAAAATGAGGCTTTGACTGCTACGGCTACTGACCTGGACAGAGAATTATCTGTTAAAAAGGACTATGTGACCATTCAGGGCGACCAATCCGTTTTCCAAACCACATGGAAGGCAGCTGGCACTCCGGTTCGTTGGAATATGGTGCATTATGATGTACAGTTGATTGGTGGAATCGTATTGCATCAGGGCAAGATTGCCGAAATGTCTACGGGAGAGGGAAAGACTTTGGTGTCTACCTTGCCTGCTTATTTGAACGCTTTAGCAGAAGAAGGCGTGCACATTGTAACCGTGAATGATTATTTAGCAAAAAGAGATAGCGAGTGGAATGGTACTTTATTTGAATGGCTAGGGATCACGGTAGATTGTATCGACAAGCATCAGCCCAATTCTGAAGACAGACGAAAAGCATACCGCGCAGGGATTACTTATGGTACCAACAATGAATTTGGATTTGATTACCTAAGAGATAATATGGTGCATACGCCAAACGAAATGGTGCAACGTAAGCATCATTATGCGATGGTGGATGAGGTGGATAGTGTATTGATTGATGATGCACGTACGCCTTTGATTATTTCTGGTCCAATTGGACATCAAACAGGAGAGCAACAATATTTTCAATTGAAGCCAAGGATTGAACAGTTGGTTGACGTTCAAAAGAAAGTAGCGAATCAATTTTTAATTGAAGCAAAGAAAAAAATTAGCGAAGGCAACGATGATCCTCAAGATGGTGGATTGGCTTTATACCGCGCGTTTAGGGCATTGCCAAAAAATGGTGCTTTGATTAAATATTTAAGTGAACCAGGGATTCGTGTTAAATTACAAAAAGCAGAAAATTATTATTTAGCAGATCAACAAAGAGAAATGCCAATTGTAGACGAGGCATTGTATTTCCATATTGATGAAAAAAATAATTCAGTTGAATTAACAGATAAAGGGTTGGCTTTAATCACAGGTGCAGGAGAAGATCCAAATTTCTTTTTACTACCTGATATAAGCGTCGCATTAAATTCAATTGACCTGGATGTACAGTTGACTCCAGAACAAAAAATGCAACAAAAAGAAGCCATCATTTCTGAGTACAGTATTAAAGCAGATCGTATTCACACGGTCAATCAATTGTTAAAATCATACACTTTATTTGACAAGGATATTGAG
>JBILQZ010000239.1:0-2619 GCA_044372935.1 Sediminibacterium sp. | reverse complement strand
TCGCCGTAAGAAAGGACGCAAGAAACTAACTGTATCTAGCGAGAAAGGATTAAAATAATTTAATCTCTATTCGTAGAAACTTATAATTTTAAAGTCCACTCGTTTTCGGGTGGACTTTTTTAATGCAACACACTATTATTTGGCAAAAATTTTCACATACCAACAAAAGGATAAATTAAAAAGCAGGAAGCAAACTCAAAACTTGTTTTCTTTTGGTAAATCTATGACCAATGCGCCCCTTCGTTTAATTTACACTTTAGAACAAATGACAACTCCTGAAGAGGGGAATGCAATGGACCTGATCCTGCAAGCTGGTGTAGGTGCGCCTAGTAGACAGTTTAGAAAAGCCGTACAACGCAATCGTGTTAAAAGATTATTAAGAGAAGCATATCGTTTATCTAAGCCAGCTTTTAAAGCACAATTACCTTTGAAAGGGATGCGTTTGAATTTATTTGTTTTATACATGGACACGAATGTGTTGCCACAAGCTGCTATCAACGAAAAAATGGATCAGTTATTAAATCAATTGATCAAGCGTATTTATGGACAAGCTTAAACAACTCATCGCCTTTCCTTTTATTGTATTGATTCGATTTTATCAATATGTTTTATCTCCTTATTTAGGAGGAAGTAAATGTAGGTTTACACCCAGCTGTTCTCATTACACTGCAGAAGCCATTCAAAAATATGGTCCTATCAAAGGCATACTATTGGGTGCGAAAAGACTTAGCAAATGCAGGCCGGGCGGCGGCCATGGCTACGATCCAGTGCCATAAAAAACCGCCCCTTTGGAGGACGGTTTATAGTTGTATCAACTGAATTTAAAATTGGATGCGCTTTAACGCAATAACTTATTTTGCAGCGGCAAAACGATCTGCAATCACTGACCAATTTACTACATTCCAAAATGCAGCTAAATAATCTGCTCTTCTGTTTTGGTATTTCAAATAGTAGGCATGCTCCCATACATCAGCGCCTAAAATTGGTGTTCCTTTTACTTCTGCCACATCCATCAATGGATTATCTTGATTTGGAGTAGAGCTCACTTCTAGTTTTCCGTCTTTTACGATCAACCATGCCCAACCACTTCCAAAACGTGTCATCCCTGCGTTTGCAAATTTTTCTTTGAATGCATCAAGGCTTCCAAAACTTGCATCAATCGCAGCAGCTAAATCACCTGTTGGTGTACCGCCAGCATTAGGTGCTAAACTATTCCAGAAGAAAGTATGGTTCCAATGACCACCGCCATTGTTTCTTACAGCAGGACTAATGCTACCAGCAACGGCAACTAATTCCTCGATTGTTTTGCCTTCGTTGGGTGTGCCAGCAACTGCTTTATTTAAATTATCTACATATGCTTGATGGTGTTTGCCATGATGAATTTGCATGGTCAATGTATCAAAATGTGGTTCTAATGCTTCGTGTGCGTAAGGTAACGCTGGTAATGTAAATGACATATCGCTTTATTTTTATTGTTTATAATTGAATGCCAAAATTACAATCCTTTCAGCGATTCTTCTAGCTAAAACTAAGAATTTCCTTAAATAGTTAATTTGTTGTAAGAACACAACAATAAGAGTGTAAGTGATGAACATAGCTACCCCTCCTCCTCAAGCGGAAGGAACCGATATCGGCCTCGGGGTACTATGTTTATCACAATCTATTTATCAACAAATAAATAAAGGAGTAAATGCTATTCCGTAGCGAACATTCGAGCAAAGCGAGCTGAGAGCCTAGGAATAGGTATTTATTCCTTTGTAAAAGAGTATAAAAATTTAGCAATGATGTGTGAAACAGAACAGGGTATTAGCGCTTGGCTTTGAAGAAGGCTTGCATTAAGGAAGCGCACTCTTCTTGTAAGATGCCCCCGGTGAGGGTGGTGGAAGGGTGGAAGGGATTTTTCTCGGTTACGCGACGGTAACTGTTCTTTTCGTCATACGCGCCAAAAACGATATGACCAATCTTGTTCCAGTACAAGGCTCCTGCGCACATTAAGCAAGGTTCAAGGGTCACGTAAAGGGTCGCTTCTGGAAGGTATTTGGATTGTAAATTTTCACAAGCACTTGATAGTGCTAAAATTTCGGCGTGAGCTGTTACGTCTTTGAGGAGTTGAACTTGGTTGTATCCTTTAGCGATCACTTGATCGTTCATCACAATCACTGCACCAACTGGCACTTCATCTTCGTCAAAGGCCCTCTTTGCTTGTAAGAGGGCCTGACGCATATATTGTTCGTGCTTATTTTCCACTTGTTACAATAGGGAGACTATAATTTTTGGATACGGATATTTCTGTACCAAACTTTATCGCCATGATCTTGTAAACTAATATGTCCAGAAAATACTTTTCCGAAATCTGGTGATTCTCCTTTGGAGAATTTACTTCTTCTAATTAATTCTTTCCATGCATCATCACCTAAATGTGTATTAACAGTAGTAACACCATTTAATTTCATTTCCAAATTACCTTTATGCACGATAATATCAACTTTATTCCACTCCTCTGCAGGCTTTACACCAGACTCATCGCCAACAATCAAGTCGTATAAATTACCCGCTCTGTGGCTAATGATTTTACTGTCTGGATGACCATCGTTATCAAGTACTTGCATTTCGGGACCT
>JBILQZ010000238.1:0-2624 GCA_044372935.1 Sediminibacterium sp. | reverse complement strand
CTCGACTTGCATGTATTAAGCCTGCCGCTAGCGTTCATCCTGAGCCAGGATCAAACTCTCCATTGTAAATGTTGTTTGATCATGACTATCAATCTCAAATTAAATTCCGAAATTAACGGTCTGATTTATATTTTTTGATGCTATAACCTTTACCTGATTTTTTCAATTAATCAGTTACTATTGTTTCCAAACTTTCAAAGATCTTAGTGTTTATTTTGCGCGCTATTATTCGTAGCGGGGTGCAAAGGTAGACACAATATTTTTACTAGCCAAATTTTATTTAATAATTATTTAAAAAAGATTTCCAAATAACTAAGAGAATATGGCCGATAATATTTCAAGAACTAACCTCTTTTTTGAAGAGGGACGGCAAAGATAGAGCCACATTTTTTACCCACCAAATTTTGATGAAAGTATTTTAAAGTTTTTTTGAACTTTTATGTGCTTTAGAAATGCCTCAGAGAACTGTTGTTATGAGTGTTTCATCGATAACGGGCGGCAAAGATAAGGAGATATTTATTCCAGCCAAATATATTGTATACTATTTTTGATTTTTTTTCGTTCAATTGCCTCATAATCTATCTGTTATGGGCCCAAAAGCAATAGGAGAAAGGATTCTACTTAATCCAGGTTTTTAAAAAAATCTGGATACTGAATCTCAGATAAATAGAGTCCATGGGCCGGGGTAGAGAAATCTACCCTTTGTTCGTCCTTGGCAGCAACGATTTCATGCCATGTTTCTAAGGTTATCTGTCCCCTGCCTACCTGCATCATAGTTCCAACAAGGCCTCGGATCATGCCTCTCAGAAAGCGATTGGAATGGATATTGAACTGGATATCCGCCCCATCCCTTGTCCACTGGGCTTTTGTAATGGCACATTGAAAGGTATTAACTGTGGTATTTTTCTTAGAAAAGCTCTCAAAATCAGTATAAGTCAATAGGGAATCGGCCGCTTGCTGCATAAGCTCCAAGTCTACAGGAAAGGGATAAAACCAGGACCTGCCTTCTGAGAAAGGGTTCTTTTGAGTGTGTATTCTATATATATAGGCTCTTTTAAGGGCGTCAAAGCGACTATGTGCCTCCCCTGGTACTTGATAAATGCCATTGACCACCACAGAATTCGGTAAAATCGCATTTAAATTATAGATATGCTTCTTTAAGATAGGTAGTTCTGTGTCAAAATGAAGGTAATTCTGATAAGCATGCACCCCAGCATCTGTTCTAGAAGCGCCTGTTAAAGCAATGGGGGTTCTAAATAAGACTTCCATGGCATTTTCTAGTGCCCCTTGAACTGTTGCTTTGTTCTGTTGTATTTGAAAACCCCCAAATAAAGCGCCATCATAACTTACTTCGATAAAATACCTAGCCATGGATCATTCAATTAAGCCACTAAACTACAATTTTTTTAACGCTAGTCCATTTTTACAGTTATCAATGCTTTCTCATCCTAACTTTAGGTGCAATAATTTAATTTATATGAAGCAGATTTTTATTGGACTTAGCCTATTAGTTGGCTTAACCTTACAAACAAATAGCCAATATGCATTGGCGCAAAACAACAGCCAGCAAGAAGATAGCAGTTGGAAAAAGACCTACCGTGCTGTAGCAACTAAAACAAATAATTTACGACACACAAAATTGGTCGCGAATTTCAATTACGAAAAAGCGCAAATGAATGGTGAAGTATGGTTGAAACTTCAGCCGCATTTTTATCCAACCAATCAACTAGTCTTAGATGCAAAAGCAATGGATATTAAAGAAGTGGCGCTTATCAAGGGCAGCACAAAAGCAAAACTATCTTATACTTATGATAGCATGCAATTGCACATTGATTTAGATAAGATGTATACTGCAAAAGAATCCTACACCATCTACATTAAATACATTGCACGTCCTAATGAATTTAAAGGACAAGGCAGTGAAGCAATTAGAGATGCTAAAGGCATGTACTTTATAAATCCATTGGGAACAGATAAAGAAAAGCCTACTCAAATTTGGACACAAGGGGAGACAGAAGCAAGTTCTGTTTGGATTCCTACTATCGATAAAACAAATCAAAAAACGACACAAGAATTTTATTTAACCGTACCTAGTAAATATGTAAGCTTATCCAATGGTTTATTGGTAAAGCAAACCGATTTAAAAAATGGCTTTAGAGAAGATGTGTGGAAGATGGATCTGCCGCACTCCCCTTATCTTTTCTTTATTGGCATTGGTGACTACGCGGTGATTAAGGATACCTACAAAGGAAAGGAAGTAAGTTATTATATAGAGAAAGCTTATGAGAAAGAAGCGAGAAAGATTTATGGTAACACTCCACAAATGATTTCTTTTTTTGAAAGCAAATTGGGCGTTCCTTTTCCTTGGAGTAAATACGCTCAAATTAGCGGCAGGGACTTTGTAAGTGGTGCGATGGAAAATACCACAGCTACGCTACATAGTGATGCAGTTCAACAAGATGCAAGAGAATTAGTAGATGGTAATAATTGGGAGAGCACCATTGCACATGAATTATTTCATCAATGGTTTGGCGATTATGTAACTGCAGAAAGCTGGAGCAATATCACCGTGAATGAAAGCTTTGCTGACTATAGCCAAACATTATGGTTTGAACATAGTCAAG
>JBILQZ010000237.1:0-2678 GCA_044372935.1 Sediminibacterium sp. | reverse complement strand
TCATTTATTATGTAGATCCAGCAACGCCTAAAAAATGGGTGCCTTATTTGATTGCAGGGGTGAATGATTGGAATGCTGCATTTGAAAAAGCAGGTTGGAAAAATGCAATTCAAGGTAAAGAGTGGCCAAATGATAGCACGATGAGCCTTGAAGATGCTCGCTTTTCTGTGATTCGTTATTTCGCATCTGATATTGAAAATGCGTATGGCCCACAAGTGCACGATCCACGCAGTGGTGAGATCTTAGAAAGCCATGTGGGTTGGTACCATAACGTAATGAGCTTAGTGCATGATTGGTATATGGTGCAAACTGCAGCAGTAGATCCAGCAGCAAGAAAAATGCATTTTGACGATACCTTAATGGGTAACTTAATTCGTTTTGTATCTTCTCACGAAATTGGACACACTTTAGGTTTAAGACATAATATGGGTAGTTCAAGCAAAACACCAGTAGAGAAATTAAGAGATAAAACATGGGTAGAAGCAAACGGTCATACTGCTTCTATTATGGACTATGCGCGCTTCAACTATGTAGCACAACCAGAAGATAAAATCAACCAGTCTGGTTTATTCCCAAGAATTGGCGACTATGACAAGTGGGCGATTCAGTGGGGCTATACCTATACAGGTGAAAACGATGCACAAGCAGATCGTAAAATTAATAACAAATGGATTGTTGACAATTTAAGCAAGAATCCAAGAATCTGGTTTGGTGGCGAAGGAAGAAATGACGATCCTAGAGCACAAACAGAAGACTTAGGTGACAACGCTATGTTGGCAAGTGAATATGGTATTAAGAACTTGAAAAGAATCATCGTAAACTTACCAGAGTGGACCAAAGAAGAAGGAGATAAATTTGAGAACTTAAGTCAAATGTATGGCCAAGTAGTAGGACAATTTAGTAGGTACATGGGACATGTATTAAGAAATGTAGGCGGTATTCAGGAAACATTTAAAAGTGTAGAAGAAAAAGGAGATGTGTATACCCCAACGACTGTTGCTACACAAAAACAAGCAATGCAGTTTTTCCATACACAATTATTTACGACTCCAAAATGGTTATTGGATGCAAGCATTTTAAACAAATTTGCAAACCCTTCTAGTAACGAGCGTGTACAAAATATTCAAACAAGTATTTTAAAATCTTTGTTAGATAAAAATAGATTGTATCGTATCACTACTAGCCATTCAAGATTTGGTGCAAGTTCATATGCATTGAATGAAATGATGGATGACTTGAGAAAAGGTTTATTTAGCGACGTAAACAAGGGCGATATCTATCGTCGTAATTTACAGAAGACTTATGTTGGTCAGTTAGACGAGTTAATCAACCCTTCTGCATCTGCCGCTTCTGCAGCAAATGCTATGATACGCTTAGGTGCACCAAGTGTTGATGTGACAAATACAGATGTGGTATCAGAAGCAAAAGCACAATTAAAGAAATTAGCTGCTGCATTACAAGCTGCTAAAGCTGGCGCAACTGATACAAATGCCGTGAATCATATCAATGATTTACAAGATAGAATTAAACATGCTTTAGATCCTAAATAAGCTATAAATACTGCTTATAAAGCATAAAAAAAGCCTCCCAATTGGGAGGCTTTTTTAGTATAATCCTTTTTAAATTATTCGTACCTCAATGCGTTAATTGGATTTAAAGAAGCTGCTTTCATTGCAGGATAAATCCCTGCAACTAATCCAACTCCAGAACAAATCACAATACCCGTGATCACCCAGAACCATGGTATCACAAATCCTGTACTTAATACAATACTAAATACATTGCCAACCAATACACCTAATAAAATACCAAAAACAGCACCTAATAAACTAATGATAATGCTTTCAAATAAAAATTGACGACGTACATCTTTTCGTTTGCCACCTAAGGCTTTAATCAAACCAACTTCTCTCGTTCTTTCATTCACCGCAACCAACATAATATTCATTAATCCAATCGCAGCACCAATTAAAGTAATCATACCAATAGCACCTGCAGCACCACTGATACCTGCTAAAAAGCCAATAAATAATTGTGCAAACTTATCACTCTTGTCAATGATAAAATTATCAGATTCTGTAGGAATTAATTTTCTTGCTTTTCTCATCTGCAACATAGCTTCATCAATAGCAGGCTCTAATTCAATTACATTGTTGACAGCCACCCCCAACTGATAAGATGGATTGCTATTTTGATATTGACGCACATTTTTCAATGAAGTCACTACAATATCATCCTGCCTTAACATCGCACTTGAACCTTTTGATTTTAGCAAACCAATCACGCGATAAGGTTTGCCTTGAATCAATATAATTTTATCAATACTCTTCTCTGGATTTTTAGGAAACAATTTTGTACCAACACTACTTCCAATCATACATACATTTCGACCTGATTGTAAATCCACCGCATTCAGGTTTCTACCAATGGCAAGCTGATAGCCATTGACAGCAAGGTAGTTTTCGTCCGCACCCCACATACCAATTTGAGGATTGGTTTTTAAATTTTTGTAGACTATTTCATTGTTGCCATTCGCCCTTCTGTATACACTCACTTGTGCTCTATTGAAGCTGTAGTTTTCCTTAAAGTAAACAGACTCTTCTAATTTAAAAGGCTTATCCAAATTTGACTTCTTCTCTTTTTGACCTTTTTTAGTTTTCGAGAATTCTTCTCCTTGT
>JBILQZ010000046.1:0-10416 GCA_044372935.1 Sediminibacterium sp. | reverse complement strand
CTTGAAGCAAAAGGTATTGATAAAAAATTTATCACTTTACATGTAGGCGCTGGTACTTTTATGCCAGTGAAAGTAGACGACTACCACCATCATTTAATGCATGCCGAATTCATTGATGTCGCTCTTGAAACCATTGACTATTTAGCAACGACCAATAAAAAAATCATTGCAGTAGGTACCACTTCACTCAGGACCCTAGAATCTTTATTTTGGTTGGCTATTAAGATCAAACAAGATCCAAATCAAGAGGCTCATGAATTGCATTTACTTCAATGGGATGCCTACACCTTGGATGCAAGTAATTTATCGCTTCAAGAAGCCATGCAAGCTTTAAAAATATGGATGCAAACAAATCAATTGAGTTCCTTAATAGCCACTACACAATTAATGGTGAAGCCTGGTTATACATTTAAAGTTTGTAAAGGATTGGTGACTAATTTTCACCAACCAAAATCTACCCTATTGTTGATTATTGCAGCTATTGCGGGCAATGAATGGAAGACCGTTTACCAACATGCATTAGAAAACGAGTACCGCTTTTTAAGTTATGGAGATGGTTGTTTATTTTGGATGAACCAAGGGTAAACTTATTTCAACCTTTGTGCCTTTATCTATTTCACTTGTAACTTGTATCGTGCCTTTATGCATGTCAATGACCCAACGTACATAGCTCATGCCTAATCCAAAACCTTTTACATTATGGATATTGCCTGAATGCGCGCGATAAAATTTTTCAAATATATGTTTAATGGTATCACTGCTCATGCCTATCCCCTTGTCCTCGATAGTTATAAGCATTCTATTTGAAACTGTTTTTGTACTGATTGAAATATCAATTTCATTTTTTGCATACTTGATTGCATTATCAATCAAGTTAGATAATACATGTAAAACATGCTCTTCGTCAATATAAATTTCAGCAGGATTCGCTTCCAGATGCGTGTGCACTTTTGAAGGCTTCCCTTCTAATTGTAATTTAAAACTTTCAATGACCCCAAGTATTAAGTCATGCATGTCCACCATTTGTCGATTGATATCATAGTCCTTACGCTCCAATTGAGCTGCTTGTAAAATGGTTTCCACATGCTTATTCATGCGGACGTTTTCTTCCTTGATAATCGAACTAAAATAATCTACCGATTTAACATCCGACTGCACTTTAGCCGATTTAAGCGCATCCACCGCTAAGGATATAGTTGCTAAAGGCGTTTTTAATTCGTGGGTCATGTTATTGATGAAATCACTTTTTATTTCACTCAACTTTTTTTGTTTGATCAATGACCTAATCGTGATCAAGAACGCCGCTAATACAATGATAATAAATAAGACGGCACCAAAAACAACCCATTGCAATGTTTTGAATAAATAAGCATTGACATTAGGAATCACAATGATCAATGTTTCAAATGGACCAGTGGCTTCTAGAATCTCTTGAGGAATAATAGAAACCCTTGTTTGTACTGTATTCAATTCGTCTACAAAAACATCTTCGAATTTTTTACTCTTAATTTCTACATATCCTTTTTTATCTTGTAATGCAAATTCGTAAGGCAGGTCCTGAAGTCCATACTTAGACAAAGCCGTTTTTAATTTTTTATCTAAGTCTTGAAAATTATATAAATCTGATAAAGTTGCTTCTTCAAAGGAATGAGAATGGCCTGCGCCAGATAAGCTCAATGATTTTTTAGGAAAATGAAATGCTAAACCTCCGTTCAGTTTTTTTCCTAAATCTGCAGAAACGACTACCCCTGCTTGATTGACTTTTTCGATCAATTGATTTTTTTGCAATAAAAACAATCCTTGTAACCAGGTGATTTGTATAAACAAAATCCCCAGTATCGATAATCCAATTAAAGTGAATAAGAAAGGAAATGTTTTCTTCATAGTTGATGGCCGCAAACACGATAGGTTTTGCCTAGGTGAATATATAAAAAAATCCCTCTCGTTTGACGGAGAGGGATTCCTATAGATGATAATTTTTTGTTATTATGCGAGTGGCTATAAAACGCCTTCTACTAATACAGTCGCTTTATTATCAATTACTTCTACAAAGCCACCTTGAATAGCATAAGTTGCCGCAGCGATACCCTTTTGCAACACTTTCACATTGCCATTACCTAATGCGCTTACCAATGGAGCGTGTTTGTCTAAGATTTCAAATAAACCATCTACACCAGGCAATTGCACTCCTTGTACATTTCCACTAAACAACTTCTTCTCTGGTGTTAATATTTCTAATAACATGAATGGAATTTTAATTTATTAAGCTTGAGCCATCATTTTCTTTCCTTTCTCAATCGCATCTTCCAATGTACCTACTAAGTTGAATGCCGCTTCTGGATACTCATCTACTTGACCATCCATAATTGCATTGAAACCTCTAATTGTATCATCAATAGAAACGAATACACCTTTCAAACCAGTAAATTGCTCTGCTACGTGGAAAGGTTGAGATAAGAAACGTTGTACACGACGAGCGCGTGATACTACTAATTTATCTTCGTCACTTAATTCATCCATACCTAAGATGGCAATGATATCTTGTAATTCCTTATAACGTTGTAAGATCATTTTTACTTTCTGTGCAGTGTCATAGTGTGCATCACCTACAATTGCAGGCGTTAAGATTCTTGAAGTAGAATCCAATGGATCTACCGCAGGATAAATACCTAAATCGGCAATCTTACGAGACAATACAGTTGTTGCATCTAAGTGAGCGAAAGTAGTTGCAGGAGCTGGATCCGTTAAGTCATCCGCAGGTACATATACCGCTTGAACAGAAGTAATAGAACCATTTTTAGTTGAAGTAATACGCTCTTGCATCAATCCCATCTCAGTTGCCAATGTTGGTTGGTAACCTACCGCAGATGGCATACGACCTAATAAAGCCGATACCTCAGAACCTGCTTGAGTGAAACGGAAGATATTATCTACGAAGAACAAGATGTCCTTTCCTTTTCCTGTACCATCTCCATCACGGAAATATTCTGCAATTGTCAAACCACTCAAAGCCACACGCGCACGTGCACCTGGAGGTTCGTTCATTTGTCCAAATACGAAAGTAGCTTTTGATTCTTTTAATTCATTCAAATCAACTTTACTTAAATCCCATCCACCTTCTTCCATGCTATGTTTGAAAGCTTCACCATATTTCATGATACCTGCTTCAATCATCTCACGTAACAAGTCATTTCCTTCACGTGTTCTTTCTCCTACACCCGCAAACACAGATAAACCACCGTGTCCTTTTGCGATATTGTTGATTAACTCTTGAATCAATACTGTTTTACCTACACCGGCACCACCAAACAATCCAATCTTACCACCTTTTGCATATGGCTCGATCAAGTCGATTACTTTAATACCTGTAAACAATACTTCTGTTGCGGTACTTAAGTCTTCAAACTTTGGAGGATTTGCGTGAATAGCACGACCGTTGCTTTTATCTAATTGAGGTAAACCATCAATTGCATCACCTGTTACATTGAACAAACGACCATTGATGCCTTCTCCAATTGGCATAGAGATTGCTTTACCCGTGTCCACTACTGCCATTCCTCTCACTAAACCTTCTGTACCATCCATTGCAATTGCACGAACGCTATCTTCACCTAAGTGTTGTTGAACTTCTAATACTAGTTTTTCACCATTAGGACGCGTAATTTCAAGCGCATTGTAAATTTCTGGTAATACACTTTCAGTTGAAAAATGTACGTCTACAACCGCACCAATAATTTGTTTGATTTTACCTGTTGTTGCCATATTGTTAATTGTTTTTACAACCCCCTTTTAAGAGGCGAAAATAGAGATACTCCATTTCGGCTGCAAAGGTAGTGATTTGAAGCTTTATTGCAAAAATTGTAAATAGAAAATAGCAGCTAAAATTCCCCCCACGATGGGCCCAAATACCGGAATAACCGAGTAAGCCCAGTCACTTGACCCTTTTCCCTTGATTGGAAGTAAAAAATGCATGATTCTAGGCCCCAAATCCCTTGCCGGATTGATCGCCCAACCTGTGGGTCCACCCAATCCAAAGCCTATCCCTGCCACTAAAAGGGACACTGGGAGGGCAGATAAAGCTCCTAATTCGACTCCAGCAGGATTTATATGAAAAATTGCTAATATGAAGACAAAAGTGGCTATCGTTTCTACAATAAAATTTTGAGGCAGTTTTCGGATAGATGGGCCGGTTGCGAAGCAAGCCAATTTGTCCCCTGCACTTTCCGTTTCATTAAAATGATCCTTATAGACCATCCATACCACAAAAGCACCCAACATGCTACCTAATAATTGAGCTAGTATATAGGTTGGCACCAAGGACCAACTAAATTTTCCAGCAGTTGCAAAAGCGATGGTAACGGCTGGATTTAAATGTGCCCCACTCGCACTACTAGTTATATAAACTGCTACAAAAACGGCAATGGTCCAACCTAAAACAATGGATATTAAGCCACCACCATGACCTTTTGTTTTGGGCAATACCACATTGGCTACAACACCGTTTCCAATAATGATCATAACTGAAGAGCCGATTAATTCTGCTAAAAATGGAGTCATAAAATTATATATTAGTCATTTGAATTGATTTTTGCCAACCTTGGATTTTTGTTGCGACTTCCTTGTCGTTCATAGTAGGTTCAAAAATTTGATCCACCTGCCATTTTGTTGCTAAAGTAGCTTCGTCTTTCCAAAATCCAACCGCTAAGCCAGCAAGGTAAGCGGCTCCTAATGCTGTAGTTTCAATCATGGTTGGTCGAATCACTTTGGTAGACAAGAGATCGGATTGAAATTGCATCAATAAATTATTCTTTGTTGCACCGCCGTCTACCCTCAATTCAAGAATTGGAATTTGAGCATCGGCTTCCATTGCTTTTAATACATCATAGGTTTGATATGCGATACTTTCAAGCGCCGCTCTAGCAATATGCGCTGTATTGGTTCCTCTAGTAAGCCCTACAATGGTACCTTTTGCATGTTGATTCCAATAAGGTGCACCTAGGCCAGCAAAAGCAGGCACCATATATACGCCATCAGTATCAACGACTGATCCAGCAAGCGCTTCTACTTCATCTGAATTTCTAATTAAATGTAATCCATCTCTTAACCATTGTACGACTGCACCTGCAATAAAGACACTACCTTCTAATGCATAATAGGTCTTTCCATTTCTTTGTAATGCAATGGTCGTTAATAAATTATTTTTTGAGGCCACTGCTTTTTCGCCTGTGTGCATGAGCATAAAACAACCTGTACCATAAGTGTTTTTTACCATGCCTGCTTGGGTACAAATTTGACCAAATAAAGCAGCTTGTTGATCTCCCGCAATACCTGCAATAGGAATAGAATGATTGGGCACCATTAAATTAGTTGTGCCATATAGTTCGGAACTACTTTTTACTTCCGGTAAGATGGATAAAGGAATGTCAAATAATTCCAATAACTCCATATCCCATCTAAGGTCATGAATATTGTACAACATGGTTCTGGAAGCATTGGTTGCATCTGTTACATGTGCAGCACCATTGGTTAATTTCCATACCAACCAACTATCTATTGTACCAAAACAAAGGTCACCCTTATTGGCCAAAGCCCTTGCTCCTTCTACATGATCTAAAATCCATTTTATTTTAGAAGCAGAGAAATAGGCGTCTATAATGAGTCCTGTCTTTGCTTGGATCATGGCTTGTTTGCCATCTGCTTTTAACTGATCGCAAAAATCAGCCGTACGTCTATCCTGCCATACTATAGCATTGTAGATGGGCTGACCTGTTTGTTTATTCCACAAAACAGTCGTTTCTCTTTGATTGGTGATGCCAATCGCAGCAATACTATCCTTCCCAATATGTTGTTTACTGATGACTTCCGAAGCGACACCAATTTGTGTGCTCCAAATTTCTAAGGCATCGTGTTCCACCCAGCCTGGTGCTGGAAAAATTTGTGTAAACTCTTTTTGTGCAATGGAAACGATTTGACCTTCTTGGTTAAATAAAATAGCACGACTACTTGTAGTTCCCTGATCGAGCGATAGGATATATGTTGACATGGCAGCAATTTTAAATGCCTGAACCTGGTTATCTTTTTGCTTTCAACCAATTTTCAGGATCAAAATATACAACTTTTTCATTGTTTATAGAAAACAACAAGGCGCCTTCTCCATCCAAATTAATACCCGATCTACCTATCACTGTGCCTGCTCTTACTTCCTGTCCACTGCTTACACTAGCACTACTTAAATAAGAATAAGTAGTAAAATACTTGCCGTGTTTGATGAATACTGTTTGATAGCCATTCACATCTCCTACATATACCACAGTGCCATTGGCAACACTTTTTACAGCGGTACCTTTTGGAACAGCAACTTCTATCCCGTCACTTTTTCGGTCTAATTTAGTGCCCGGTATGGACTCCACACCAAAACGAACATACACGCTACCAGTTGAAACTGGCCAAGGTAACCCACCTTTATTGTTTTCAAAAGAGATAGATGTTTCCCTGCCTTCCTCAGATGTTTCCAAGGCCGAATAAGGTCGATTGTCAGAAGTGCTTTTTAAACCCCCTTGCACCTTCCCTACCACTGGAGTAGATTTTGGTTTATTGTCCGCAGCGGCTGTTGTGGTTTTATTATTTGCCGCATTGGCCGCTTTTAATTTTGCCAAACGATCATTCTCTCTTTTCTGCGCTTCTTGCATTTCTCTTTTAATCACCGCCGCAATGGCAGATTGCATTTTTCTTCGTTGTGCTTCTTTCTGTCTTACTTGTGCAGTAATTTCTTGCTCTTTACTTTTTAATTGTTTGACTACTTTATCTTGCTCTTTCCTGTCATCAATCAATACTTTTAATTGAACTGTTTGAGCAGATAAAGTTTTGATACGGTCTTGTTTGTTCTCACTTAAAACACTAATCTTAGACTTTAAATTTTGTTCAGATAAGCCAATCGCCATCGCCTGTGCTTCTCTGTTTTGACGGTAGCTTTTTAAATAAGTAATTCGTTTTACCGCGTCATTAAAACTACCAGCCGAAAAAAGAAAATTCAAGTATTCATACCCACTCCTACTCTGATAGGCAAAAACAATACTTTTAGCATACCTATATTTCAAGGTATCTAATTCGTTATTTAGCCTTCTTACATCTTGTTGATTGGATTGTATAGCATCATCCAAAACCTTCACCTGTCTTGCTATACCGTTGATTAAAGCTTCCCTTTTTGAAATTTTACTACGAATCAAAGCCAATTGCGCCAATGAACTTTTCTTATTCTTTTTAGTTTGTTCTAATAAATTATTAAGTGCTTCTAATTCTTTTTGCAATGACTGTGATTGCTTTTGTAATTCTTCTCTAGAATTGCCATTTTGTGCTGTCGCATTGTTTATAAAACATGCCACAAACAAACAGATTAGAATTAACCACTTTTTAATCATACGAAATATTTTTTCACTTTATTATTTACGTCTGCCCAACTTTGGAACAGCAAAAGTGTATTTTAAAGGTTCATCAAAATTAAATTCTTTTATCTCCATACCTATATCCAACTTTGATTGTGCATTGATGGATATGGTTCTCATGAGTGGAAATTGTGTGTTGTTCACCAAAGTATGCTGGCTGTAATTGATGTCACAGGTTCTATGCTTTGTGATGTCCACGTCATCTAACTTAAGTTGGACTAATTTTGTGTTATCCTCACTAAGGATGACTAAATTTTTAAATAATTTCCCCATCAAACTAACCTGCAATCTTTCATTGATTACTTTATAAGAAATCATTTGAAAACTATCCATAAAAATAGGATTACCTACCACTAAATCTTCGATGGTTTGGTAAGACAAAGGGATTTTGACCACTTCTTGTAAATAAGTCAATGGATGACGTTCTACTTTTTTACTCAAAGGAAAAACTAAAACGACACTATCCTTATTGATAAACGCTTTTAATCCAATCACCCCCATTGCGCCTCTGATAGTAATATACATACCGCTATCTTTTTGAATGCTCAAATTCGCGATATAACTATCCTTGTTCTTGCTTGTTTCATAATCCATCTTCAACTTCGCATTCATTGTTTTGAAGTTGATTTTTGTATGGGCAATATTATGCACGATACCCTCTACCATCATCACAGAATCTAATCTTGCTTTCTCTGCTAAGGCCGCTGAATCTGGCATCACTTTCAGAGCTAATGCATCCTGAATGACTTGTACTTTTTTCACGTTCGCACAGGCAAAACTAAAAAGGACTACTACAAAAGCGATACTGTGTTTGATTTTTTGCATTCAATTATATTTTACCAGTATGGCCAAATCCACCATCCCCTCTTTGGGTTGTTTCTAAACTAGTTACCAGCTGCCATTCCATTTTTTCTACTTGTTGAAAAACCATTTGCGCAATTCTATCCCCGTCTTGTATAGTTTGCACTTCATTGGATAAATTAATTAGAATCACTTTAATCTCCCCTCTATAATCTGCATCAATGGTGCCTGGGGTATTTAAACAAGTTAAGCCTTGTTTAATAGCTAACCCACTTCTAGGTCTAACTTGCGCTTCCCAGTTAGGAGGCAAGGCAATATGCAAACCTGTTGGGACCAAAATGCGTTCCATGGGTGCCAATTGAAGAGAAGAAGGGATAAATGCACGAAGGTCTACACCAGACGAGCCTGCTGTTGCGTAGGAAGGCAAGGGATGATGACTGTGGTTGACAATAGGAATGATAGTAGACATGTGCTACAAAAGTACTTAAAAAACCAAGTAAACGGAAGCCGAAAAGCTTTAGTTAACAAATTATTTAGAAGTAAAAAATCGACCCAAAACGTAAGGTATTGGACAATGGATTCCTGGTGATGCCGCCACCAGTAGGTACTAAATAAGAAATATTAAATCTTGATTGTTGGTATTGAAAGCTTGAGCCAATAGTAAAGTATTGCATGCTTCCTAAATTCTTATTGTTGTCTATAAAGTAACCCGCTCTTAAATAAAAACGATCGGTGTAGTTGTACTCCATCCCTAAAGATATTTTCAAAGACTCGGCCAAAGGCATGCCATATTTATTTGAAAAAGAGTTGAACCAGCTAGACACTACAGACTGTGTAAAATACTGATCGACCAATTCTGGATCACTTGTATTTGGACTTGCAGGCACCATCAAACGATTGACATCAATACCCATTTCCAAAGAATTCTCTACATCAAATTTATTTAAATAAGCCACCCCTAATCCAATATTAGCAGGAATAAAATATTTGTTTTTGGACTCATTAGAATAACTCACTTTACCTCCTAAATTAGACAAAACCAAACCTCCATGAAATCCTTCCAGGTTTTCATTTTGTTTATAAAACAAACTGATGTCCCCTGCGAAAGTATTGCCAGCTTTGTAATTGGTACCATTGGTGCCATAAGAACCTTGCACTAATCTAGAATGGATATACCTTAATGTAACCCCCATACTCAATGCATCTGTCAATAAAATGTTATACCCAAAATCGTAACTAAATTCAGAAGGTCTTTGCGAAGGCAAAGTGGATTGACCAGATTCATCTGTAAAATCAATATTGCCTAAACTAAAAAAACGCAATGAACTATTGATGCCAGAAAAACTATTTAATTTTTTGTAATAACCCGCACTCGCCAAATACACATCACTTAAACCTAAATCTTTTAACCAAGGTGTATAGTTAATTAAAAAACCACTGTTATTGTTCATGTAGGGAATCTTGGCAGTGTTGCCAAAAAGATCATTGGCCTCCGGAGACATAGCTAAAGATAAATTACCCATACCCCCTGATCTTGCATCAGGCGAGATCATCATAAATGGCACAGCGGTACTTTGTAATTTTAATTTAGTTTGTGCGGTTACACTACCAAGGACAAAAACTAAGCTCAAACAAAGGATTGATTTTATGGATGTGCTATGTATCATACTCAATTGCATTAAAGTGCTTTGGAGGTAAAGATAACCCTAGTATTTAATATTTAATACTTTAATAATGTACTTAGTAATTGCTCCTGTACCCCATTTTGACGCACCAATACCCTATAATAATACTGCCCTGGGGGAAGTAGCCCCTCGCTTTGGCTTCGCCCATCCCAATCATACACAATCCTGTTACCGCTAGGCTGTACTTGTTCTTGCTGATTAAAATGAAGTTTCCCGCTGGCGTCAAAAATCTGAATGGTCATGAGGATAGGGTCTTTCACATTTTTTATCTCAAAACTAAATTTAGCTGCATTTTGAACTGGATTTGGAAAGACTTGAAGATTTCTTAGGTTTTTATTTTTTGAATCTGGCACATCAATCCATATAGTGTCTTTAGATATATTACCCAATAAATCCCAGGCTTTAATAATGAAGCGATGCTTGCCGGAAGACAGGATGGGAAGCGCATATTGAATGGTGCCAGACTGGAATTGATTCAAGTTATAGGT
>JBILQZ010000045.1:0-10442 GCA_044372935.1 Sediminibacterium sp. | reverse complement strand
ATTTATGTGGCGAATGCGGGACATATGATGGAAGAAGACCTGCGCAAGAATCAATTGTTCATCAATAACCATGACCTAACTTTTACGGATAGTGCAGAGGCCTATGGCTTAGCAAACAATGGCTATACAACACATGCTTCTTTCTTTGATTATGATATGGATGGTGACTTGGATTGTTTTATGGTCAACAATAGCCCAATTCCTGTCAACACATTAAACTATGCAAATGCTAGAGATATAAGAGCAGAAAATTCAGCAGTAGCAGATTTTTTAAAAGGGGGTGGGGATCATTTATATCAAAATGAAGGTGGAAAGTTTAAAGAAGTGTCTGCAGCTGCTGGTATACATGGTACATTGATAAGTTTTGGATTAGGAGTAACCATTGGAGACGTAAACGGAGATGCATGGCCAGATGTGTATGTGTCAAATGATTTCTTTGAAAGAGATTATTTATACATCAACCAAAAGAACGGCACATTTAAAGACGAAATAGAATCCTATACAGAACATAACAGCATCGCCTCCATGGGTACAGATATGGCGGATGTCAACAATGATGGCTATCCAGATATTTTTACCACAGAAATGTTACCAGACAATGACTTCAGGTTAAAGACCACAAGTTCCTTTGATAATATTGATATCTATCGTTTGAAAGTAGCAAGTGGCTTTTACCATCAATTCATGCACAATGCGCTACAATTGAATAATAAGAATGGTAAGTATAAGGAAGTGGCTCGTTTTGCTGGAGTAGAGGCGAGTGATTGGAGTTGGGGTGAAATGATTTTTGATGCAGACAATGACGGATACAATGATATCTATGTAAGTAACGGTATTTATCGTGATTTAACCAATCAAGACTTTATTGATTTCTTTGCAAATACCATGATTCAAAAGATGGTATTGACGGGTAAAAAAGATGAGATCAGTAGTATCATTGAAAAAATGAGTAGTCAGCCGATTCCGAATAAAATGTTCAAGAATAATGGCGACTTGACTTTTAAGGACATGGGAAAAGATTGGGGTTTGGATATTCCAAGTTTTTCAAATGGTGCCGCCTATGGCGACTTGGATAATGATGGAGACTTAGATATGGTGGTGAACAATAATAATATGCCAAGCTTTGTGTTTAAGAATAAGAGTAGAGAAAAAAATAAGAACGGCTATATTGGATTTAAATTAAAAGGTTTGCCACAGAATGTCAACGCAGTGGGTGCTAAAATTAATATTTTTGTTCAAGGACAAATCTTAAGCAAGGAAGTTATTCCTGCAAGAGGCTTCCAGTCCTCTGTGGATTATAAGCAAATATTTGGTTTAGGGCAATTCAAAAAAATTGATTCTGTCCAAGTCATTTGGCCGAACCTCACTCAAACGATTTTGACAATTCAAAAGCTAGACACTGTGTATACGATTGATCAAGCAAAACAAATGGTAAAACCTTTTGTCCTTGTTCAAGAAAAAGTGGCGCCTCTGTTTGAGGAAGTAAAAGCTAATTTTGAAAAGCATACCGAAGACGATCATGTAGATTTTTATGCAGAAAGAATTATTCCAAGAATCCTTTCGCAAGAAGGGCCAAAAGCAGCAACTGCGGACATCAATGGAGACGGCTTAGCAGATTTATTTATTGGTGGTGCTAATAATAAAGGAAGTCAGGTGTATTTGCAGACAAGTAATGGGGATTTCAAGCCAAAACCGCAAGCTGCATTTAAAGCATTTGAAACTTATGAAGATGTGGCTGCTGTATTTTTTGATGCAGATAAAGACGGGGATATGGATTTATTGGTGGGGTCTGGTGGAAACAATCGATTGTCTACAAGAGGGGAATTGAATCACCGATTATTTTTAAATGACGGTAAGGCTAATTTTACACATAGTGCCAATGCATTCCCGGTATTTGAATACAATACAGGCGTAATGGTCCCATTAGATTATGATTCAGATGGTGATTTGGATGTATTTGTTGGCGCACGTAATACCCCATTAAAATATGGTGTAACACCAGCGAGTGCATTGTATCAAAATAATGGAGCAGGACTATTTAAAGATGTTACAGCAAATATAGCGCCAGCCTTTTTAAAACTGGGTATGGTGACTAGTGCCGCTTGGGCAAACTTAGACAAGTCAGGCACTTCTACTTTAGTTGTGATGGGTGAATACATGTATCCAATCTTATTTGCTTTTGAAAAAGGCAAGATGGTCGAAAGAGCATCTAATTTGAAAGACATGCATGGCTGGTGGCAGTCTATTCATATAGCAGATATAGATGGAGATGGGATTCAAGACATCGTAATGGGTAATATGGGAGAGAATGGATATTTGCAACCAACTGCAGCAGCGCCTGTAAAATTATGGATTAATGATTTTGACGGCAATGAAAGTATCGATAAAATATTAACTAGAACAATTGACGGGAAAGATGTCCCAGTGTTTTTAAAAGGAGAAATGCAAGAACAAATCCCTTTACTTAAGAAGGAGAATTTGAACTACGAGATCTATGCTAAAAAAGCATTCCAGGAATTATTTAAAAAAGAATTAGTGGAGCAAGCCACTATGAAGTTGTACAACTATTCTAGTTCCGTAATTGCTTGGGGTAAAGGTGGAGGACAATTTGATATCCAAAGATTACCCAATGAGGTACAGTTTTCTTCTTTAAATGCAATGGTCAGCACTGATGTGAATGCAGACGGGAAAACGGATCTAGTAATGGGGGGCAATCAGTTTGGATTCTTACCTCAGTTTGGTCGCTTAGACGCAAATTATGGATTGGTTTTAATCCATAAAGGTAAAAGAGTATTCGAAGTGGTTGAAGACAAGCAGTCTGGCTTAGCGATTACAGGACAGGTACGCGATATGGTATTGTTTCAACAAGGCACACAGAAAAAAGTCTTATTTGTTAGAAGCAACCAAACGCCGGTATTCATGAAATTAAAATAAACTTATGCTGTTTAAATATACACCTACCATAAACATTGTTTTGTCCATTTGGGCATTAGGTTTTACCGTGATTGCTTGTAAGCCAACAACAAAGGAAAGCCCTTTGTTCGAAGCATTAACAGCGGAACAAACTGGAATCCAATTTGAAAATAAATTACATCCTAATGAACAGTTCAACATGTTTCATTATATGTACTATTATAATGGCGCAGGAGTAGCTACAGGAGACTTTAATAATGATGGCAAGGCGGATATCTTTTTTGCTTCCAATGAAGGGGATAATCAATTGTATTTGAATAAAGGCAATTTGAAGTTTGAAGAAGTCAGTAAGCAAGCACAAATACCACAGGATAGTGCATGGAATACTGGTGTGTCTGTAGTGGACATCAATAATGACGGCCTATTGGATATCTATATATGCAGGTTAGGTAATTTTGAAAAATTTATTTCAAAAAATCAATTGTTAATTTGTCAATCAATCCAAAGTGGTATCCCAGTATACAAGGAAGCAGCTGCTGAATATGGGCTAGACTTTTCTGGATTCAGTACTCAAGCAAGTTTCTTTGATTATGATCAGGATGGCGACTTAGATGTGTTTTTATTAAATCATTCTGTACACCAGAACGGCACTTTTGCGCCAAGGACTAGTTTTATGGGCACATTTGATCCGCTTTCTGGGGATCGAATTTTCGCCAATAACAATGGACATTTTGAAGATGTGACAAAAGCCTCTAAAATCAATAGCACAGCAATTAGTTATGGGTTAGGTGTGGTCATGAGCGATATCAATTTAGATGGGTGGGTGGACATTTATGCTGGAAACGATTTTCATGAAAATGATTATTTATACATTAACCAAAAAAATGGCAGTTTCAAGGACGAACAAAAAGAAAGGTTAATGCACACCAGCCAATACTCAATGGGCGTTGATGCGGCAGATTTAAACAATGATGGTTTCCCAGAAATTGTATCCATGGATATGTTGCCTAAAGATCCTTATATCTTAAAGAGGTCCTTAGGGGAGGATGATTATGATATTTATCAATATAAAATTTCTGTAGGCTACGATTATCAGTTTACCCGTAATAATTTACAATGGAACAGACGCAATGGCAAGTTTAGCGAAGTTGGTATGTATTCGGGCATGTTTGCTACGGATTGGTCTTGGGCTACTTTGTTAATGGATTTTGACAATGACGGCTATAAAGATATTTTCATAGCTAATGGTATACCTAAGCGAATGAATGATATGGATTATGTGAACTATGTATCCAATCAAGAAATTCAAGAAAAAATCAGGGACAATAAAATGGGTGAAAAGGATATGGCTTTGATAGATCGTTTCCCTGAAATTAAAATACCGAATCAATTCTTTTTAAATAGAAAAGGGTTGTCCTTTGATGACAAAGAGAAGGCGATTCAAAATAACCCCTCTTCCTATTCAAATGGAGCGGCTTATGCAGATTTTGACAACGATGGCGACTTGGATTTAGTCGTTAATAATGTGAATGACAAGTCCTTTATCTATGAGAATAAATCCAATAAAGATAGCGCGGCACATTCCGTATCTATCTCATTGAAAGGGGCTGAAAAAAATATAAATGCGGTAGGTGCGAAACTGGTTTTATTTACCCCAGGTGAAATTAGAACCTACGAGAAGTTTCCCGTAAAGGGATTCATGTCCAGTATGGAAGTGCCTTTGTCTATTGGTTTAAAAAATACTCAAATCGAATCGGCCTATTTGATATGGCCTGACAATAGTTTTCAAAATATTCAACCAGCTGAGTTCAAGAAAAAGCAATTGTCCTTTAGCTATCAGGCTGGTTTGCCAAAATTTGATTACAATTTAATAAATCAGCATTGGCCTCAGGAGACAAAACAGTTTATTGATTTTACTGCAAATACAGGTTTACAATTTAAACATCAAGAAAATATTTTTCAGGAATTCAATAGAGAGCAATTAATCCCTCAAATGAATTCAACAGAAGGCCCGGCTTTGGCAGTCGGCGATATCAATCAAGATGGCTTAGAAGATATTTTTATAGGTGGGGCAAGGGGGTTCAGTGCGGCATTATACTATCAACAAACCAATGGTAAATTTATTCAATCTAAACAAGAAGCCTTCCGTTTAGATAGCAATTACGAAGACGTAGCTGCTGTCATAGCGGATGTCAATAAAGATGGCTTGCAAGACCTTATTGTGGGATCTGGCGGAAACGAATATTTTGGTAAGGACAAACATATGATGCCACGTGTTTACTTAAATAGTGCAAATGGGGATTTTTCCCTTTTGAATAATGCTATTCCAATATATAACCAAAGTTCAGCCATCCTTGCGCGTGATTTTAACCAAGATGGATTCGTAGATCTATTGATTACTAGTAGGGTGACTGCAATGGATTATGGAGCACCTACGGATAGTTATGTTTTATACAATACAGGAGATGGCCATTTTAAGAATGTTACGAATCAAGTTGCACCTGATTTAGTAGGGATCGGTTTGGTAACGAATGCCAATGAGATGGACATAGATGGCGATGGCCTTAAGGAAATCTTATTGACGCATCAATGGGGTGGGATTGATGTCCTGTACCCTGCTGCTAAAAAATGGAAAAAAGCAAGTGTTACTGATTTGCCAGGCTGGTGGAATTTCACCCTGCCTGTTGATATTGATTTAGATGGGGATATGGACTTTGTTGCAGGGAACCTAGGATTGAATACAAGATTGAAGGCGACAGAAAAAGAGCCCATCACCATGTATTACAATGACTTTGATGACAATGGAAAATTTGAACAAATCATCACTTTCTATTTGCAAAACAAAGAAATTCCATTTGCCAATAAAGACGAAATTCAAAGACAGATTCCTAAAATAAAAAAATCTTTTTTGTATGCAGAGGATTTTGCTAAGGCAAACCTGTATGATATTTTCACCAAGGAAAAATTAAAAGCAGCTAAAGTGGTGAAAGCCTATCATTTTGCGAATACCCTATTCATCAATAATGGCAAGGGACAATTCACGGCTAAGGAATTACCATGGGAAGCTCAAATCACCGCTTATAAAGCAGCAGTATCTTTAGATGCCAATGGAGACAAATGGCCAGATATTTTAATGATGGGTAATTTTTACGACAACAATGTTCAAATGGGCAGGTATGATGCCGACTATGGTACCATTTTAATCAATAATGGTAAGCAGGAATTTAAAGCAACACCAATGAATGGATTAAGCATCAAAGGCCAAGTAAGAAAGATAGCGCCTATTCAAGTAAAGAAACAATTGTCTTATGTTTTGGGAATGAATTCAGATAGCTTAAGACTTATTCAATTTAAAAATTAAAGAGCTAGAAGACACATTAATATATAGGGTAGTTGATAGTAGATTTCCAGCGACTTGCATCCTTTTCTAATAGTCTATTGGTATTATAAATAACAAATGGAATAGCAGGCGATGTTTTTTGTTTATCAAGAATATATTGTTTTGTTGCTTCAAATGCCTGATCTACTTTTGCTTGATCTCCTTGGACGGTTACTGAAAGTAAATTCCCTAAGACCATTTTTTTGAGGGTGAAATTTCCTTTAACGGGAATATCTCTTTCTATAGACAGGGCAACTTGCGCGTACACCTCTTTTTCGTCTACCCTTGTTATATTCACCATTGGGTCACCTTTAATCTTTCCATTGTTACTTGCAATATGTTGTTCTAGTTGTTGAACCATTTGATAAATTTGGTCCACAGTTGGTGTGTCTAATAAAGTTTGATCTATGGCAATTAAACTTGAATCTTTTACTTTAGTTTCTACAATCTCAAATCCATAGATCCCTTTGTTATAATTGTAGTAATTACTAGCTGCTGTTATTACTTTGTCAAGTTTATTTTGAATTTTTTTTGCAAAAAGAAAATATTGAACCCTTGCAAATGGAGACCATTGGGAATTATCCATGGTGGTTAAGAATTCAATGTATGAATTATTGTTTTCACCAGCTTGGATAGAAAATTCTACAGGCACCTTAATCCCATCTTGATCAAGTTCGGCCTGTATAGTGGCTACCAAACTGCCAATTGGTTGTAGCTTAATTTCCTTCGGAAGCCATTCAGACCATTTAGATGTAGTCATCATGCCTCTAATGACACTTGAGCTAGGTTGATAGACCATTTTGCTACCCTTGATAGCAATTTGACTAGGTATGAATAGATAGACTGCTGCAAGGCACAAAACTATAAGAGCTATCAATGGAACTACTAATTTACGCATCGTCTAGGAGGTTTAAGGACGTGAAAATACAAAAAAACTACCCTTAAATAGGGGCCATTTTTAATTAAATGTTTAATTTAGGGTATTGAAAAAGATCGGCGCCATATTATTTTTAGGCATATTGCTTTTTAACGGGTTTGGATATCGTTTGGTATCTAATTACTTCGATCAAAAAGCAGCGGATCAGTTGGTGGAATTGATTGAAGAAAATGACTTTGACGAGTCCAATTTGATGACCATTAAGACACCAATCAACCTCCCTTATTATGCCAACAATCCTCAATTCGAAAGAGTAGATGGCGAAATCGTTATCAAAGGCATCGTTTATCAATATGTTCAAAGAAGAATTTTCAATGATAGCCTCGAATTAAAAGTGATTCCTAACCAAGATCGTTTGCACATTAAAAATGCAAGAGAAGATTTTTATAAATTAGCACAAGACCTTTCCAATACAGGAGCTGATAAAAAGTCAAGTCCAATCGGAAAATCAATGGCAAAATTTATCAGCTTTGATTATATTGAACAAAATAATAGCTGGCATCTAGCTCCAGCAAATTCGGCGAAAGTAACGACTGGTTATCGTTACAGTGCGCGTTTAATAAGCAATTATTTAACGGTACAAGGCCCGCCTCCAAAAATAATTGCTTAATTATTCTTTGTAATATGGTCCTGTAAATTCAGGTCTTATCTAATTGTGCATTCCTTTAATAAGCAATGCCCTTTCTTTATTTTACTTTTCAATAGAACCAATGAACAAAATATTTACCGTATTGCTTTTTGCAATCACGATCCTTGCTTGTAACCAATCTAATGACTATAAAAAAGTCACTTCAAATCCTGATTTATATGCCTATACGGTACATGAATTAAATCAAGTAGTGATGGGCAATAATTTTAGCCCTATTGTGGCTTCCAGAAACTATGCTTATGCAGCTATTGCAGGCTATGAAGTAGTTGCTGCAGGCGCTCCAGCGGAGTACCAAAGTCTAGCTGGACAGTTAAAAGGTTTGACTACCATCCCGGCACCAAAAGACACTACTAATATTGATTTCCCTTATGCGGCATTGGTTGCCTATGCGACCGTTGGTCAAGCAGTTACTTTCCCAGAAGGTAGTATGCAAGACTATACAGATAGTTTAAGAAAATTAGTGAAGTCGAATGGGATGTCAAGTAAAATGATTGAAAGTTCTGAAGCTTTTGCAAAGGAAGTAAGTAGTACGATTATTGCATGGAGTAAAAAAGACAATTACGCACAAACAAGAAGTGCCGAAAGATACACCGTAAAAGATTCTCCAGGTCGTTGGGTACCTACGCCACCCATGTATGCTTCTGCTGCAGAGCCTCATTGGGCAGAAATTAGACCCATGGCCATTGATAGTGCCAGTCAGTTTAGACCATCCCCTCCACCCGCCTTTAATGTGACTGATAAAAATAGTGAATATTATCAGCATTTAATGATGGTGAAAAATGCTGGTGATAGTTTGACCGAAGAACAAAAGCATATTGCTAATTTCTGGGATGACAATCCTTTCAAAGTAAATGTGACAGGACATGCTATGTTTAGTACGAAGAAGTTTTCTCCTCCAGGACATTGGATGAGTATTGTTGGTATTGCGAATAAAACAGCAAAAAAAGATTTTAATACAGCGGTTTATGCTTATGCAAAAACGGCTATTGCTTTATTTGATGCATTCATCCACACATGGGATGCAAAATATACTTATAAAACAGTCCGTCCAGAAACAGTGATCAATAAATACATTGATCCAAATTGGAGACCTTTATTACAAACACCGGCTTTCCCAGAATATACCTGCGGGCACTCTACCATTTCTTCTGCAGCAGCAGAAGCTTTGACAAGTGTATACGGCGATAATTTAGCTTATACAGATTCTACCGAATTGGAATTTGGCATTGAAAACAGAAGCTTTAAATCGTTTAGGCATGCAGCTGAAGAAAATAACTGGGCACGTTTTTACGGAGGCATCCATTATCACAATTCTTGTATCACTAGTACAGAAAAAGGGCAAGCATTAGGAAGCTATATCGTTTCCAAATTAAAAATGAAAAAATAGACTACAGCAATTTGAAATTTTAATGATTATATTTTTTAAAATAATCATTAAACGGTTTTATAGTTATACCCCACACAGGTGTCTATAAAATGACAGTTTCAATTGCGTTAAAAAATAACACATGAAAAAATCAATCTTCATATTGGCAATTATATGCCTTGGCTTTATCAATCAATCAGCTGCGCAAGGTTGTGTAGCAATCAGAACAGTTGGCGGACTTTGTACCATGGAACATGCAGGTATGCACCAAGAAGACAGTTCAAAATGGACATTAAATGTAAACTACAGGTACTTTAAATCTTATAAACATTATAATGGGACAGACGAGCAAAAATTCAGAGTGGAAGAAGGATCAGAAGTAATCAATTACACGAGTGCCATGGATATTGCTTTAACAAGAAATATCAATAAAAACTGGATGGTAGGCGCAAGTATTCCATTGGTGAATTACGAGCGTACCTCAAAATATGAGCATTTAGGAAATACAAGCCCTTATCGTTTTGCTACTGCAGCAAAAGGGCTTGGGGATGTTAGAATCTCTGCATACAGATGGCTGATTGCGCCGGATGCCAATAAAAAGGGCAACTTGATGGCAGGACTAGGTATTAAATTGCCTACTGGAAATTATAAGGCACAGGACGAATTTCAATATACACCAACTGCCAAGCGCACTGGATTCGTAGATCAGTCTATACAGCCTGGTGATGGAGGATTTGGGGTAACAGTAGAGTTGAATGGATTTAGACAAATCAATACGAATTGGAGTGCCTATGCAAATGCTTTTTATTTATTGAATCCTAGAGATAATAATGGCGTTAGTACCGCTAGAGGTGGAACGCCTTCTGCAACAGCAGTTAAATACACTTCGAATGTAATGAGTGTGGCAGATCAATACATGCTTAGAACCGGTTTGAATTATAGTCAACAAGCTTGGGCATATTCTTTAGGACTTAGGTACGAGTGTATCCCAACCTACGACTTAATAGGGAAAAGCACTGGATTCAGAAGACCAGGAAATATTGTATCTGCAGAACCAGGGGTAACCTACATGTATAAAAAATATAACTTCTTTTTGTACACTCCAGTTGCTTTAAGACGTGAAAGACCTCAAAGCTATGCAGATATAGTAAGAACAAATGATACAGGGGTATTTGCAAGAGGAGATGCTGCATTTGCT
>JBILQZ010000235.1:0-2699 GCA_044372935.1 Sediminibacterium sp. | reverse complement strand
GGCGGCGCGTAAACAACCAAAAGTACAAGCTATATATAATGCAGCAGAATGGGTGATCTGTGATGGGGTTCCCGTGAAATGGGCTGCTGGTTTTTTAGGCACACCCATTGTGGAACGAATCACTGGATTGGATTTGTTACCTGATTTGATTCAGCTGGCGCATGTTAAAAATTTTAGTGTCTTCTTATTGGGTGCGAGCCCTGGTGTAGGGGAGCAATTAAAAAATAAAATTGAATCGGAGTATCCTAACTGTATCGTGAAAGGTATTTATGTGCCGCCGTTTATGCCGGTATTTACTGAAGAAGAGAATCAAAAAATGTTGAAGGCCGTAAACCAATCTGGTGCGGATATTTTATTAGTGAGTCTCACCGCGCCTAAACAAGATATTTGGATTGCAGAACATAAGCATTTGTTACAACTGCCATTGTCTATCGGTATTGGTGGTGCATTTGAAGTGATGGCAGGCTTGGTGCCTCGTGCCCCTAAATGGATGCATACTGCTGGATTGGAATGGTTATACCGCTTGATCCAAGAACCAAAAAGAATGTACAGACGTTATTTAATCGAAGCACCTTTATTTATTCCGCTGATTATTCGTCAGAAATTTACTAGAAGATAAATTCAAAGAAGGTTGTATCCTTTTTAAGTTAACATAGCATTTACCTAATCCCGTAACTGATTCCTAACTGAATTGTTTGTCCACTTTGTATATCGGGGTGGACATTTTTATTTTTATAAGGATAATCAATTGACTCAACACTTCCTAGTACATAAAAATTATTGATCCACTCATATCTTACTTGTAAGAACCAATCCTTTCTTTTGCTTTGTAAATCAAATAAGAAGGGTGGTTGCGGCTCTGCTAAATATTGATCTGCAATGCTCCCCAATCCTCCTTTACGAATGTTTTGAAACCTTGCATACACATTTAATTTGGGGATGGGATTGTATTTTGCAAATACCAGGTAACGATCAAAATTATTACCCATCCAATCGCCCATCACTTGGTCATACTGTGTATAGTTTTGTGCAGCTAATAAGTTGGTGTATACAAATGGATTCACCCTGGTATATTCTGTACCAATAGTTAAATAAGGCAACAAAACATCGGTGATAGATCCTCCAAGGGTATAGCCTAACTGATTCCTACTTTTACTTTTATCAAAAATGGTAGCTACCCGGATTTCATCTATAAACATAGACCCATACAGGTGTGTATTTTTAATTTGGTTCCTTGAACTTGCTTGAATAAAAAATTGTCCGTTGGATCCTGCGTTGATATTGTAATTGCTTCTGTTGTTGTCGTAGACTTTAAAAAAGTTAATCGGAATAAAAAAGCCAATATCTGTTTTATCGCTAAACACCACTGTTTCTCCAATGGCGATATTCAATCCTTTTAAAGGCGTAAACACCAAGCTATGGGTGGCCATGTATTTTGGAATATACTGTACACGTTGTTCACCACTGCCTGCACCCACACCTGCAGTGTACAATGCATTAGAATCTATAATATTGCTATTGAGCCATGCATGTGTATAATTAAACTGCATCCACTTAGTGGGTTGATAATCCAATCTGATGAGTGGGTAACTACTCACTTTATTGTCCAATACGATTTTGCCATTTTCTCCGTAGCCCCAGTTTAAATGATCCTTGCCTAAACTAATCGACCCCTTGTTCCAACTATAACTAACACTCCCTCTTACCTCACTATAATTTTGCGAGGTAGCTGTTGGGTTGTATAATTTGATGATGGATTTTTCGGGGCTGGCTGCTCTAAATAAATTCATGCCATTGCCGCTCTCTGTATAATCCTTGTAATAAAACTGAAAAGCAAATTGCTTGGCATGTCCCCAAAAGTTTAAGCCATGACTCATTTGTGTGAAGCTATTGTCTCGGCTACTTATACGAAATAAGGAACCCATTGGATCTACATTCAAACTAAAATCTTTCTGGTGTAAGTACAATCCCCTTAGTCTATTGTTTGCATCTTTTTTAACTATTTGTAATCTTGCACTATCTCCACCTTCGATGCTATTGTATTCTTGAAGATAAAAACGTAGTTCTGCTTTTTCAATAGCAGTAAGTGATCCCTCTTTTTCTAATTGCACTAATGCAATTTCAATCTGCTTTCTGGTAATGGGTTGGATGATATCTTGCAAGTTGATCTTTCCCTTTTGTGCCATTCTTTGTAAATAACCCATCACTGGCGTCTCTGGATTTTCCCATACCGTTTGTGCTTGCAATTGTATCACTGAAACAATGCATAGCATTACAATCAGCATCAAGCATTTCTTTCTACCACCATGTATTTGTTTATTCAACTGCATGTATTAAAAATATTAGTAAGCGTTTTGATCGCCTCTAATAATATTGATCACGGTTTGTAAAATTATCTGACAGTCCAACCAGAAAGTCCATCGATGGATATAACTCAAATCAAAGTCGACACGTTCTTGCATTTCCTCTACCGTTTTGGTTTCTCCTCTACAGCCGTTTACTTGTGCCCATCCGCTAATACCCGGCAATACAATATGTCTTAACATATAATTGTCTACCGTATGCATGGACTCCATATTCAATGGTGTAGGATGTGGCCTTGGTCCTACCACGGACATATTACCTATGAGTACATTCCAAAATTGGGGTAGCTCATCCAAATTCGTTTTTCTTAAAATGCGTCCTATACTCGTAATCCT
>JBILQZ010000234.1:0-2700 GCA_044372935.1 Sediminibacterium sp. | reverse complement strand
AATTTAACGGTATCTGTAAGTCCGATACCTGTACTTACTTCCAACTTAAACCCTGCAGCAGTATGCAGTGGTAAGGAGTTGAATTATACACCAACCAGTAATATTCCTTCTGCTGGATTTTCTTGGACGCGTAATTCAGTTGTTGGAATTAGTAATGTAAAGGGGTCGGGTTTTAACGCCATTAAAGAGACTTTATTAGATACTACAACAGGTCCAATTACAGTTACTTACAAATATACTTTAAGTGCTTTTGGATGTTCTGATACCACTTCGTTAGTTAGAGTAACTGTTAATGCTTCTCCCATATTAAAAACCCAAGTATATTCCATTTGTAGTGGATCATCATTTGTAATTCCAAATGATTTAATGCCATCCAGAACAACTTATACCTGGGGAAGCCCTGTTATGGTCCCTACGGGAAGTATTACAGGTGCAAGAAATATTGTAAATCCATTATCAGTGGTTAGTGATACCCTAATCAATACAAGTATTGCAACCGCTACTGCAAATTATATAATTCAACCAGTAGGAGCATTGTGCTCAATTGCACCATTCAATGCTGTTGTAACCGTAAAGCCAGCTCCGAATATTTCCGAACAAGAAACCAGTGCATGTAGTGGTGCTGCGTTTTCATTTACACCTGCCAATATTCCCACAGGAACAACATTTACTTGGAACATTCCTTCAATAGCTCCATTTGGTGTTATAACAGGATTTACTTCTGTTACAAGTGGCTTAGCATCCATCAATCAAAAATTAGTTAATCTAAGTATAGATGCAGCTTCTGCAACCTATACAGTACAGCCTACTAGTAATGGATGTATTGGCAACTCATTTAAATTGAAAGTGAATGTAAATCCAATTCCAACTACCAGAATTTCTGGGCCAGCTGCATTGTGTATGAACGGAAAAGATTCAATATTGGTTAATTTCTCAGGTACAAGCCCTTGGTCTGTTAGTTATAATGATTCTAAAAATGGATTACCTACAACTATAACAGATATCAAAACATCTCCTTTTACCATATATGAATCTTCATTGCCTAATGCAAATACATATACTTTTAAATTGTTAAGGGTTAAAGATGCATATTGTACCAATGATACAAGCACGGTATCTTTAACACAAGAACTATATCCTTTGCCATACGATTCTGTAATTGCGCCAAAAGGAAATCAATTATGCGTAGGTGCAACATTGCCAGTTACTGTAACTGGAGTAAATCCATTGTATCAATGGTTTAGAAATGATACATTAATCAATGGAGCTGCAGGAGCAGTTTATAATGCATTTTTACCAGGATTATACAGTGGTGTAACTGTTAATTCATTTGGATGTTATAATAAAACCGTGAATACAATCAAAATGGTTCAAGTATTTAATAATCCGGTTATTAATTTTAGTTACGATAGCTCTTGTATAAATACACCAATTAAGTTTAAAAATTTAACCGATACATCCACAACCGGAGCAATTGATTGGAAGTGGGTTTTTGGTGGTAAAGATTCTGTTTTAGCAAGCAATACTATTTATTCATTTAAAACTACCGGCACACAGAATATTAAATTGTATGCTTCTTCGGCTTATTGTGGTTATTCAGTATTTAAAGATTCCAATATTTTAATTAGGCGTCCAGAATTGCCCATCAATATGCCGAATGTATTTACTTATAAAAACACACCAACGGCTTTAATGGCAAGAACATTTACTGGTACTAATTATAAACATAAATGGGTTCCTTCTTTTGGATTAGATAACGCAAATATTATTAATCCAACTTTTAACTTTAATACCAATCAAGTGTATTATGTGAATTTGATTTCTGAGTATGGTTGTGTTACAACTGATACACTAAAAGTGCATGTTTTTGAAAATGGCTTGATTGATATTTTTGTGCCAAAATCTTTCTCGCCCAATAGAGATGGAACCAATGATCAATTATTTGTGTATTTAGCAGGAATTAAAGATTTTAAGTATTTTAAAATATACAATAAGTATGGGCAATTGATGTTTGAAACAAGAAATGCTGATAACCCTTGGGATGGACGCGTAAATGGAACAGAACAACCATTAGGGGCATATGTTTGGATTGCTGAAGGCATTGATGTAAATGGTAAATCAGTAATACAAAAAGGAACCGTGATGCTATTAAGATAAAAGAATGCGAAAACACATAATTTACATATTGTTTACTTTCATGATTGTGCAAACTTGTACAATCAAACCAGTAATTGCACAGGATCCTAATTTTTCTCAATTCTTCCATTCTCCATTGGCTATTAGCCCGGCATTGGCAGGGAATGGTGATAATAAGTGGAGAGCGATGTCTACTTTCAGAAATCAGTCCTTGGGTTTTGGTACCAACTATAATACAAGGTCATTATCTGTAGATGGTAAAGTATTTCAACGCGAAGAATCTCCATCCTATATTGGCCTTGGTGCCCTATTTATGCAAGATGATGCATTAGATGGAGCATACAAGAGTACTTTTGTTACTTTAAATGCTGCTGTACATGTAGCCCTAGATAGAAATGAAATTCATGGTTTAACAGGTGGTTTAGGATATGTTTATAATAAAACAAATATCAACTTTAATGAACTTACTACTGGTCAGCAGCTTAGTTCTAGTGGTTTTAATAGAACACTTCCAACTGGTGAACCCGGGTTAACAAATATTCCTGGATATTCATCTGTATGTGC
>JBILQZ010000233.1:0-2718 GCA_044372935.1 Sediminibacterium sp. | reverse complement strand
CGCGATGGTCAGCAGGATTGCCAAGGCTTTTCAAGACTATACCGTAAATGTGATCATCCAGAAATTTGGCGCAGCTTTATTTACAGATGGCTTAAAGCACTCTATGCAATTGCCTTACCAAGCTTTCGAAGACCAAAGAAGTGGAGAAACCTTATCGATCCTAACCAAGGCTCGTGCAGATTGTGAAAAATTCATCAGCTATGTAATCAATGTGGTATTTGGTATCGTCGTGAGTGTGGTTTTCGTCTCGGTGTATGCTACAAGATTACACTGGTCAATTATCCCTATCTATATTGGAGGTGCCAGTATGATTGCTTACGTCACTAATTTATTGAGTAAGAAAATTAAGGTGATTCAAAAAAATATTGTTCAAGAAACAACGAGCTTGGCAGGTACGACCACCGAGAGTTTAAGAAATATTGAATTGGTAAAAAGCCTTGGTTTAACAACACAGGAAATCAATAGACTAAATAATAATACCTATAAGATTCTTGCATTAGAACTTAAGAAAGTAAAAAATATTCGTTCTTTAAGTTTTATCCAAGGCACAATGGTGAACGCACTTAGACAAGTGATCACCTTTACATTGATGTGGTTGATCTTTAAAGAAATTCTTACCGTAGGTCAATTGATTTCATTGCAATTTTATAGCTTCTTTATTTTTGGACCCTTACAGGAAATTGGTAGCATCATCATGAGCTATAGAGAAACAGAAGCGTCTTTGAATAATTTTGATGCCTTGATGAAGAAACCAATTGATACGCCACCTTCTAATCCTATTGCGATTGGTGCTATAGAACAATTGGCCTTTAATCAGGTGGGCTTCCAACATCAAACTGCTAATTTTAAAGCAATTGATCAGATAAGTTTTGAAGCTAAAAAAGGCGAAACCATTGCCTTTGTTGGACCATCAGGTGCAGGTAAGAGTACTTTGGTAAAACTATTAGTAGGATTATACCAACCACAGGAAGGGGAAATTTTAATGAATGGAGTGAACACTGCACAGATTGATATGAGTGCCTTAAGGAATCAAATTAGTTTTGTAACCCAAGACACGCAATTATTTGCAGGTACTATTAAAGAGAACTTAGCTTTCGTAGCACCCAATGCGACGGAGGAAGAAATGCTACAAGCCTTAACCAAAGCAAGTTGTGCAAATATTTTAGACAAGGGGGGCAATGGATTGGCAACTGTGATTGGAGAAGGTGGATTGAAATTAAGCGGTGGCGAAAAGCAAAGGCTTTCCATTGCAAGGGCTTTATTAAGACATCCGCATTTATTAATTTTTGATGAAGCCACTTCTTCTTTAGATAGCTTAACAGAAGAATCAATTACAGATACGATCCGTGACTTATCTAAAGAAAGGGAGCAAATCACAATTATGATTGCCCACAGACTTAGTACCATTATACATGCTACTAGAATCTACGTATTAGAAAAAGGCACAGTGATTGAATCGGGTAACCACCAAAGCTTATTAGAAGAAAAAGGCTTGTATTATGCCATGTGGAGACAACAGATTGGAGAAAGAAAAGGACAATAAATATTAGTCTTCTCTTTCGAATTTCTTTTTAAGGTATTCCATGACCGAAGGGTCCTCTAAGCCTTCCATATCACTTAGCTCTAATTCAATGGCTTTCGTACTCAATCTGATTTCTATTAAAGAAACAAAGATAGAGACAGAAAAGCTGATCAAACTAGTTGCAAAAATGAACTTTGCGATGCCTTGGTATTGAATGAAAATAAAGAACATGGACAATAAGGAAAGTAATAAAGCGGCAACCCCATAGGTTTGCATACGCTGTATTAATTTAATCCTGTACTTAAGGTTCTTAATCTGAGCAAAAATAATCAGTCGCTGGTCCTGTTGTTGATACTTGTCGTGCAAAGTTCGCACACGGTTAGACAAAGCTAAAAAACGATTGGTATAGGCCAGCATAATCAGACTGATTGCCGGAAATAACAAAGCTGGGATATTAACTGATAGTTCCATTGTATAAATTTAGTAAAAATAAACCGGTATTTTTGCATCCTACCCTATGGAGAAAGAGCAGTTCAAGAAAATACAATCGAGCATCCCGCAAGAGCCAGGCATTTATCAATATTTTGATGATAAGGGGAAGCTCTTGTATGTAGGCAAGGCAAAGCATTTAAGAAATCGGGTGAGCTCCTATTTTATCTCAAACCAACATAGTTTAAAAACGATTGAACTTGTTCAAAGAATTGCAGAAATTAAGTTCACCATCGTCAACTCTGAACATGACGCTTTTCTTTTAGAAAATGAGTTGATCAAGAACTATCAACCTAAGTACAATATTAATTTAAAGGATGACAAGACCTATCCTTATATCGTCATCAAAAATGAAGCTTTCCCTAGAGTCTTCCTAACAAGACGTAAATTAAAAGACGGCGCCACTTATATAGGCCCCTTCACCCATGTCTATGCAGTTAGAGAATTAATCAATCATATTCAAGAAACGATTCCTTTAAGAACCTGCACCCTGCCCCTTACACCAAAAAATATTCAACAAGGGCGATTCAAAGTTTGTCTAGAATACCACTTGGGCAACTGTAAAGGGCCTTGTCAAGGTTATCAAACAACAGAAGACTACGCCACCTCCATTGATCAAGTAAAACATTTACTGAAAGGCAATGTAAAACCACTGGTTCAAAATTTAAAAGAAAAGATGCAGGCCGAAGCGGCAGCATTGTCTTTTG
>JBILQZ010000232.1:0-2732 GCA_044372935.1 Sediminibacterium sp. | reverse complement strand
CTGATGCCATATTTCCTGTGATGATATATTTTGTATTCATCATATTCAAAGTAGGCAAACAGTTAGGGAATTGGTACCATTGGTTTTCTATTAAGTCTTGGTAGATGCTCAATTTAGCAGGATTGTAACCGCCCACTAGTTTGTGGTGGTAAGCCATAATTGCACCTTCGTTAAATGCATTTTGCACACCACGTCTTAAATCAATAATACGATAATTGCTTTTGTCTTTCAACAAAGCATTGTCTAAGTCGGTCAATGCAAAAACATTTTCATTTTCCGTCGCTTCTACATACTGACTTGGCTTTAAATATTGCACATTGATTTGGAATAAGTCCACCAATGCAAGCAGACCGATTCCTACAATGAAAATAGTTTGTTGGATGGATTGCTTTATGTATAAATAAATCAGTAGGAAGGCGATACCAATAAAAATAAAGGCCCTGGTTAAGTCTGATTCAATAAATCCTTTACGGTCTTCTGCAATGGCATTGACCATATCTCTTGCAGGTGTTTCAAAGGCTGCTTTTTGATTTGGATCTTGAATTTGCATGATTTGATTCATCAATTGCTTTTCACTTTCCGATTTAAAATCAGATGTGAAATAGAGTGCAAGGACAGCAAAAAATACAAGTCCCAATGTGATCCATCCAGTTTTATGTTCTTGAATAAACTGTTTAAAATTAGTTGCTTTTAAAATTGCATTGAAGCCATACATTGCAAGAACACCAATTAGTAAGGTGGGTACTACAATGATCATGCTTGGTGCACGAAATTTATTATACAAAGGCAAATGCTCTAAAATAAATAAGTTGAAGGTTTCAAAGTAAGATCCTGCTGCAAGTAGAATCGATAAAACGATGACAGCGCCGATCCACCAACGATTTGGATTTTGATTGCTTCCAAAACCAATACATGCAAGAAAACAAATAATGATGCCTACATAGGGAGGTCCAGCCGTGAAACCAATGCCACCCCAATAAAATTGTAAAAATGATTGCAATTGCTGACCTACTTCTGGTTGCATTTGTTGTAATACTTCTATCGCTTTTGATTTTGCTGGATCTACTAAATTTGGGTCACTTGACGCACCATAGATATGAGGGAACATCATCACTAAAGGCTCTGATAAAAACATGCTATAACTTAATGCATAGTCTTTGTTTAATCCTGTATTGGTAATCTTGCTATCTTTTGTAGCTAGGGCACTTCCGCCTCTGATAGAGGCTTTCCCATATTCTGCAGTACTCATCAGCATAATTGCATTGACAGCTAAGCCTGTGATGCCTGCAACTAAACTAAAGCCAATTGTTTTAAGGATATGGGTATAGTCTTTCGCTTTGATCCAAACTACTAGGTAAAAAATGGACATCGCAAGAACAATAATCAAACCATAATAATTGATTTGAAGATGGTTCGCTTGAACAAATAAAGCGGTTGCAATAGCGGTACAAATAGCACCCAAGTAATATTTCTTTTGAAAGATCAATAAAATAGCACCAATAAAGAAGGGTAGGTATGCAATTGCATGCATTTTAGTCATATGGCCTACCACCACAATGATTGGATTGTAGGTGGCATAGCTGTAAGCTAACCCTCCAATAATGCCAATTAAAGTAGAAAATCCAAGTACCTGCGCTAAAAAATAAAAACAGATACTTGCTAAAAAGAATAAACCAACTGGCTCGGTTAAGTACAAAGTAAAAATACCATCTAAAGCACCAATTGAATAGGAACTTACAGGAATACCTGTAATCTGAAAAGTGGGCATACCGCCAAACATACTATTAGTCCATAACGGAGTAGTTCCATTTTGGGCTTTATAATTCAATGCATCTTGAGCCATACCTTTCCATTGTGTTACATCCGATTGTTGCAACACTTTACCTTCTAAAGCTGGGTGGCAATACACTATTGCCACAATAGCAAATATGAAAATGGCTAATAAATGGGGTAGGGAGGACTTTAAGATGGTTTTCAGCATAGGATATTATTATAAAACAAACCTACAACTAAAAAGGCTTTTTTGTACTTTTAAGGAGCCGTAAATATCAACATCTATGCAGCTTCGTTTTCCACTGTCTTTTTTATCCAAACTAGCCGTTATAGCCAACCTGGTCTATATTCTTTCAACCATTTTTTTATTTGTGACTTGGCTTAAAATTCCAAGAGATATTGCTCAGTTTATAGCAGTTTTAGGATTAGAGCTTGCCCCTTTGACAAATTTGGCTTTTGTCATTGGTTTGGCATTCATCTATCTTAAGAAAAAACAAACTAATTTACCTCCTTGGCAAACAATCTTTAACCTGTCCATGTTATTGATACAAATAGGGCTATTATTTATATAAATTCAACTATGATTCATCAAATTTTAAAAGATAAACCAACCAAATTATTCTTAGGGATCACTGCTTTTTTTGTTGCGAATGCCTTGATCGCAGAATGTATTGGAGGGAAGATTTTTTCGCTTGAAGCTGTTTTTGGGTTTAAACCAATGAACTTGAGTTTATTTGGTGAGTCAGGCTTGGCTTTCAATCTAACCTGTGGCGTATTGTTATGGCCTTTGGAATTTGTGATCACAGATATTGTGAATGAATATTATGGCCCAAAAGCAGTTAGAAGAATAAGTTTAATTGCGGTGGCTTTGATAAGTTATGCATTTGTGATGTTTTACCTTGCTATGTCTGCGGCTCCTGCTAGTTTTTGGGTGGACTCAAAAATGCAAAATGGCGTTC
>JBILQZ010000231.1:0-2756 GCA_044372935.1 Sediminibacterium sp. | reverse complement strand
CCTATTTTTGTCAAATGGAATCCAACTTAGAAGCCGTATCTAATCAGGACATGCTTTCCTTTGAAGCATTTCGTACCACTGTATTGGAGGACTACCGAACCGCATTGATCAGTAGAGAAGTGAGTTTATTGGGTAGACGTGAGGTATTGACTGGCAAGGCCAAATTTGGCATTTTTGGGGACGGGAAAGAAGTAGCTCAAGTAGCACTCGCTAAATTTTTTCAAAAAGGCGATTTTAGAAGTGGATATTATCGAGATCAAACACTCCTATTTGCATTGGGGGTATCCAATGTCAAAGATTATTTTGCACAATTATATGCCGATGTAGTCAACGATCCTTATAGTGGCGGTAGAAACATGAATTCGCATTTTAGTACCCCTTTTGTGAATGAAAAAGGGGACTGGCTTCCATTAACAGAAAGCTTAAATGTATCTGCAGATATTGCACCCACTGCTGGACAGATGGTGCGAGGGTTAGGCCTGGCATTCGCTTCTAAATTTTTTAGAAATTCGAAAGAAAAATTTCCTGGTTTATCTCAGGATGGTAATGAAGTTTGTTTTTGTACCATTGGGGACGCAAGTACTTCCGAAGGACATTTTTGGGAGACAATTAATGCAGCAGGTGTTTTACAAGTGCCGCTTGCAGTCATTGTGTATGATGACGGCTATGGTATTTCTGTACCTACCGCATTGCAAACCACTAAGGCTTCTATTTCAGAAGTGTTGGCTGGATTTGAAAAGAAGCCAGGCACAAATGGAATTAAAATATATACAGTGAATGGCTGGGATTATGCAGCGCTTTGTGAAACTTTTGAAGAAGGGATCTCTTACACAAGATCAACTCATACACCTGTGGTGTTTCATGTGAAAGAAGTCACACAGCCACAAGGACATTCGACCAGTGGAAGTCATGAGAGGTATAAATCTGCGGAGCGTTTAGAGTGGGAAAGAAATTGGGATTGTAATAAACAAATGAGGCAATGGTTGATCCAAAATGAATTATCTACTGCGGCTGATTTAGATGTATTAGAGTCTGCCACTAAACAAGAAGTGCGTGATGATAAACAGGCAGCATGGGAATTATATATTGACCCAATTAAAGCAAAAATTAAAGAAGCATCCGAATTGGTTTTTGCAGGGGTAGATCAAGCATCGCCGTTGTACCGCATGATGCAAGAATTGGTTGCTAATAAAGAACCTTTAAAAAGAGAATTATTTAGGGTGTTACATATTGTGTTGGAACAAATGCCGCAACATCCTCAGGCAGCAGCGCTTAAAAAATTAACTTCAGACTATTATACAGAACAAGCGCCATTTTATAGCAAACACTTATACAATGAAGGGCCTAAAAGCGCTTTGAATGTGCCGGTTATTCCAGCAGTGATGGAAGAAAATCCAAAACAGATGAATGGTTATGAAGTATTGAATCAATATTTTGATCATTTATTTGCAAACAATCCAAAAGTGATTGCGTTTGGAGAGGACTTAGGAAATATCGGAGATGTAAATCAGGGCTTTGCAGGCTTACAAGCAAAGTATGGGGTGAATAGAATTTTTGATACAGGGATTAGAGAACAAACTATCATGGGCCAAGCCCATGGTTTAGCAATGCGAGGCTTAAGACCTATTGCCGAAATACAATATCTAGACTATTTAATGTACGGCCTACAAACCTTAAGTGATGACGTGGCAACACTTCATTATCGTACAGTAGGTAGACAAAGTAGTCCTGTGATTATCAGAACAAGAGGACACCGATTAGAAGGCATCTTCCATAGTGGTTCACCAATGGGTATGATTGTGCATGCACTTAGAGGTATGTTTGTTTGCGTGCCAAGAAATATGGTGCAAGCAGTAGGAATGTACAATACTTTATTGAAGGCAAATGACCCTGCAATTTTAATTGAATGTTTAAATGGATATCGTTTAAAAGAAACAGTCCCAGCTAATATCAATGAGTTCACAGTACCATTGGGTATGCCCGCATTTTTAAGAAATGGCGAAGACATTACGATTGTTTCCTATGGCTCTACCTTAAGAATTGTAGAAGATGCGGCTGCGCGTTTAGCTACCATGGGTATTGACTGTGAAGTGATCGATATTCAAACTTTATTACCTTTTGATATCAACCATCAAATTGTTGCTTCTTTAAAGAAGACCAATCGAATTTTATTTGTAGACGAAGACGTTCCAGGTGGGGCTACTGCGTTTATGTACCAACAAGTTATCGAATTACAAGGTGGATATAAATGGTTGGATGCAAGTGCGAGAACACTTTCTGCAAAAGCGCATCGTCCAGCATATGCGAGTGATGGAGATTATTTTTCTAAACCTAATACAGAAGAAGTGATTCAAGTGGTGCAAGAAATGATGGCCGAATAAATTAATAACCTTCCATTTTTTCTGTGTAACTCAAGGAGCCCAATCTAACTCTTAATGGGATCTTCGTTTTTTTCTCAAATGCTCTTTCTTGATTGCAAAAGAAGCCTGTCTGTGTCGTGTAAAAATTAGCCGGCACTTTATTTTGAATCGAATAAGCCGTTGAAAAACTAGATACAGTTGCTGCTGCAACTGGTTTTGAAGCTTGCCAGTATTGCTTTGTATTTTTTGAAATTAATTTTTGTGCAGTTAGGTGCTGCACAAAAATTAAACTTACTATCAGGAAACTAAATTTTATAGTGGTCATGTATTAACCCATATTATGAAAGACCTTGTTCACGTCTTCGTCTTGCTCTAAACGCTCAATCAATTTACTCA
>JBILQZ010000230.1:0-2757 GCA_044372935.1 Sediminibacterium sp. | reverse complement strand
AAAGCGATAGAAGTATTACAACAAATGCAACCAGAAGTAGGTCAGCAATTGCAATCATTTTTACAATTTTATTGGGGTGGCATAGGTTTCACGGCTGGACCTCCCTATGTAGGCATCATTATTTGTTTTCTTGCATGTATTGGTTTTGGAAGCAATCAAAATCCAAATCGTTGGTGGATCGGCGCTGTCATCGTTTTATCGATTCTACTTGCAGCAGGATCTTACTTTGAAACCTTCAACTTATTTATTCTAGAGCATTTGCCTTTGTATAATAAATTTCGTGCACCAAGCATGATCATTGTAGTACCCACCTTACTAATTGGTGTTCTTGCTATGTATGGCTTCAATGCAATTTTAAAAGCAACTAATTTTAAACAGTTTATTCAAGAAAATAAAACTGGATGGATCACATTGGGGCTTGTATTTTTTGCTGTGCTTGCACTCTATTTCACATCTGATTTTAAATCGGAAAGTGAAATGCAATTGATGAATCAAATCATGCAAATTCAAGATCCAAATCAAAAAGCAGCATTTGAAACACCTGCAAGAGATATGGTCAATGCGATTGCAGAAGACCGTAAAGGATTTATTGAATCAGACTTAACCAGGGCATTGATTTTTATTGGTATCGCCTTCCTACTGATTTACTTATACATAAAGCAATCCATCCAACAAAATATTTTCATTGTAGGAATCGGTCTGCTTGCAATGGTGGACTTATTCCAAATCAATGTGCAATATTTAAAGCCAAGTCAGTATGTTGAAGCGACGGAAAATGAAAATGTTTTTGCATTGACCGACTTGGACAATGCTTTGTTGAAAGACAAAAGCAATTACCGTATTATTGATTTAAGACGTGGTGTGCAAAATGCATTTAACGAAGGTGCAATCATGGCTTACCACCACAAATTAGTGGGCGGTTACAATCCTGCTAAATTGAGTATCTACCAAGACTTAATAGAAAACCAATGGTACCAATTCCCTAACTGTTTGCCTACTTTGAATATGATGAATACAAAATATATCATCACAGGAAATATGGCATCAGATACAATCCCTAATCCAGATGCATTAGGTAATGCGTGGTTTGTAAAAGGAATTGAATATAAAAAAGGACCAAGGGCTGTGATGGATCACCTTAGCTTCTTTAATCCAAAAGATACAGCAGTCATAGATGAGCAAGATAAAATTGATGCATTGACAGGTTTGCAAATGGATAGCGCTGCAAAAATCCAATTGATCGACAACCAAAACGATATGCTTTATTATACTGCTTCAACCAATACTAAACAATTGGCCGTATTTAGCGAGATTTATTATCGTGAAGGATGGAAAGCTTATATAGATGAGCAAGCAACACCAATTGTTAAAGTGAACTATGTATTAAGAGGACTCGTTGTCCCAGCTGGTAATCATAAAATTAGATTTGAATTCAAGCCTGATTCAGTAACAAGAGCGAAGCAAATTGCAAATATTGCTTCTATCCTACTATGGTTGGCATTGATTGCATTTATAGTACTTGCGGTTAAACAATTTATGGACAAGCAAAAAGCTGCTTTATAATGATTGTATCAGTTGTTATTTGTAGTTATAATCGAGCTGCCTACATTGGTGCTGCTTTAGATAGCCTATACCATCAATCTGCTTCTAAGGAGCAATTTGAAGTGATTGTAGTGGACAATAATTCAACAGATGGCACAGAACAGGTTTTTGTTCAATGGCGTGCAGCCAACCCTGATGGGCATTTTTATTACTCAACAGAAACCAGTCAAGGTGCTTCTTATGCAAGAAACAAAGGCGCACAATTAGCAAAGGCCGACTGGTTATGTTTTATGGATGATGACGCAGTTGCTACCCCGGATTATATCAACAATATAATCCGACACACAAATACACATCCAAACGTACTGGGATTTGGCGGTAAAATAATTCCTAAATATATTCCAGCAGAACCTAAATGGATGAGTTATTACGTATCCTCTTTAGTAGGAAATTTTGATTACGCGCCAGTAGCTTGTCCATTTGAAAATGGCAAGTATCCATTAGAGTCAAATATGATCATGAAAAAATCAGCCTTTGATTTAGTAGGTGGATTCAATGTCGCGATTCCAGGCGTAGTTGGCACATTAAGAATAGGCGGAGAAGGGAAAGAATTATTTTATAAAATCATTGCCCTCGGTGAAAAAATTTATTACGACCCAAGTTTATTGGTCTATCATGTTGTAGAAGTTGAAAAATTAACGCCTACTTACATGTACCGTGTAGCAAGTGGTATTGGCCGAGGTGAAAGAGCAAGAACAAAAGCCATTTCTCAGAAAGCGTACCTTTTAAAAATTGTTGAATACCTTTTCAAATTAGGGGCATCCATTGTGCTCGGTATTAAATATGCATTACAATTGCATCCTGCCAAATTTTGGCCCATCATTCAGTTTAGAATTGACGCATTAAAAGGGCTATTGAACAAGTAATTACAAGTATTTATAAAAATGTGATTTCCTGGTAAGTATAATTGGTGCAATGATCCAAAGCTCAACAATGTTTTTTGCAAAGCCCCACCATGGTCGGAGTATACTTAAAGGATTTTTGCCGCGCCCTATTGTAGTTATCATTCCAAAGATCAAATAAAACGGAACAGTCCAAGTATAATTGAGTAATTGGAATAGAAACCAAAACACTCCATATTGTTTTCTAATTCTTAAATGGTTCGACACCATCAATTGCAAGCCTTTTTTATCAGTTAAATTGGTATAGCTATTG
>JBILQZ010000044.1:0-10666 GCA_044372935.1 Sediminibacterium sp. | reverse complement strand
TCGCAGGCTGTGGATTAGCATTGAATATATTAACTGGTATCCCTTTTGCACAAGGTGCGATGATCAGTGGTGTGGTTGCGATACTTATTTTCTGGATCGATGAAATTGGAAAGATGCTGGATCGTCTCACTAAAATATTAGGGATTGTAAAAATAACTTTAACCTTAGGGATTGTATATGCAGCCCATCCCCCGATACTGACTGCAGTGCAGCATAGTTTTATACCTGAGCAAATTTCTTTATTGGCCATTGTAACCATTGTTGGTGGTACAGTGGGCGGTTATATTACTTTTTCAGGAGCACATCGTTTAGTGGATGCAGGCATCGTTGGTCCTGAACATATCCCCTTTGTGACCAAGAGTGCAAGTAGAGGTATTTTAATTTCCTCTTTTATGCGTTTTATTTTATTCTTAGCGGTAGTAGGTGTCGTTTCACAAGGCGTTCATTTGGATAAAAATAATCCAGCAGCTACTGTTTTTGAAACGGCAGGAGGTCGTTGGGGCTTATTTGTTTTTGGTATTGTCTTATGGAGCGCTGCTATCTCCTCTGTTATAGGCGCCTCCTATACCTCCTACTCCTTTATCAAAAAGTTGGATATTCCTTTTTTAAACCATGAAAGGTTAGCGATTAGTGGATTTATTCTTGTATCCACTTGTTTATTTATATGGATTGGCAAACCAAAAGAATTACTGCTCTTTGCAGGACTTATTAATGGCTTCATACTCCCATTTGCATTGGCCATTATGTTGATTGCTAGCAGAAAGATTCCAGTATTAAAACAATACAAATATCCTTTATGGATTGAGGCAGCAGGATGGATTGTTGTTCTATTAATGGGCTCTATGAGTATCTATGCCCTTGTAGAAAAATTCCTTTAATTCACTTTCATTTCTGAATCTAATAGGTCCATTTTTTGTTCTTTTGGTTTTACACCAAAATTATAACGGATATTGATGCCCCATCTTCTTGAGTCACTTTCTCTAAAGCCAACCGCATAGATACTACCCTGTCTTAAGGTGAAGGTATTTTTGTTGGTAAAGAAGATATCATTCATTGAAATGGTGAGGGTTAACTTTTTATTTAAAAACTGCCTATTCAAGGAACTATTCAATTGCCCAAAATTATCCAATTCATAAAATTGCTGCTGTCCATTGGTTCTCCAAAAACCATTCAGGGTAAAAGTGGATAGCTTATCTAATTTAAGGGACTGAAAAGTAAAAAAGGTCCATGTAGCTTTATCAAATACAATTGGCTTTTGTTCATATAACCCATTGTAGATATTATGGTTGTATTGAGCACCTACCACAGCAAAGAAAGCCTTTCCTGGAGGAATTACCGCAATCCCTCTAAAATAGGTTTCTTTACTTTTCCCAAGGTTATCATAGGTACGAAAAGCAATTTGTTTATTAGAAGGAGATTGATAAACCACATTGGTAAAGATGTCTTTTGTTTCATTGATGCCAAAAGCAAAAATAGGTTTATCATCCACACTGATATTAGCTTCATAGTTAGATGTAAACTGTGGTTTTAAACTTGGATTACCCGTTTCATATAAAAAAGGATCAATGTATTTTGGAAAGGGATTTAAAAACTCATAACTAGGTCTACTTATGGTCTTACGGTATACCAAGTAGCCTCTCATTTCATATCCTGCCACCTTAAATAATTTTCTGCTTAAAAAAACATAAGGGAAAGCGTCTGTTCGGTTCAAAGAAAAAGAAGTATCAGCGGGAAGCCTTTGATTTCCTTTCATGATAGTTTGCTCTACCCTAGTTCCCACTTTAAGAATAACTGCGCCCCATGTTTTGGAACCTTGAATATAGCTCGCATTAATCTGTTCTTTAAAATCATAGGCACTTGTTCTAAAAGCATCTTTTACTAAAGTACCATTTAAGTCTTTTTGATAATTGGCATCATTGCGAAAAGTCAAAATACTTGACTTAAGCCCAGACTCAATGGTTATGCCAAATTTTTTCTTTTTATAATCTGTTTGATAGGTATAAAAATCCCTATCATTAGAAAAAGTACCGTCACCCTTTGAAACAAATCCACCTGCCAATAAGCTATTATCATACAACTGATCTGTATTGGATCGAATTAAATTATAAGAGAAATCCATCGTCCACTCACCTCCTAAGGAATCTAACTTTAGTTTTGATCTTACCGATTGGTTGATATTTAAATTAGCTCCGTCATTTTTTACTAAAGAGGCAATTGCACTCAAATTTTGTTTCGCATTTTTTTCTAGTAAAGAAGTATTATTGGTTGTATTCAAAAAATCTTGTCCACTTATTCTTGCATCGTAATTTAATTCAAAACGATCTGTCCAATTCCTACCCAAACCAAAACCGATATAGGCAGATTTATTTGGACTTAAGGTCTTTGCTGTTTGTTTCAAGACAGTATCAATGGATAGGTAACGATCTGTATTGACTAGATTATACCCATCATTTTGATTGAACTGTGTATTCAAGTAGCTATTGTATTTATCTGTGGTATTATTTAAAGTAAGTCCAATAAACTGATTTCCATAAACACCCTGATTCATTCCCAAATTAACAGAACCATTTAGTCCAATTTTAACCCCTTTCTTTAAAATAATATTTACCACGCCTCCCCCTCCTGATGCATCGTATTTAGCGGAGGGTGTTCTAACCAATTCGATTTTTTGAATAGAGCTCGGAGGTAAACTTTTGAGGATGGTTGCCATGTCGGAAGCACTCATATTTAAAGCCCTCCCGTTTATTTGTACACCAGCGGGTGACAAGCCATTTAAATATATATTTCCATCCTGGTCTATAAAAATACCAGGAATTTTCTCCATGGTTTCGTACGCATTCGTAGAACTTGCAGCGAGTGGCTCAGGATCTACAATTGTTTTATCATCTTCTTGTTTAATCAAAGGTTTAGTTGAGCTTACAACCACCTCTTTTAATTGATTGGAAGTCTCTTTTAAGACAATTTGAACCAGCTGTAATGATTCAAATTTAATAGTCCTTGTAGCTGTTTGATAACCAACTGCAGTTGTTTTAATTTGATAGATTCCTCCTGGATTCAAATTCAAAACTGCAGTTCCATTGCTATCTGTCACCAAATTACGTTGTGATGTACTATCTAATTTTTGAATGCTTACCGTTGCAAAAGAAATAGGATTCTTTTTTATATCAACCACACTAAATTGAATTGATTTATTTTGACCCAATACCGAAAGCTGTAATAAAAGGAGTTGTAAGAATAAGATGATTTGAATACCCCTTTTTGTTTTTATAATCATAAGGACGCAAAACTACGATCTGTTAAAATAATTGAACCTGCTTATTTGATAAAAGGCATTTTAAACTACCCTTTTATGTTTGGTTGTGGAGAATAGCGGGTTCGAACCGCTGACCTCTTGCATGCCATGCAAGCGCTCTACCAACTGAGCTAATTCCCCGATCTATTGTTTACAATATAAAAGAGCAACGAAATTTCGTTGCTCTTTTTATTCAATTAAGCGTATGCTTTAGATTTCTCCTTTACCATCAATCCAATCTTTTACAGCAGCTGTTGTTACAGATTTTGGACGCTCTAATGGGAAACCTAATGCTCTATCCCATGTTAAGCTTGCCAATACACCCAATGCACGGCTTACCGCAAACAATACGGTGTAAAATTCATATTCAACAATACCATAGTGCACTAATAATGCACCACTATGCGCATCCACATTTGGCCAAGGATTTTTTACTTTCCCTAAAGACTCTAAAATTGGAGGTACGGTTTCATAGATGTTCCAAACAGTGTTCACTAATTTATCATTCGGTAAATGTTTTTTACCAAATTCCATTTGAGCGGTAAAACGTGGATCTGTTTTTCTTAATACAGCATGACCATAACCTGGCACTACTTTACCTGCACCCAATGTTTTTTGAACATAGTCTACAATTTGTTCTTTGGTTGGACTATCAGAACCAATAGCTTCTTGCATTTCAAAAATCCACTTTATCACTTCTTGATTTGCCAAGCCATGTAAAGGACCAGCTAACCCATTCATACCTGCAGCATAACTTAAGTAAGGATCACTTAAAGCAGAACCTACTAAATGTGTTGTATGTGCAGATACGTTTCCACCTTCATGGTCTGCGTGAATGGTCATATACAAACGCATTAATTCTTTGGTGCTCTCATCTTCAAAGCCCATCATATAAGCAAGGTTACCTGCCCAGTCTAATAAACCATTCGGATGAATATGTTCGTTGTTCTTATATTTTCTTCTATAGATATAAGCAGCAATTCTTGGCAATCTTGCGATCAAATCCATTGAATCATCATAAGTATACTGCCAGTAATCTTTTTTGTTCATACCCTTTGCATACTCTTGCGCAAATTTGCTTTCTGTTTGCAACGCCATCACCGCAGCCACATACATGGTCATAGGATGTGCAGTCAAAGGAAAAGCATCAATTACATCAAATACATGTGTTGGCACATGACTTCTTCTTTGCCAATTGCTGGTTAATTTTTTTACGTCTCTTTCAGAAGGTAATTCACCAATCATCATTAAATAAAATAAACCTTCTGGCAATGGTTCATCTCCCCCTTCTACTTTGGGTAATTTTGCTTGTAATTCAGGAATAGAAAAACCTCTGAATCGGATACCTTCTTGCGCATCCAATAAACTTGTCTCTGTTACAAGACCAGTCATACCTCTCATACCTTGGTAAACTTGCGCTAAAGTGATTTCTCCAATCTTCTTTTCACCATGCTGTTTAAGCATTTCTTTGATCTCTGAAGCAGCAGCTGTTGCTTTCTGTCCAAAAAGGTCTTTGATCTCTTCCATATGCCCAATTATTATTGTTAAAAAACGGTTTAAAATTGGACACGAAGTTAACTAAGAAATGGTTATTTAGGTGCTTTTTTGTATAAATAATAGGCCACAAACATAAAAATTATATTAGGGATCCAAGCAGCTATAAAAGGGGGTAAATTCCCCTTCGTAGAAAAGATGGTGGAGAACCTATCTGTAATGATAAACAATGCTGCAATAGTGAAGCCCATGGCCAAATGTGCGCCACTTCCTCCCCTGATTTTACGACCAGCAATAATAGCCCCAATGAGGGTTAAAAGTAATACGGTAATGGGGGTTGCGTCACGTCTATAGCGCTCAATTTTTAACTCATTTAAACCCTCTGAGCCCCTTAATGCTTCCATCCTGATTTGCTTGATCAATTGAGGGGTCGTTAATTTATCTTTTGCATACTTATCCTTTTCTAAATCTACTGGCTTAAAAGGATATTTTTTATGTAAACCAGGTAAGTAATTGACTAGCTCTCTTTGATCGGTAATTTTGCGTTCTACTACTTCTGTTAAGGACCAGTCTTTTGTAGCGGTATCCCATAAAATAGATTCAGCACGGATATTATACACTACTTTATCTCCTTTTACAGTAAAAGCAAAAAAGTTATTCCCTCTCTTATAGGATGTATCATAGCCATACATACCCGCATAGGTGAATGAGTCTATTCTAAAGTAAAAATCATTAGACCCTCTTAACAAAGCGTTATAAGAAGAATTTGCATCAATATAAGTGGCCTCAAAATCACCTCGAATATTATTTGCTTTAGGTACGACCCATTGATTAGAAATCCATAAAACTAATCCTAAAAAAAGTCCTCCAATCCAATAAGGTCTTAACCACCTGTTATAAGAAGTACCGCTTGCTATGATCGCTACAATTTCTGTTTGTCCCGCCATTTTGGAAGTAAAAAAAATGACTGCAATAAATACAAACAGAGGAAACAATAAAGCAATGATATGCGGTATAAAACCTACGTAATAATTATTGATAATTTCGGAACTAGTCAACCCAGATCGTACAAAATCATCCGTTTTTTCACTTACATCTATCACCACTGCAATTACTGCAAAGAAGAAGATGGCAAAGAAAAACACGGCCAGAAATTTTTTCAATATGTACCAATCCAGTTTTTTCAATGCTTATAATCTTTTACTTATTTGTGGGATCATTTCTTGCTTCCAAGCACTATAATCCCCAGCAATAATATGTATTCTAGCTTGTTCAACCAACCAAAGATAAAAAGAGAGGTTTTGTATACTTGCCAACTGCATCCCTAAAATTTCATCCGCTGCAAATAAATGCCTAATATACCCTTTGGTATAATATTGACTCATTTCATTGGGGATCCCTGGATCAATTGGACTAAAGTCTTTGTACCATTTTTTATTCTTGATATTAATCACCCCTTGCGAAGTAAAAATCATCCCATTTCGTCCGTTTCTTGTAGGCATGACACAATCAAACATATCTACGCCTAAATCTATTGCTTCTAAAATATTCCAAGGAGTACCAACCCCCATTAAATAGCGAGGCTTATCCTTTGGTAAATTTTCACAACACAATGCAGTGAATTCATACATTTCTTCTTCCGTTTCTCCTACACTTAATCCGCCAATGGCATTACCCACCGCATTTTTAGAAGCTATATACTCACAAGAAGCTTTTCTTAGATCTTTATATAATCCGCCTTGCACAATAGGAAACAGGTTTTGGGTATGTCCATATAAGTCTGGTGTTTCTGCCAATCTATTAAAACACCTATCCAACCAGGTATGTGTTAGGTCCATACTTTTACGCACATAGTCATAGGTACTTGGAATGGGAGGACATTCATCAAAAGCCATGATGATATCTGCGCCAATACTTCTTTGAATATCCATCACATTTTCTGGACTAAATAAATGTTTACTGCCATCTATATGAGACTGAAACACCACCCCTTCTGGCTTGATTTTTCTATTGGATGCCAGTGAGAAAACTTGATAGCCACCACTATCTGTTAAGATAGGTCTATCCCATCCCATAAATTTGTGCAGTCCTCCTGCAGCTTCTAAGACTTCCGTACCCGGTCTTAGGTATAAATGGTAAGTATTGCCTAATATGATTTTTGCGTCGATATCCTGCTTTAATTGCTGTTGGGTCACTGCTTTTACCGAACCAATGGTGCCCACAGGCATAAATATGGGGGTCTGAATTACTCCATGATCTGTGGTAATGGTTCCTGCCCTAGATGCCCCTTTTTGAGAGGATGCTGTTAATTCAAATTGTAATGCGGCCATGGGACAAAGGTAAGGTCAAAAATCTTTACTTTTGCGCTATGACATTCAACTTACCCATTTCATCCACCCTACTATCTGAACTACTAATAGGCTTATTTGGTGCCGTGATTGCCCTTCAGGTTTTATACTATTTATTCTTTTTTTTAAGATTAGCTATTTATAAAAAACCAAAAAAAACAGTACAGGTCGAGCACCCAATTTCAGTGGTGATTTGCGCACGTGACGAAGCCCATAATTTAGCCAATACCCTACCAGGTGTTTTAGTACAAGCTTATAGCACGACCCATGAAGTCGTTTTAGTGAACGATAACTCTGAAGATGAAACTAAGTACCTATTAGATGAATTCAAAAAGTCCTTTAAAAATTTAAACCCTGTATTGTTGACACAGGAGGCAAAAATGATTGCTGGAAAAAAATTCCCACTCTCTATGGGTATTAAATCAGCCAAAAATGAAACGCTACTATTGACAGACGCAGATTGTTTACCAGCCAGTGAACATTGGATGCGCCTCATGCAAGATGGATATGACGATGGCAAAGAAATCGTGTTAGGATATGGCGCCTATAAAAAGAAGCCAGGACTATTGAACAAACTAATTCGCTTTGAAACTTTTCATACCGCTTTACAATATTTCTCCTACGCTTTAGCTGGCCTTCCCTATATGGGCGTGGGGCGCAATCTTTCCTATAAGCGTGAATTATTTATCAAGAATAAAGGCTTCTCCTCTATCAATCAAATTCCAAGTGGCGACGATGATTTATTCATCAATCAAGTTGCTAATAGACGCAATACAGCCATTGTGATTGATCATGATGCACATACTTTAAGCGAGCCAAAAACCACTTTCAAAGATTGGATGACTCAAAAATATAGACACTACACTACAAGTAAATTTTACAAAAAGAAGCATGTGTTTTTATTAGGCCTTTATTCGTTGAGTCAATTTTTAGTCTACCCAAGTTTGATCCTTGCATTGGTATTCACTAAAGCCTATGTCCTTCTTATTGGCCTTTGGGCTTTTAGGATGATTTTACAAGGCCTCATTTTGCGTGGCGCTATGAAGAAACTAAATGAATTAGATCTTTGGCCTTGGTTTATTTTATTAGATATATGGTCTTTCTTTTATTATTTGTTTACCTTGCCTAGCGTATGGAAAAGCCCTCAGAAAAATTGGAATTAATTACCCGCTACTTTGCGGATTTTACACCTGCTCAACTACAACAACTGTCTGGGCTGGAAGCCGCCTACCAGGAATGGAATGCAAAAATCAATGTAGTTTCCAGGAAAGATATTGACCAGATCTACCTACACCATGTGCTGCACTCTTTAAGCATTGCAGCCATCGCAGAATGGGAAGCAGGCACACAGGTCATTGATATTGGCTGTGGTGGTGGATTCCCTACTGTACCCTTGGCGATTTTTTTTCCTGAGGTTAAATTTTATGCAGTAGATAGTATCGCCAAAAAATTGAAAGTAGTAGATGCGGTATGCGAAATGGTAGGTATTAAAAATGTAGAAACAAAACATACCAGAGTAGAAGATATCAAAAATAAAAAATTCGATTACGCGGTGAGTAGAGCCGTTGCGCCCTTGAAGGATTTATGGAGATGGGCGAATCCGGTGCTTGTAAAAAAACCAAATCAACCCAATGGTTTAATTTGTTTAAAAGGCGGTGATTTACACCAAGAGATTTTTGAAAGTGGCACTAGACCAAAAATGATGCCGATTTATGATATCTTTCAAGAAGACTATTTCAAAGAGAAATACATCCTTCAAGTGAAGAAATAAAAATAGTTTTGAAATAACACCTATTCCTCGCTCTTAGCTCGCAGGCTCGAATATTCGCTCGAGAATAGCATTATTTCAAAACTATCTAAAACAGATTCCTGAAATTAATTTGGGATTTCTATTTTGTTATTGCTTCTATTGATATCTGGCATACGTTGGCTAGGATCAATTTCAATAGACTTGATCGCACTCAATGGTTGTGTGCTTTCAAAAGTATAAGTTGGATGCGTCCATTTCCATTCTGGATGGTTGATTTGCTTAATCGCACCTTCTTGTGTTTTACCACCCAACATTAAATCCAATGGGATATAATGTAACTCATTCGTGCCATCTTTATAAGTAACCACTACTTCAATTGGCATCGGGAACTTTCCTACTCTTTGAATACTGATCAATGCTGCATTACCGCTCACCTGAATATCATTTAAACCATAATCAATAGTCTTTGTTGAATTAACCCAATACTCTTTTAACCACTGTAATTGTAGGCCACTAGTTTTTTCAGCTACCCTTATAAAATCATTGGCATTAGGATGTTTAAATTTCCAAGTATTATAATAGTTCAACATTAACTGATCACGTTTTGCTTCTCCCATAACATATCCTAATAGGCCTAAGAAAGTACCTCCTTTGCTATATGCAGCACTGCTATAGGCGTAATTGGTGTTAAAATGATCTGCATGGGTAGACATTGGTTCTTCGTATCCGCTTTTTGCTAGCGCTAGATAACCACTATAATTGCCATTTTGAACCGCAGGTAACAATTTAGATTGTCTTTCTAAACTCAACTGTATTTGCTTTTTAGCAGCCTCACTGATATAAGGTGATTGAGTAGCGAAATTGGTTTCATAATAATGACTCACCATTTCCTCTCCATAACTTGTAAATCCTTCATCCATCCAAGCGAATAAACTTTCGTTTGATCCTAAAATATGTTGGTACCAGCTATGGATCCACTCATGAAAAGCAGTTCCTAAACTAGGCCCTACTAATAAAGTAGCCATGGCATATTCCATACCACCATCACCTCCTTGAATAAATGAATATTGAGGATAAGGATAAGCACCCATTTTTTGTTCCATAAATGGCAACACTTTCTCCGCTGCCCATAATACATTCGCCCAAGCGCTGTCTGCTTTTGCGTCTTTAGCTTTATAATACACATGAAGCGTCAAACCTTTACGTACTTCTTTAGATAAATGTTTGAAATTATTATCTGCAAACCATACGAAATCATGGATCATATTGCCTTTAAAATTCCAAACCTTTTGGCCATCCTTATCTAATGGGGCAGTTGGATTTTGCAATACACCAGTACCGCCCACCATATAGGATTTATCCAATCTCAATGTTACATCGTAATTTCCCCATACACCATAAAACTCTCTTGCGATATATGGATTGGTATTCCAACCTTGATAATCATATTCCACCATCTTTGGATACCATTGACTCATAGAATAACGCACACCTTCTTTATTATCTCTACCAGACCTTCTAATTTGTACAGGCACTTGTGCCTCAAAGTTTACATTCATCTTTACAGAAGACTTAGGCAAGATTGGTTGCGTTAACACTACTTCTAAAATAGTTTCATGTTCTTTTAATAATTGCGCTTTACCATTGATCATAATGGTGTTGACTTTTTGAATCCCATATTCTTCTGGCTTCAAATTTTGAATACGATCACGCACACGCATATCCCAATCCTTCACTTCATCTCCTCTTCTGTTGGTAAAAGTTGTTTTACCTAACTCTCGG
>JBILQZ010000229.1:0-2764 GCA_044372935.1 Sediminibacterium sp. | reverse complement strand
GTATGCACTGCTACACCCCATGCACTTTCTGAAGGAGAAGTGGCAATTAAAAACATTTTTTGAATTATAGTGGGTTCCATTATCGCCCATTCTAAAGCTTGGTAACCACCCATACTTCCTCCCAATAAAAGGTCAATTTTATCAATGCCCAAATGTTGTCTTAACAAGATGTGTGCACGAACCATATCACGAATGGTGATCGTTGGAAATTGGTCAAATCGGATGGATGCATCCAAGTCTTCCACGCTTAAAGGACCAGTTGAGCCATAACAGGAACCAATGATATTCGCACAAACAATAAAATAATCATTTGGGTTAATAATAGCATCCTCCCCTACAAATCCCTTCCACCAATCTGCTACATCTGAATTAGCCGTCAAAGCATGGCAAACCCAGGCCACTTTTTTCCCTGGCGTGTATTCCCCATAATAATGGTAGGCTATTTTAAGCTTAGGCAAACTAATCCCGCATTCAAGGGTAAAAGGTTGATGGTATTTATAGATGACTGGGTCCATTTTATCGCGTTCTTGTGCTTACTAACTGGCTATTTGAATTACCTTTGCAAAGGTACAATATTTATACTTCCTTTTTAAGAACCAATTACATCCTATGGCAACTATTACACTTAAACGCATCGACAATGATTATCAGTTTCAAACAGTAGATGAAACAGGACAAGCAATGACCATGGATATCCCAGCAGATCAAGGAGGTCATGGCAATGGCGTGCGTCCAATGCAAGCTTTATTGAGCGCATTGGGAGGCTGCAGTGGTGTTGACGTAGTGATGATTTTAAATAAGCAAAAAGAAACCCTATCCCATTACGAGATGGTGATCACAGGAGAAAGAGCCGTGGGTAAAGAACCTGCCTTATGGGAAACGGTTCATATTGTTTTCAAATTAAAAGGCTCTATGACAAAGGAAAAAGCAGAAAAAGCTTGTGCCTTATCAATTGACAAATATTGTTCTGTAGCAGCCACCTTGAGAGCAGCAGGTGCAGTGATCACCTGGGAGGTTGAAATTTTATAATTTTTATTGAACTTACATGAAACACGATCAGTCTAAATTAATACGCACACAAGTTGAGAGAACTGCAGAAGGCGAACATGCGAGTCCTTTGTTTTTAACCAGTAGCTTTTGTTTTGAGGATGTCGAAAGCATGCGTGCCGCTTTTGCAGATGAATCTGATGACAATATTTATAGTCGATTTTCGAATCCGAATGTGCAAGAATTTGTTGACCGTCTTGCTGTATTAGAACATGCTGAAGCAGGCTTTGCCACAGCGAGTGGGATGAGTGCTGTCTTTGGTTCCTTCATGGCCTTATTGAAAAAAGGAGATCATCTTTTATCTTGTAATTCCATCTTTGGAAGTACGCATACGGTGGTATCCAAATACTTGCCTAAATATGGCATGGAATATAGTTATGTTGCTGCACAAGCGACTGCTGCCGAATGGGAAGCAGCAATACAACCTAACACTAAAATGATTTATTTAGAGACACCGACTAATCCTGGATTAGAAGTGTTGGATATTGCGATGATTAGTGCGATTGCTAAAAAACACAATATCATTTTAAATGTAGACAATTGTTTTGCTACCCCTATTGGACAAACACCCATTGACCTTGGCGCAGACCTTGTAGTGCATTCTGCAACCAAATGGATTGATGGCCAAGGACGTGTTTTAGGGGGTGCTGTAGTAGGACGCAAAGAACTCATCCATGAAATTTATTTATTCTGTAGAAGTACAGGTCCATCCCTCTCCCCTTTTAATGCATGGGTATTAAGTAAAAGTTTAGAGACTTTAGAAGTTCGAATGGAGCGACATAGTAAGTCTGCCTTTTCTATTGCACAAAAATTAGAAGGCCATGCTAAAATTAATTTTGTGAAATATCCTTTCTTAGCATCGCATCCACAACATGCCATTGCTGTAAAGCAAATGAAGCACGGAGGTGGAATTATTTGCTTTGAATTAAAAGGTGGTTTGGAAGCAGGAAAACAATTTCTGAATCATTTAAAAATGCTCTCCCTTACAGCGAACCTTGGAGATAGCAGAAGTATTGCTTCGCACCCAGCTAGTACCACGCATGCCAAACTTTCAGAAGCCGAAAGACAAGCAGTGGGTATTACCCCTGGATTGATTCGTATTTCAGTAGGTCTTGAACATGAGGAAGATATATTACATGATATCCTTCAAGCACTCGAAGCTTAATTTTTGAAGCCTCATTGTGTCAATTTTACAATTAAGTTTGTATATTGACTACGCTTAAAAATGCTAACGATTTAAAAAACAAGCTATGAAATTAAAAACAGGTGTATTATTATCTGCCATGATGTTCCTTCAGTATTATATCTGGGGTGCATGGTACGTAACAATGGGAACTTATATGGGTGAAAAATTAGGCTCATCAGGCGTTGATATTGGTGCTGCTTATGGTGCAGGTGCTATTGCCACCATCATTTCTCCGTTTTTTGTGGGTATGATTGCAGACCGATTCTTCTCTGCTCAAAAAATCATGGGCGTCTTACACCTTGTAGGTGCTGCCTTATTATTCTTTGCTACTAAAGTTGACAACACCAATTTCTATTGGGTGATTTTAGTTTACTCTTTATTATACATGCCAACCATTGCCTTAAGTAATAGTGTTGCATTTGCTCAAATGACAGATCCAGGAAAACAGTTCCCATGGATTCGTGTATTTGGCACATTAGGATGGATTGCTGCTGGTTTAGTTATTAGCCAATTAGGTATTGAAAAAACAGA
>JBILQZ010000228.1:0-2767 GCA_044372935.1 Sediminibacterium sp. | reverse complement strand
TATTGAAGGATAAATTTAAACATAATGAAAAAACAGACCACCTTATCTTACCTTTTTTCGGCAATCCTAATCCTATTTAGTATGCAATCAAAAGCTTAAGATTCAAATCGCATGTATAGAATAGCAAAAATTAAAGTGGATGCAAAACAGTTAGCTGTTTATGCTTCTTTCTTACAAGAGCAAATGACAACAGCTATTAAATTAGAACCTGGTGTATTGTCTTATACCGCAATAGCAGATAAAAAAGATGCTACCAGTATTACTATTTTAGAAGTGTATGCGAGCAATGAAGCTTATCAGTCTCATATCTTAACGCCACATTTTAAAAAGTACAAAGACGCAGTAAAGGATATGGTGTTGGCTTTGGAATTAATTGATACCAATTTAATTTGCAGTGCAAAAAAAGATAACTTTTAAAATGAGTATAACTATTAGCTATTTCGTTTTTAAAAATTTATGTGATCCATCACAATAAGGCATTTTTTTTGAAAGTCCACATGTACAGTCATTAATACCTCTTCCTGCTAGAATCGCATCTACATATTTTTCAATACGCGCAGTTTTTGTTGCGGATTGTTTTGCGCCTGAAAAATGAATAAGGTAAGCACGTTGTCTTCCAGGTGTCAATGCAGCAAATGCTCTTTTAAATGGGGCATTCTTTTTAAATATTGTATCAAGTTCTTCTACATGAATGGCCTTATCGCCTTCATCTGGAATATATTTTAAACCCTTTTTTTCATTTTCAATGGCTTCTTTGATGTAAGCTACAATAACTGATTTATTTTTTTTGATCTCATCTATACTTGTAAAACGCAATTGTCTCGAAGATTGTGTATTCACACCCGCCTTTACCAATAACCCTTTTTCATCTTTTAAAGTCGCTCCATTGAAAATTCCTATATCACAATGTGTTTTAAAAGGTGCTATGATGATAAGGTTTTTATTGTTAACACTATAACAAGGTTGACCCCATTTAATGGACTCATCTAATTTGCAGGATAATAAGATAGTCCTTAATAAGGTCATCTCATCCTTCCATGATTTTGCTTTACTAATATACTGATCAACGCCTGTGTCCATTTGTATTATTTTACTAATTCTAATTTCATCATGATATCTGTTTGCGCATCATCTCCGAGTTCAAAAATGTGTTTGTCAAATGCTACAAAACCATTCTTTGTATAAAATTGAATGGCTCTATGGTTTTCCTCCCAAACACCTAGCCATACGTAGCCCACTTTTTTTTCTTTTGCGACTTCAATGGCTTTATCATACAATAACTGTCCAACTTTTTTGCCATGATATGCTTTAGTAACATAAATGCGTTCTATTTCAAGAGCTGTATTGTCTTTTAACTCTGTTTGTGCATTTCCAAAATTAATTTTCAAGTATCCAATGACTTCATTTTCATTTATGGCAAAATAAAATAAAGAATTTGGATCCTTCAATTCTGCGCTTAATTTATCATGTGCGTAAGCTTCTTCTAAGTATTTGGCCATATTGTCGGCACTATTGCTTTCGGCAAAAGTTTCAGCAAATGTTTGTCTGCCTATTGCTTGTAATTGCTCAATATTTTGAAGGCCTATTTGATGAATATGAACCATTTCCTTAATATTTAGTCACTAAAGTACAAGCTTTGAGGTTATTTTTGTTAAAATTACCATGAAATATATTATTGTTGCTATATTGTTTTTTACAATTTTATTGAAAATATTTAGCTCTGCTAGAGCAGGAATCTTTTCGTTCATAAATTATATATCATGAAAAATAGTAAGCTTTTATTCATATTTATTTCTTTAATTGGGCTTGTTTCAAAACAAGTTACAGCTCAAAGAATTGATTTGAATCAAAAACAATATGATGCAGTTGGCGTATTTGATTCTCTAATCAAAAATGGATCAGAAACAGTTTTAAGGGTTGTTAAAGACCCAAAAGTAATTGCAGTAGATGAGCCTACTTTTGTTAAGATACAAAATGTAGATTTTACAAATGGCTTAATCGAAGTTAAAGTACTTAGTAAATTATTGCCTAATGCAGCTGATTCGGCAAGGGGTTTCATCGGACTTGCTTTTCGAATCAACACTGACAATACTCAATTTGAAAGTATTTATATTCGACCTACAAATGGAAGAGCCAATGTGCAGCTTCGCAGAAATAGGGCCGTACAATATTTTTCTTATCCAGATTTTAAGTACAATGTGCTGAGAACAATCGCTCCAGGCATGTATGAAAGCTATGCCGACATGGGCTTGAACGAATGGATACAACTTAAAATAGAAGTGGCAAATAGCCAAGCAAAGTTGTACATTAACAACAGCAAACAACCTGTATTGATTGTAAACGATTTAAAGCATGGCGCAAATGCAGCAGGAGCAATAGGCTTGTTTGTTGACATTGGAACAGAGGGCTATTTTAAAGACCTTGTTGTTATTCCTAAATAGTAAAAATATTTATTTTGCACTAGTTTCAACTACCCTAAACGCTACAATCTTTTGAATCAATTCTAAGGGCATTGGCTCATCGATTGGAAACTGCACCGAACCTTTACCTTGCTTATATTTTGAAAGTGCTTTCGTAAATTTTGCGTGTCCATTAGGAGTTGCATAGAAACCAATATGTTTTTCGTAGGCAGCAAAATAGATCAATGGTTTTTTATTCAATTTAAATGCAGGCATTTTATAGGCAATTTGTTCTATTGCTTCAGGTGCATTTGCTTTAATGACTTTTCTGATTGCTTTTAAGTGTACTTGCGTTTTCTTTGGAAAGC